>CAZKYN010000123.1:0-9707 GCA_964556675.1 uncultured Syntrophaceae bacterium
ATGAGCTGTTCGTCTGTGTAATTGAAATCCATTATTTACTCCTTTTTTTCGCCCCGGGCCGATTAACCGCCCGGGGCGTCTTCTGATTTTCGGTTATAAATCCTGCTTTTTGGGGATCAGGCGGTCATATGTGTTGAAGATGTAGAGGAAACCGCCCACTATGGTGAACACAACGCACACTGCGAATGCGCCATTGAACCCGTACTGCGACTGCGCGAAATAGCCGGTGACGATCGGAGCAAACAGGGCGCCGAAGTTGCCGACGAAATTGTAGATGCCGCCTACGCCGCCCGCCTGCCCGTACGGGGCGATGTCGCTGGGAATGGCCCAGACATTGGCGGCGCCGAAGGAGAAAATGCCCATGAAAGCGCTCAGCCAGACAATCGCCATGGTGGGCGTGGTGGCCTGCATGCACAGATAAATGAAGAGGGCCGCGCCGAACATGCCTATTCCCATGCCGGTCCTTCTCAGCATGGAAATTGTCGCGCCCTTGTCATACCACTTGTCCATAACCTTGCCCCCGATGAGCTCGGCAATAACGCCGACCACAAACGGTATGGAAGCCGCGATTCCCATCTCCTTCAGGGAAAGCCCCCTGACTTTCATAAGGTAAGTCGGGATCCAGAAAATAAAGACGGTCCAGACATACAGGTAGAGCGCGTATGCGGTGACCGCCTTCAGGATGACAGGATAAGTCGCCAGACGCATCATGGGTATCGGATGGCTCTTGATTGAGCCGTCGTCGTGGACGATTTCATCCTGACGGATGTAAGCCAGCTCGGATGCTGTAATCTTCGGGTGATCGGCAGGTTCATGGTACCAGATGAACCACAGCACGGCCCAGACCACGGCCAGTCCGCCGGTGACCACGAACGACATCTTCCAGCCCCAGGCTGCGATAATGAATGCGACAATGGGCGGCGCAAAAGCATTACCGGCCCTGGCGGAGCAGTCGAACATCGCCGAAGCGAACGTCCTCTCGCGCTTGGGCACCCAGACCGAAACCACGCGGGCATTGGCCGGAAATGCCGGGGCCTCGGTGAGGCCCAATCCGATGCGGATTGCCATGAATGATACAAAGTTCCAGCAAACCGCCGTCGCCATGGTTACCGCTCCCCAGGCAAAGGCAGCCCCGCCCAGGATCTTTTTAGGGCCGATGGTGTTCAGAAGGTGACCGGCCGGAATCATTGTCAGCGTATAAGACCAGAAGAAGGCCGACATCAGGATGCCCATTTCGCCGGTGCCCATGCCGAACTCCTTCATGATAGTCGGTGTGGCAACACCGAAATTGACGCGGTCGATGTAGTTGATAACTGTTCCCATTGCCAACCAAAACACCACGAACCAGCGGGTGCCGGATTCAGGCTTCGGTATGCTGACTGCTTTCTCAACTGCCATAACTCCACAATCCTCCTTTTAATAAAATTAAGACGCATTCTCCGGCCGTATGCCGGATTCCCCACCAGGAGTTTAGCAACCTATATGCCAAACTTCCTGATTGCTTCAGTCGTTATGGCCCGGATTCGTCCGTTAAATCATCAATGCTTGCGGCAATTTGGGTAATCATTGATGGTTTCTGCAATAAACCGGGACGCCGGGCCTTTCCGCCATTTATCTTTGCTTCAGAGTCCCTGAAGCAAATGCCTCAATATTGAACTATATGCTTCAAAAAGAGCGCTAATAATGATCCGGACAGCGCCGGGGCGCTGTCCGGGGTTAAGTCACATCAGGGGTTCACTGAAATCGTCGGAGGAAACCTCGGGATACCTGTAAACCTCGTAAACGGTATCGGCGCCCGTCAGCTCATCTATCAATTTCTGGATCTTCTCCCTTTCCTTGCTTTCCCTGTAATTCTTCCAATGAGAAATTGACCGCCAGGAGCTGAAAACAATATATTCATCCGGATTGTCCACTCCCCACATGATCTCCTCGGACACATTGCCCGGGAAACGTGTGGCCATAGCCCTCAACTGATTTATAAGATTGAGGATATGCAGTTCTTTTTCCTTGGGGACTTTGCGTTTGATCAGGACTTTGATTGTCATCTCTCCTATCCTTTCTTTTAATCAGCGCAGCATCTGCCCGGCAATAATGACGCGCTGGATCTGGTTTGTCCCTTCGTATATCTGGGTGATCTTGGCGTCGCGCATCATCCTTTCCACCGGGTATTCCCTGCTGTATCCATAACCGCCGAAAATCTGTACGGCATCGGTCGTGACCTTCATGGCCGTGTCGGAGGCCATCCATTTCGCCATCGAGCAGATCCTCGGGATATCCGGGGAGCCGGGCTCGGTATCGATCATCGCGCCGGCCCTGTAGACCAGCGTCCGGGAGGCCTCAACCGCCAGCGCCATTTCCGCCAGCATCCACTGGATCCCCTGCTGGGAAGCCAGAGTCTTGCCGAACTGCACCCTCTCCTTGGCGTAAGCAACTGCGGCGTCCAGCGCACCCTGGGCAATCCCGAGGGCCTGGGCGGCGATGTTGGGACGCGAGTAGTTGAAGGTGTTCATCAGGGTCTTGAAGCCGCTTCCTTCCGGACCGATAACCCTGTCCGCCGGAATGAAGCAGTCTTCAAACGTGATCTCGCGCGTATCGGAGCCGCGGATGCCCATCTTGTGCTCCTGGCGGCCCACGTTGAATCCCTTGTCGCCCTTTTCGACCACGACGATGCTCATGCCCTTGTTGCCCTTGCTTTTGTCGGTATAGACGACAACGACCAGGAAGGGGGCGACGCCGCCCTGGGTTATAAATATCTTCGAACCATTAAGGACGTATCCGCCGTCCACCGGCTTGGCTATTGTTTTCATTCCGGCCACATCCGATCCCGCGTTTGGTTCGGTGATCGCCATGGAACCAGGGCATTCGCCGCTGCCAAGACGATACAGATACTTCATTTTGATTTCTTCGCTGCCGGCAATCAGGAATGGCTCGCTCGCCAGGCCCTGGTTGGTCAGCATGACCGACGTGGAAGCGCAGGCCTTGGCTACTTCCTCGAGCACCAGCAGCCCTGCGAGCTGGCCGGCTCCCGTTCCACCGTACTGCTCGGGGATATTGACTCCAAGCAGCCCGTTCTCGGAAAGGATCTTGAAATTATCCCATGGGAACTCTTCCGTCGCGTCTACCTCGGCAGCCCTGGGCGCAAACTTCTCCGTTGCTATTCTTCTGACTGTATCTCTCAGCATGATCTGATCTTCGGTTAATCTGAAATCCATTTACTATCCTCCTGTATTTGTTCAGACGGGACGGCTTGGATTCCGCCCCGGTCCGTTTTGATTAGCTCTTTAAGTTCTCGATAATCGTGACGACTCCCTGGCCGCCTCCGCAGCAGGCGCTGAAAAGGCCGAACCGTTTCTTCCTGCGGACGAGTTCTTTCATGCACAGCATGGCAATCCTCGCGCCTGAAGCGCCGTTTGCGTGTCCGAAGGCAATCGCACCGCCGTTGGGGTTCCATTTGTCCATGTCTATCTTGTATCCCTGCTTTTCCAGTTCCCTGATTACCGCAATGTTCTGCACTGCAAACGCCTCGTTGCACTCGATCACGTCGATGTCGTCGAACTTCAGACCCGCCCTCTGCAGGGCGATTGGGATCGCAAACGCGGGCGCCACACCCATCAGGGCGGGGTCGTAGCCGCGGTCCGCTCCGCACACCCACTTGGCGTACGGTTCGTAACCGAGCTCTCCGGCCTTTTCCTTCGTCATCAACAAAACGAAAGCGCTCCCGTCATTGAGGCCCGAGGAATTTCCGCTGGTAACCGTCCCGCCTTTCTTGAAAGCGGGAGGCAGCTTTGCCAGTGTTTCGGGAGGAGACAGCCTGGGATGCTCGTCCACTTTGAACTCCAGGGGGGGCTTGTTCTTCCCCTGGGGGATCGGAACAGGGATGATCTCCTCGACAAAATACCCGGCTTCGATTGCCTTCTTGGCGAGCGTCTGGCTGCGGAAGGCAAACTGGTCCTGCTCCTCCCGCGAAACCTGATATGCTTCCTGCAGCAATTCCGCAGTCAATCCCATTTCAAACGGCAGATAGGTGCGGATATCCTTTGACGGGGGCTGGAGCTGAAATTCGAGCTGCTTCGGCCCTGCAAGCCGGTACGGCTGTACGTTGGTCGCAAACTTTACCGGCAATTGGCTGAAAGACTCCATGCCCCCGGCGATCATTATATCCGCCTGGCCGCTCAGGATTTTCCAGGCCGCATGGTTTATTGAATCAATCGCCGAGCCGCACTGCAGCTCAACGCAAGACGCCGTGGTCGTGTTTGGTATCCCCGCGTACAGCATCGCCCACCGCGAGGGGTTTATTGCATGGGCGGGATGGAACGCCATCCCCATGAAAATGGAATCGATATGGCCCCGCTCGCAAATTTTCGTTTTTTCCACAAGTCCTTTAAGACCGATCCCGGCCAACTGCTCGGCAGTATAGTCTTTAAGGCTGCCGCCCAGCCGCCCGAATGCCGTGCGCATTCCGTCTACAATTACTACCTCTCTGTTTGCCATAATTTAACTCCTGTAATCGGGCGTGCTACTTCTTATCGTATTTATAAAATCCTTCTCCCGTCTTCCGGCCCAGCTTTTTTTCAGCCATCATCTTTTCGAAAAGGGGGGAAGGTTTGTAGCGCTCCTCGCCGGTCATCTGATACATAGCCTCGATCGCGAATGCACAGACGTCCACGCCCGCGAGGTCCGCAATCTCGTTGATGCCCATCGGCCAGTTGCAGCCGAGTTTCACGGCCTGATCGATGTCTTCCGCTGAAGCAGAGCCGTTGAGGACCATATTGGCGGCCTCATTGTACAAGAGGCAAAGGAACCGGTTGACTATGAACCCGGGTATATCTTTGACGACGATGGGCGTCTTGCCGAACTTCTTGCAGATTGCCACCGTTTTGTCCGTTGTCTCATCGCTCGTCAGTTTGCCGCGGATAACTTCCACGAGCCGCATTGCCGGGACCGGGCTGAAATAGTGCGTGCCGATCACCCTCTCGGGGTTCTTCGCGGCCGCAGCCAGGCCGGTAATGCTGAGAGTCGAAGTGTTGCTTGCCAGGATGGTCTTGGGCGGGCACAGTGAATCCAGCTTCTCGAATATCGATTTTTTCAGTTCAACCTTTTCGAAGACGGCCTCGACAACCATGATCGCTCCCTTCACGGCAGCCGCCATGTCCGTGGTGCCCGTCAGCCGGGAAAATATCTCATCGCACTGGGCCTGGGTTATTTTGCCCTTCTCAACTTTTTTGCCCACGAACTTTTTTATGTTGGCGACGCCCCTGTCTACGAAGGACTGCTCGGTATCGACCAGGTTGACCTTGAACCCGGCTTCCACCGCGACCTGGGCTATCCCCGATCCCATTGTGCCGGCGCCGATTACAGCTACTATCTCACTCATGTAAAACCTCCTTCTTTTATCATCAGGGCCCGGCCGGACTGTCCGGCCGGGCCCGCAACCTTATTTCTTCGACTTGGCCGCAAACGCCGCCATGCCGTTCTTCTGATCTTCGGTGGTGAAGCACAGTCCGAAAGAGTCTATTTCATACATCAAGGCCGTTTCGAGATCGGTCTCGACGCCCTTGTTCATTGCCGTCTTGATCAGGTTGGCGGAAGTGGGGCTCTTGCCGGCAATTTTCGCCGCGAGCTCCATCGCCTTCTCCATGAGGGATTCCGCGGGAACTACGCTGTTCACGAGACCGAGTTCAAGCGCCTGAGCGGCGTTGATCATGTCCCCCGTCAGACACAGTTCCTTGGCCTTGGTCAGGCCTATCAGGCGGGGAAGACGCTGCGTCCCGCCGCCGCCCGGAAGTATGCCGAGGTTGATTTCCGGCAGTCCGAACCGCGCCTTTTCCGAGGCGACCCGCAGGTCGCAGGCCAGCGCGTATTCCAGGCCGCCTCCCAGGCAGAAGCCGTTGATTGCCGCGATGACCGGCTTCGAAAGGTTCCATATCTTGTCCGTAACCCGCTTCGCCCGGATGGCATGGAGCCTCGCCTGCATTGCATTCATATTCATCATTTCAATTATATCCGCACCCGCCACGAAAGCCTTGTCGCCCGATCCGGTCAGGACAACGACCCTGATTTCGGGGTCGGCCTCAGCCCTGTCCAGCAGGTCGATAAGGGTCAGGTTCACTTCCGTGTTCAGCGCGTTGAGGGCCGCCGGGCGGTTGAACGTCAGGACGGCTGTTTTTTCTGTCTTCTCGTAAAGGATCAAACCGCAGTCTGTCATTGCATTCTCCTTTTATGACTTCTTCAGGAAAACGCCCGTCGGGTCGCACTCATCCCGCAGTATCCTGATAAGCTCCGGGGAAGGTTTTTCTGTTTCGCGGACGTTTTTTGAAATCTTGAGCTCCCAACCCGTGTTCGCCTTTATGTCTTCTATAGACACCCCGGGGTGATACGTATCCAGGTACATCTCCCTGGTCTCCGGGTCGAAACGCAAGATGCCCAGGGTGGAAATCACGACGCTTGGGCCGTTGCCGAAAAAGCCGTATGTCTCACGCTCCCTGCCGCCGCCGAAATACCCGGGTGTGGTCACGAAATCCACTTTCTCGGGGAAACGCTGCTTTTGATGGAGCATCATGACGATGGTTCTTTTACATCCCATGCCGATGTCGTTGGACCCGCCGCTTCCGGCAAACCTTACTTTCGGCTTTCTGTAATCCCCGATCACGTGCGTGTTGAGGTTGCCGTACTTGTCTATCTGGGCCCCTCCCAGGAAGCCGACGTCGAGGTCGCCGTTATGGACGACGCCGAGGCCTTCAATGAGTCCGCCCTGCATTGCGGAACCCGGGACGAGGACCGAGTCGGCCACAGAGAAGGGCGTCTTCAGCGGTTTGCAGTCAATGGCGCCCGATTCGTAAATCGCCACCATGTTCGGAGCATGCGTCTTCTGGGCCAGAAAGGCGCCCAGGAGCGGAAGGCCCGTCCCGATGATCACCTTTTCGCCGTCCTTTATTTCCCTGGCCGCCGCGACGGCCATCATTTCCTGCAGAGTGAAATTGGTATAGTCCTGAGACATTTTTCTCCTCCTTAAAAACCGTAATTGACCGATGGCGCCGAAATGTCGCGGGCCCTGAGATCCATAAATTTTTTCATCCCGAACGTGTCGACATACTTCTTCAGGTACTCGGTCCTGTCCGCCACGCCGTAGACCCACTCGTCCATGAACTTCTGCCAGCCCTCCGGTTTCGCCGATTCGCGCACGTACTTGAAGATGAATTCGCGATCGACGTCATAGCAGCCCTGGCAATGTTTCGGATGCGCCCCGAACGGAGCGGGAACCACGGCAACCACTTTATAGGCGGGGACTATCGTGCGGTTGGGGTCCCGGCCGATTGCATCTCTTGAGACCAGTTCCTCGCACGACACGATCACTTTCTTGGAGGCCCTCATGCTCCAGGGCATGTCGCCCCAGATGCCCCACATCTGGCAGTTGCCTTCCTCATCGGCCCGCTGGCAGTGGAAATAGCCGATATCGGGCGTCAGGGCCGGCACGAGCACGTGCTCTTTACCCGAACCGAAGGGGTCCTTTATTACTTTTGCCTTGTTGTCACCCATCCAGGCGCTGTATTTGAGCATGTCGCTGCCCATCATTGAATTGATCGGGATGTAAGGCATTCCGAGGGCGCCGGCGAGGTACCGAGCCATCACGGCGAAATTGGTATAGTCCTCCATCTCGATTTTATGCGGTATTCCCTTTTCCATTGCCCGCCGGAAACAATAAAGAGGTCCGAAGACCTCCATCCAAACATACGAAGAAATGATCCTGTCCACGCATCCGGCCCCGATGAGCTGGTCTGCATGCTCATTAAAGCTCGGCTGGCATATGGTCAGGTGCTGTTTCCTTTGACGGATTATCTCGTGGGTCAGTACATAGGATATTGAATGAAAAAAACCGCCGATTCCAACAGTCATGCCGTCTTCGATGTACTTCGAGACAGCTTCCTGTGCCGTCATTACCTTGGTTGCCTTCATATCTGTGTCTTCCTCCATTAATTTTTGAAGTCTATCTGAAAGCGGACGCGTACATTCGCATCGCCTTTTTGCAATTGCCGTACCTTTTGACGGCCGGGCATGGAAAGGTATCGAAATGAGAGGGATTTATTTCAGCAAGGGGATTCAGGGCTGGAATTCGCCGGCCGCACTTATGAAGCAAATGCTTCAATCTTGAATGTTATGATTTATTTACGGCGCGCCGTTATGCAGGATTAAATGCGGATGCGTTTACCCCGGGCTTTACTGCCGGCATCAATCCGGAAGAAAGGTGAGCGACTATCATATAAACCGAGTACAGGAAAGCGCCTGTTCCGGATGGATGAGTTTATATGCTTGTTTTTTGAATTGACTGGCGCAATTTCGGCAATGATGCAAACGCCGGCCGGCGGTCCGCCCGCATCAGGCCTCAATGCACGGTTATTCTTCGGAGATGTTGTCCTTATCGCCGGGTATAACGTAAAGCTCTTTTTGGTTTTCAGCCGCCCCGCCCGACTTGAGCTGTTCGATCTTAGTCAATGGCTTTTCGAGCTGCTTGCGGCGGGTATTAGCCAGGATTTCGTATTCTTTCTGCGCGTCAGCCAGCTTTCGTCCGACCTTGTCCAGCTGTTCGAGAAACTTTCCCCACTGTTCGCGAAATACGCCGAACAGCCCCAGGATCTCGTGCGAAGTCTTCTCCAGGGCGAAGTTATCCACCGCCTGCCGGATCACCGCGAGAACAGCAAACAGCGTGATGGGCGAACAGAAGATAACCTTATTTTTCAGAGCGTCCTCCAGGATCGATGCGTCCTGGTCGTGTATGAAGGCGTAGATGTGCTCGTTGGGGATGAACAGCAGGACATAGTCAAGCGTGTTGCCCGCGGGGTCGATATAGTTGCGCGTCGAGACCTCCTTGATCTTGTCCCGGATGTTGCGGAGGAACACATCGCGGAAATTCTTACGTTCCATGTCGTTGGCGGCTTCCAGCCACTTCAGGTAATTGTCCAGCGGGAATTTAACATCCATGTTGAGCTTGAGGCCGCGCGGCAGCAGGAACGTGAAATCCGGCCGCGACCCGGTTTCCAGTGTTTTCTGCTTCGTATAATTGATGTCTTCCACGAACCCGCACATGCGCAGGACGTCGTCTGCCATACGCTCGCCCCATTGTCCCCTCACCTTGGAACTGGCGAGGGCTTCCCGCAGCGAGCCCGTGATCCTGGCGAGTTCCGATGTTTGCTCACCCGTCCTTTGCAGCTGGGACGACAGCTCCTGAAACTTTTCTATTCGGTCTTTTTCCAGCTCGGTGAGGATGCGTGCGACATTCTCCAGGCCGCCGTTCATCGCGGCAAGCTGCTGGTCGATCAGGGTCTTTTTGGAATCGAGCTCCCGCGCGGTCGCCTCTCTTTCCTGGTCGAGCTTCGATTTGGCGAGTTTGAGGAACTCGTCGGTGGATCGGGAAAGCGCCTCCAGGGAGACATCGGAAAAGTTCAGCTTGAGCCTGCTGATGACCTCGTCGATGGCGGCTTTTTTCTGCTGCTCGCTTTCGGCAAGCAGTTCGCGCGCGATCTCGCCGGCGGCTTTTTCCTTATATCCTTTGATCAGGGATGATAATGCAAAACCTGCAATCAGACCGGCGGCGAACCCCAGCAACAAAGTGGTCCAGTCCATTTTTCACCTCAATTTTCATCCGGAGAGAGACAGTTAAATACCAGGTGTGAACGACTGATCTCTGTTATTTTAATTTTATATTGGCGATT
>CAZKYN010000124.1:0-9694 GCA_964556675.1 uncultured Syntrophaceae bacterium
CTGCAATGAAATATCTCGACCGGTTCGATCTGATGCTCAACAAAGCGGCGATGGTTGCGGGCGGCGCGGCGCTTATGGCAGTCATGCTCCTGGCTACGGTCAATGTCGCCTTGAGAATATTCGGCATCCCCTTTACAGGGTCCTATGAAATCGTCTCCTTCCTGGGGGCCATTGTGACGGCCGCGGCCCTCGGCTACACCCAGAGGAAGAAGGACCATATAATCGTCGATATCGTTTCAGACAAGTTCCCCGCCGGAATAAAAAAGCTTGTGAATGCCGTTTCCTGCCTGATCACAGCAAGTTTTTTTGCCGTTATCGCCTGGCAGACCGCAAAATGGGGGATGATGATCAGGGAATCCGGGGAACTCTCGGAGACGCAGAAGATCATGTACGACCCGTTCGTGTTCGGCGTGGCGCTGGGCTTCGCTTTCCTGGCGCTCGCCTGCGCCATCGATTTTTTGAAGAGCGCGCTCAACGAGGATAAAGAGGAAGAGAGGGCCGGGTGATGGAGGGACCGGTTATCGGGATCTACGGTATCTGCATAATGTTCGCCGTGCTTTTCCTGCTGAGGATACCGGCGGGATTCACCATGGCCCTCGTGGGGTTTGCCGGGATAGCCTTCGTAACTTCGGTCCCGGCGGCCTGCGGAATGATCGGCTCCGAGATATGGAGCATATTTTCCAACTACGGCCTGACGGTCATCCCCATGTTCATCCTCGTGGGGGAATTCATCCACTACGCGGGTTACAACAACAGCCTTTACCACGCGACGCACCGGTGGTTCGGCCATTACCGGGGCGGCCTGGCCGTCACGACAATCATGGCCTCGGCGGCCTTTTCCGCGATCAGCGGCTCCAATACCGCGACAGCCGCCACCATGAGCACCGTGGCGATCCCGGCCATGAAGAAATACGGCTATCACCCAATGCTCAATGCCGGCTCCGTCGCGGCGGGCGCGACGCTGGGTGTCCTGATACCTCCAAGCATCGTGCTGGTTGTTTACGGCCTCTATACCGGACAGTCCATCGGCAAACTGTTTTTCGGGAACGTGATCCCCAGCATCGTCCTGACGCTGCTTATCGTGGCCACTGTTTTTCTCCTCTGCAGCCGCCACACCGACTGGGGGCCAAAAACGGAAAAGAGCTCCTGGCCGCAGCGCTTCCGGGCGCTGCCGGAGGCCCTGGATATCCTGGCGCTCTTCGCCATTATCATGTACGCCCTTTTCACGGGCGTCGTGACGGCGACGGAAGCGGCCGCCGTGAGCTGCACGCTGGGCCTCGTCATCTGCCTGCTGCGCAGGAAGCTTTCGTGGGAAGGATTCGTCTCGTCAATTGCCGACACGCTGCGCATCTCCTGCATGGTGTTCATGATCATCGCCGGGGCCGTGATCTTCGGGCGTTTTCTGACCCTTACCCGCCTGCCGTTCGAGGCGGCGGCCTGGATCGGCGGACTGGGGCTGTCAAAGGGGCTGCTGCTGTGGGTAATCCTGATCTGTTACATCATCGGGGGCTGCATCATGGACGCCCTGGCCTTCCTGCTTGTGTCTCTTCCCATTTTCTACCCGATCGTCATGGAAATGGGTTACGACCCGATCTGGTTCGGTCAGGTCATAACAATAGTTACGACAATGGGTTCGATCATGCCGCCCATCGGCATCTGCTGCTACTTAGTTGCCGGCATGGCCAGGGATATCCCCCTGGGGACAGTTTTCAGGGGAAGTATGTATTTTCTGCCGTCCTATATTATCGCGATCATCCTCCTGATGCTTTCGCCTTACTGGTCGGTTTTAGTGCTGTCCAACATGGTCCCGTAAAAACCCGTTCGTTGGGCCTGTCGAAGCGACACTGTAGAAAGGATTTCGGAGTCGTTCCGACAAGCTCAACGAGCTTGAATTGAAAGGCTGTTCAAAAAGGCTTAGGGGCAAGGCGCGCAAAAACCGGATCGCGGGCGTATATTTTAATACTTTGAGCGATACGATCTTGAAGCGCAACGCACAGATGAGCCTTTTTCAACAGCCTGTGAAGCCTTGAATTTACAACACATATATGTTACCAGCACCACTTCAAACAGGAGTCATCATATGAACAGCAATTATATGCCCGCTTTTGCAGGGATTGAGGATTTGGAAGCCTTTCAGCTCAAACAGCTCCAGTGGACTGTCAACCACGCCTATAACGGATCGGAATTTTACCGCCGGCGTTTCGATGAAGCAGGGGTGAAACCGGAAGATATCCGGACTCTTGCCGACATCCGCCGGCTGCCCTTCACGACATCTCAGGACCTTCAGGAAAATTATCCCTGGCCGCTCATCTCTGTGCCCATGGAGAAGATCGTCCGGCTGCACGCGTCATCCGGGACCACAGGGAAAAGAAAGGTCTTGGTCTACACGCAGAAGGACATCGACGACTGGTCCGACATGTTTGCCCGCTGCTACGCGACGGCAGGCCTGTCCAGGGATGACAGGGTGCAGATCTGCGTCGGATACGGGGTGTGGACGGCCGGCATCGGTTTCCAGCTGGGCTGCGAGAAGTTCGGCGCGTTCGCCGTCCCGGCCGGGCCCGGCAACATCGATATGCAATTGCAATTCCTGGTTGACTTCCAGTCGACCGTGATCGGCTCTACGGCATCCATGGCCCTGCTCCTGGCCGAAGAGGTGGCGAGCCGCGGCCTGCGCGACAAAATCAATGTCAAAAAAGTGATCTTCGGGGCCGAACGCTCCAGTGATTCCATGCGCGCCAAGGTGAGGGAACTGCTGGGCGCGGACCACATCTTCGACATCCCGGGGCTCACTGAAATTTACGGCCCCGGCACGGGACTCGATTGCGAGCACCACTGCGGCGTCCATTACTGGGCGGACTATTACATATTGGAAATTCTCGATCCGGAGACCCTGGAGCCCGTCGCCGACGGGGAGGCCGGAGAAATGGTCTACACGACGCTGCGCAAGGAGGGTGCGCCCATGATCCGCTACCGCTCGCGCGACCTCACGCGCGCCCTTCCCGGACCCTGCCCCTGCGGCTCGATCATGCCCCGGCACGACCGGATCGCGGGTCGTTCGGACGACATGTTCATCGTGCGAGGGGTGAATATCTATCCCAGCCACATCGATGAGATCCTCTCCCGGCAAGAGGGGGTCGGCAGCGAATACCAGATACACCTGACCCATCTCGAAGACGGCAAGGACTACATGCTGATCAAGGTCGAGCGGGCGAACAACGGGAACACAGGGGACGACAAGGCGCTCGCGAAAATTCTCGAAAGGGAAATCCGCAAGGAGGCCCTGGTCAGCGGGACAGTGGAGATAGTCGATTACCACAGCCTGCCGCGGACCGAACGGAAATCCAAACGGGTTTTTGATAACAGGACATGAGCGCGACAAAGGTCGATAAAGAAGAAAGAATCATGATGGGCAACGAGGCGATTGCCCGGGGACTCGTGGAAAATTCCTGCGGGCTGGCGGCATCATACCCGGGGACGCCCGCCTCGGAAATCCTCTCATCGGTCGTGGAGTCCGCGAAGGAGACCGGCGCGCCCATGCACGTAGAATGGTCTGTAAATGAAAAAATCGCCTACGAAGTGGCGCTCGCCAACAGCTACACCGGCAGGCGCTCGGCGGTGGCGATGAAGCAGGTGGGCCTCAACGTCGCAGCCGACCCGTTCACGCGCTCGGCGTATCTCGGGACAATCGGCGGATTCGTGGTGGTCGTTGCCGATGACCCCGGGCCGCACAGCTCTCAGACGGAACAGGACAGCCGCCTTTTCGCCCAGTTCGCGAAAGTGCCGGTCCTCGATCCCTCGAGCCCGCGCGAAGCAAAAGACATGGTCGGCGCAGCGTTCGGCCTCTCGGAAAAATACGAGATACCGGTCATGCTCCGGCCGACCACCCGGGTCTGCCATGCCCGCCAGAACGTCAGACTTGATAACCCGAAGCGGATCGCGAAAAAGCCCGAATTCAAAAAGGACCCCGGGCGCTGGATAGCCACCCCCCAGTTCCTCACGGGCCTGCACCGAATATTGAATGAAAAGATCGAGAAGATCGCGGCGGATGAAGATTTCCAGCCGGTCTGTATCAATGGAAATGGGGGCAATGCGGCGTATAAGCGCACTGCAGTTATCGCTTCCGGCGTGAGCTTCGCCCACGCCCACGACATCCTCGCCGACATGAAGCTCCTCGGGGAACTCGACCTCTACCAGGTTGTCCTCCCCTATCCACTGAGCCGCTCGTTTGCGGAAAAGATCAGGGCGGACTACGACAAGGTCCTGGTATTGGAGGAGACCTATCCCGTCATAGAACTGCAGCTTGCCTATCCTGCCGTGAACGGCCGCCGGCACGGATTCGTCCCCGGCGAGGGAGAACTCACCCCCGACATCGTCCAGGAAGTCATTGCTAAGTTTTTGGGCGCAGAGATTGCTGTTGCCGAATCCCCCAAGGCAAAAGGCAGGCGGCCTTCGCTGTGCCCCGGCTGCCCTCACCGCGCCGCGTATTATTCGGCAAAGAGCGTCTTCCCCAACGGCATCTTCCCCAGCGACATCGGCTGCTACACCCTGGGGATGAACCTGGGGGCCATCGACACCTGCCATTGCATGGGCGCCTGCATCAGCCAGGGCGCCGGTTTCTACTTCGGTTATGCGGGCGAGCCGGAGGCGCCGCCCATAGTCGTCTCGATCGGCGATTCCACCTTTTTCCACGCCGGTATACCGGCCCTTGTCAACGCTGTATTCCAGAAGGCAAGGTTCATCGTAATGATCCTTGACAATTCGACAACTGCCATGACTGGGAGCCAGCCCACGCCCCAGACGGCCGTCAGGGCCGACGGGAGCCGGGGCAACCAGGTCAGCATCCCCGAACTCGTGAAGGCCTGCGGGGTGAAATTCCTGCGCGAATGCGACCCTTACGACCTCGCGGCGTTCAGCGCAGTCCTCAGGGAAGCCGGCGAACACTGCCGCCGCGATGACGGGGGCATGGCGGTCGTGATCGCGAAGCACCCCTGCATCCTGGACCGGGAAGCGCGCCGGTCCCAGAAGCGCTTCGCCATGTCGGTCACCGAATTCTGCACGGGCTGCGGCGAGTGCATGGATAACTTTGAGTGCGCGGCGCTCGTAATGGACGAGGCCGCCGGCCAGGTGAAAATAGATCAGAATTTATGCATCGGCTGCGGTGTCTGTGCGCACGCCTGCCCGTTCGAGGCGATCGAGGCGGCCCAGATTGCAGATTCCAAAGAGGACCGGAAATGAAACGGCAGCAGATCATCATCAGCGGCATCGGCGGGCAGGGGGTTTTATTCCTCACCCGCGTACTGACGGAAGCGGCGATTCTCAAGGGACTCGACGTCCTTACCTCGGAAACGCACGGTATGGCCATGCGCGGCGGCTCGGTCATATCGCACGTCAAGGCCGGCCCGTACAAAAGCCCCCTGATCAGGAACGGTCAGGCGGATGCGGGCCTGTTCATCCACGAAGGCAACCTGGAGGTGCACCGCAACTTTATTAAACCGGAAGGCAGGATATTCCTGAATTCCGCGGCGGGCGGCAACGGCGCCGTGAACGCAACCGAACTGGCCAGGCAGGCCGGATCGATAGTCATAGCCAATTTGGCGCTCCTGGGATTCGCCCTGAAAAGCGATGCCCTCTTCTGCAGCGCATCCGAAATCGAGGAAGTCCTGCGCCGCATCTCCCCGCCCAAACAGCTCGACCTGAACCTGAAAGGCCTGCGGCTGGGGCTGGACATATGTAAGCCAGAAGATTGTGTTAAATAGCTTGACATGAATTCTGTTCACGAAATCAGCATGCCTATCGGAATCGCCCAGAGCCGGTCGCCCAGGCTGATTGGAGCCGAACCGTTATAGGCGAGTATCCCGCCGATGCACTGCGGCGTTGCGGCCAGAAAGGCTTTCAACCCCGAAAGGTCCTTGCTCTCCCCTCGGGATGAACCTTTTATTTCTATCGCTATGCATAATATTCCCATCCATGCAGCAGCCCACCGGGTCGCTTATATTTTCTCAATACCTGTCATAATTGAACGCCATATGCTGTCATTTGACACGTCGTCAAGGATAATTATGACAGATTTTATCGGTCAGTTCCTTTTCTCATCATTATTATAGAAGGCCCGCACCTTCTCCGGAAGCTGTCCGCAGCTTTAACGATTGACTTTAATCCCCCCATGAAATAATCAAAGCAAGTCCTTTGCGGGCGTGAATTCTTGAAGCAAAAGAACAGGCGAATTTCCTGATGCGCGACACGACAGATTTAACTCTATTCGTCAGGACCTCCGGCGAGGAGGTCGTGGAATGGAACCGGCAGAGGATCATCGATGCCCTGGTCCGCGAGGCCGGCATTCCCGAAGACCTGGCCGCAGAGATCAGCCATGAGGTCGAGAAGCAGATTATCAGGTCGGGCATTACGACCCTCACCGCCTCGCTCATCCGGGAGCTCGCCAATGCGAAGCTCGTGGAAAGGGGGATGGAGAAGGCCCGCCGGATGCACGCCCGCCTCGGGTTCCCCCTGTTCGATCTCACCGAATTAATCAAGCACCAGAACCGGGAAAACGCCAATGTCCCCCACTGGCCGGAGGGCACGAACCTGGCGCTGGCCGAGGGGATCAAGCGCGAATACGCCCTGAACCACGTCTTCTCCCCGGACATAGCCGAAGCCCATGTCGCGGGCGACCTCCACATTCACGACCTCGGCTTTATAGACCGGCCGTACAGCATGTTCCAGTCGCTGGAATACGTGAAAAAGTTCGGGCTCGACCTGCCGGACTGGTTCTCGGTGGCCGCCCCGGCAAAGCACGCGGAAGTGCTGCTGGCGCATATGGTCAGGTTCAGCGCGGCCCTCCAGGGCAACTTCGGGGGATCGGTGCAGTGGGACGCCGTGAATATCCTGTTCGCCCCCTACCTGACTACGCTGGGATACCGGGAAATAAAGCAGCTCGCCCAGATGCTGGTGTTTGAGTTTTCCCAGCTGGCTACGGCGAGGGGCGGCCAGCTCATGTCGACGACAATGGACCTCTACTGGGAAGTGCCGGAACACCTGAAGGCGGCGAAGGCGATCGGGCCGGGAGGCCTGCCGACGGGGAAAAAATACGCCGATTATATGCCGGGCGCCCGCCGCTTTGCGCAGGCGATCCTGGAGGCTTTCCGGGAGGGAGATTCCCGCGGAAGGCCCTTTTTCTTCCCTATCCCGGTCATTCATTTAAATGAAAATACGTTCCTTCCGGAAAACAAGGACTTCCTGCTCCTGTGCTGCGAGACCGCCTCGGCAATGGGCAATCCGCATTTCATTTTCGACAGGAAGGATTCGGCCTTTCTGCCGTTTGCCTGCGCAAGCCCGAAAAATTCGGAGCCGTGGAAAATGCGCTGCGCCGCCATCCAGAATGTCAGCCTCAACCTGGCAAGGCCGGGATACCTGGCCCGCAAGGATGATTCCGAGCTATTTGCCCTTATCGGCAAAAACCTGGAGACCGCCGTCCGGGCCCACTCCGAAAAAAGGGTCTTCCTGGAGGGCCTCCTCAGGGAGCCCCAGGGGCCTCTGTCGTTCCTGAATGTCGACAGGGACGGGGCACCCTATCTTAACATGGGAAAAGCAGTCTATCCCGTCGGCCTGGTCGGCCTGGCGGAGCTCGCCAGGATTCACACCGGCGCCGGTTTGGAAAGGAACGGGGAGGCGCTGGACTTCTGCCGGGAAGTCGTCTCTTTCATTAGGAAAACCTCCGAACGGCTCTCCAGAAAATATGGATTGAAAGTGCTCCTGGGGCAGACGCCTGCCGAGAGCGCCTCTTATAAGTTCGCCCGGCTCGACCTCAAGAGGTTCTCTCCGGAATCGGCGCGGTTCATCCAGGGCGATTTTGCGTCGGGAGGGGTATACTATTCGGAGTCCGCCTCGCTGCCCGCAGGCGTCCGCATCGGTCCCCGGGTAAAGGTCTTTTTGGAGGGTGTCCTGCACGAGCAGCTCGAGGGCGCCTGCACGAGGGTTCCTTCAACCGGCTGGACGCCGGAACAGATCTGCAGCCTTCTCCAGCATGCCTTGTATGAAACGGGCAGCAAACAGCTGACGTTTGCCCCCGTCTTTACCGGATGCCTGGAATGCCGCAAGACCTCCCCCGGACGGGCTGAGGCCTGCCCGGAATGCGGCAGCAAAAGCCTTGAGATAATAAGCAAGGTCACCGGGTATTTTGCCCGCAGCTCCGGCCTCAATCCCGGCAAATCAGCGGAATTGGCAGACGCCGGGAAGGCCCTTTCTGAAAATCCAAGTCCCTCAATTTAAACCCTGAAAAACCCTTTTTTTATGCTACGCTTCTACTAAAAAGGGCCTTTTTTGGCCCGGTTTCCTTGACAGCGGGGGTGGGCGTTCTTATATTAGGTGGGATCGCAGGTTGCCGGCGCGATAAACCTTTAAAAATCGAGCACTTAATGGAAGAAATCGAAGACATAGTCATCCGCTGTTTCAAAGAGAGCAACCGCGTAAAGGAGATCTTCCTGGCCGAGAACCTGGGAAGGCTGGTCAAGGTTATCGAGGTAATAACGGCTGCCCTCAAAAAGGGTAATAAAATCCTTCTTTTCGGAAATGGTGGGAGCGCCGCCGACGCGCAGCACCTGGCAGCTGAATTTGTGAACAGGTTCCTCATCGAGAGGCCGCCTCTTCCGGCCATAGCCCTGACCACCGACAGTTCGGTGCTGACAAGCATCGCAAACGATTACGAATATAATGAGATTTTCTCGAAACAGATCCGGGCCATAGGGCAGCCGGGCGACATAGCATGGGGACTCAGCACCAGCGGGAATTCCCCGAACGTCCTGAAGGGGCTGGAGGCCGCCAGGAAACTGGGGATGACAACCGTTGCCCTGACCGGCAGGGACGGCGGGCCGATTGCGAAAACGGCCGATTACGCCCTTAACGTCTCATCAAACCTCACACCCAGGGTCCAGGAGGCGCATATTACCGCAGGGCACGTGATCTGCGAAATGATAGACTATAAGCTCTTTCAAAAACCCGATAGTAAATGACGGAGTGTTTTTAATAATGAAAAAAGATCATCAGGGTGAAAAGAACCACCCGAAACATAAGGAAAACGCCGCCGGCCAGGCCGAAGCTGAAAAGCAGGAAACAAAATCCGAAGAGGCCAGCGTACAGGCGCAACTTGAAGAAAAACAAAAGGAGTCTGCGGCTAACTACGACAAATATCTGAGAGCGGTGGCCGAGCTTGATAATTATAAAAAACGCGCGGCCAGGGAGCGGGCCGATTACATAAAGTACGCGAACGAAAACATCCTGAAAGACCTTCTCACGGTTTACGACAACATGGAACGGGCCCGGGAGCACGCGGCCAATTCCAGGGACTTTGATTCGTTTCTCGAAGGGCTGGACATGATCCAGGGGCAATTCAAAGAGCTTCTGGCCAGGTACGGCGTCGAGTCGATCGAGACAAAGGACCGGGAATTCGACCCGAATGTGCACGAAGCCGTAATGCGCGTGCAGGGGACCGCTGAAAACGACAACAAGATCGTCGAGGAGCTTGAGAAGGGGTACATGCTCAACGGCAGGCTGTTGCGGCCGGCCAAGGTTTCCGTCGCCAAGAACACATAGAATAAATAAATTTCATAGATTTGCTTCAAAGGAGGAAAAAATGGCAAGAATAATTGGAATAGATTTAGGGACCACCAATTCCTGCGTGGCCATCATGGAAAGCGGCGAT
>CAZKYN010000125.1:0-9594 GCA_964556675.1 uncultured Syntrophaceae bacterium
AAAAGAGGCGTTTCTATACGGGTCAATGAACTGTGGAAGGAACGCCACAAAAAAAACAATGCCTTTGGGGTTGAGCGACGTGACCAGATACGTATTGAGGAATATTCCCCTTCGGCTGCCCGGCCCTGCAAGGTCCGCCACCTCGACAGGTGAGACCTCCGTCCGGAGCAGCTTCACGCCAAGGTACAACAGATAAATCCCCCCCGTCCACTTGATAATGGAAAACCAGAATGCGGATGCGGCCAGAAGAGCCCCCAGGCCGAGAATCGATAGGACCAGGGCCGTTGAGTCTCCCAGGACAACGGCAGTGACCAGAGGGAAAGTTGCGCGACGGCCGTGGGCAATTGAGTAGCTGATCACGGTAAGGATGGTCGGACCGGGTATGACCAGCAAGATCGCTGCTGCGGCTACAAATGCCGTCCAGAGTTCGATAGACAAGATCAGCTCCTTGTATCAGTACCTGACGCGATCTAAAATTGAAAACCTTTTTGCAGGATCAATCTGCAGCACGCATCCACCACGTCCGGGTCAAAGGACCTGCCCTTCTTCTGGATAATTTCCTCAATGGCTGCGTCCATTCCCTGTGAAGGCCGGTAGGGCCGATGCGACGACATCGCATCCACGGTATCGGCAACGGCGATGATCCTGGCTTCCAGGAAAATTTCATCGCCTTTTTTCTGGTGCGGATAACCGGAACCGTCCAGCCGTTCGTGGTGCTGCAGCACAAATTCGGCCACGGGCTGGGGGAATTCGATGTCCTTCAGGATTTCATAGCCGAGCATCGAGTGGCTTTTGACCATGGTGTATTCCAACTCGCTGAAGTTTCCGGGCTTGGAAAGGATTTCGGCCGGTATGCACACTTTCCCGAGGTCATGTATCAGGGCGGCCATTTTGACGTTGTATACCCGTTCGGCCGGCATGCCCATTTCCCGGGCAATGGCTTCGGAAAGCTTTGCAACCTTCTCCTGGTGTCCTGATGTGTACGGGTCCCTGTTCTCGACTACCCGCGCCATGGCCGTAATGACCGCGTCAAGGGTCTTGCGCAGGTTTTCATTGCTCTGCCTCAGGTCGTCTTCCGCTTTCTTGAGGATGGCGGAAATCTTTTTCATCACGGAGCTTTCAATATTGGCGAGGTCGATGGGCTTAGTTATGTAATCGCTTGCCCCCAGGTCGAGGGCCTTTCTGATCGTGCCCTCGTCCGTTATGGCGGAGACCATTATTACCCCGATGAAGGGATCGAGTTTCCTGATTTCGATCAGCGTTTCTATACCGCCCATGACCGGCATGGAAATATCCAGCAGCACGACATGCGGCCTGTTCTCCTTGACCGTCCTGATTGCCGCCAGGCCGTCCTGGGCCGTGAAGACTTCAAAATTCCGGAAAGTGAAATACTCCTCCAAGATACTGCAGATCTCGTGCTCGTCGTCTACAACCAGGATTTTTGCCATTCCAGGTGACCCTCTCTCTCAACAGAATCTATTCATCACCGGCCGGGAGCTCGATAAAGAAAGAGGCCCCGCCGTTTTTATTGTTGTCGGCCCATATCCTTCCATTATGGTCCTGGATGATGCCGTAGCAAATCGACAGGCCGAGGCCCGTCCCCTTTCCCGTTTCCTTAGTGGTAAAGAACGGCTCGAACATTCTGCTGATGTTTTCCGGCTTTATCCCGGAGCCGGTGTCTGAGAAACAGATAAGGACTTTGTCTCCATCCTCGGATTTCTGCAGGGAAGCGCTGACCTGCAGGCTTTTGCTTTCGGCTTTGGACATGGCATCGATGGCGTTGTTGACGATATTCAGGAAGACCTGCTCCAGCCGGAACTTGTCGAAGACGATGGGCGGAATGCCTTCCCCGTAGTTGAAATCAAACTGGATCTTTTCCAGTTTAAGCCGCGGCATTATCAGCGAATTTACGTACTCAATGACTTCCCGGAGGTCGGCTCTCGCCATCTGCTTCTCGCTGATCCGGGAGAACTGGCTCAGGTTCTTGAGGATCTTCGAGATGCGTTCGATTTGCGATTTGATGATCTTGTACGATTCCTTTGCCTTGTTCGACAGGGTTTCCGTCAGCTCCAGCATCTGCAGGCGCATGGTGATTATATTCAGGGGATTGAGGACCTCGTGGGCGACGCCGGCGGACAGGGTCCCGATTGCCGCGAGCTTCTCCGACTGGATCAGCATGTCTTTTGAGTCCTGCAGTTCCTTGAGCATCATCTTCAATTTCTCTTCGGCCTGCTTGATTTCGGTCACGTCCAGGATGGCGCACCGCATTCCCACTACCTGATCAGATCTGGATATCCGGTTTGTGAAAATAAGGGCCGGAAACAGACCGCCGTCTTTTTTGACCAGGAGATATTCCGATGCGCCCAGGTTCTCTCCGTCCAGGATCTTTTTTATGTCCTCGCCGGCCCTGGACCTGTCGGCCTCCAGGATGAACTCGTGATAGTTCAGCTTGCCTTCCCCGCCTCTGCCGAAATAATCATGGAAACTGTTATTAGATGATATGAGGTTTCCGGCAACGTCCACCTCCAGGATGGGTATCGGCAAAAAGTTGACCATTTCCCTGTATTTCTTCTCGCTTTCGAACAGGAGCTGCTCGGCTTTTTTCCGTTCGGTAATGTCGCGGAAATTGAATTGGACCATTCTCCTGTTGTTTGCATAATAGATATTGCTGATCAGCTCCAGGTCAAGGTGGCCTCCGTCCCTGGTTTGGACCGGCAGGACCGCCGAAGGGATGTACCCTTCTTTATTCATCTCCCGCAGCATCAGTTCGCTCAAGGACGCAAACGGCGCCACTTCGGTGATGTCTTTCCAGAGGTACTCCTCCCGGGGATAGCCCAGCATTTTGACCATGGACAGGTTGACATTCACGATTTCCCTGCGGTCGGCATCGACAATGATTATTCCGTCCCGGGCTGATTCGAACAAGGAGCGGTACCGTATCTCGGAGTTCCGCAGTTCCGTTTCCGTCTGCTTGCGCTGAGTAATGTCCCTGATGATCGCCTGGATAAAGACCCTGTTCTTGACCATGATTGCCCTGGCGCTGATTTCGACCGGCAGGACAGACCTGTTTGCGCATCGGTGGACGGTCTCATACATCTGGCCGTCTTTCTTGACGAGTTGGCGCATCAGCGACGTCAAATCTATGGAATCGTCGGCGCTCAATTCGTCGAATCCCATGTTGAGCAGCTCCCGCCGGGAGTATTGATATATCTGGATGGCCCGGTCATTCGACTCGACTATCTTCCAGTTATCGTCCATCATCAGGATGATGTCATTGGCATTCCTGGTCAGGTATTCGAAATGCTTGGCCAGGGCCTCCCTCTCCATTTCCGATTCGTACTGCTTTTTGAAGAACGTGGTCTGCTGATTGCGCCAGACGTAGCCCACCGAGAGCCCTGCCAGGACCATGAGGAGGCCGAATATGGCGATTACCTGGAAGAATGTTTTCCGTACCGACCAGGATACCTCGCTGGCGTCCATCTTGGCGATCAGGTACCAATCGGAGTTTGAAATGGCCTCAATATAGGCAAGCACGTCCTCGTTGCGGTAGTCGACTGCTTCGACAAAACCCTTTCCCACCTTGAAGGTCAGCGCTTCGAGTGACTTTTTTTCATTAGGAATCAGGGCCTCCCCGGACGCTTCCTTTTTGAACCTCTGGTCGCTCATGTAAACGACAGAGCCGCCCACCTTTCTGACCAGCATCGCTTCAGCCGTTTCGCTCGGCCGGGGGAATTTCCGGGAAAGATTGTCGAGAAAATCGTCGACATTGCAGCGCAGTATGAGGACGCACTGCGATATCCCGCCGTCCGGGAGGGGGACATAGATGTCCAGGACATGCGATCTCTGAATTTTTTCAACATTTATATTGGAAAGGAGGATATTGCCGGTCGTCAATGCCTTTTGGGCCAGGGATTGGGCGTCGTCGTAGCTCAGGTCAAAGGTCTCGTCCATGCGGGCCCTCACTGCGAAGTTCCGGTCCACGGCGATGATATTCTGATATTTATAATATGCCTGGCGGGTTTTTAGATAGGCCTCGAAATCCTTGGCGTTTTTGGACCGGTTGGCAACGGTCGAATCCCTCTGGAACTCCCTGGCGGACATCAGCAGTTCCTTGCGCCAGACGGAGACTTCATGCGCCTTGAATTCGCAGATACTCGCCAGCTCCTCGCTGGCGCTCAATCCGGCCTTGGCTTTTGATCTTTCGTACAGGAAATATCCCAGCGCTGAAAAAATGATCAGGATTACGATTGCAGTGATTTTCCAGGTGAGGGGGCTGATCTTGTTTTCCTGCATGAGGCTCTGCCGTGTTTACGAGTGGAGTTTCCGGTTGCGTTCCATCCGGCGCCAAAGGTTCTCGAACATCTTCACTATACAGATTGTCACCGGACAATAGAGCATGATCATTTTGTATGTCAATTAGAAAGTAAGGACAAGCAAACAACCGGCTGATGATTGAGGCGGTCATAAAGCATGGGATGCAGCTCCCCTGCTCCGATTCAATTCAGGGTTCGACAGCGCGCCCCAGGGCCTTCCTGATTGCCTCGGCCATTTTTCGCATGGACACCGGTTTCATCAGGTATTCGCTTATTCCCAACTGCTTCGCCGTCTGCTCGGTAATTGCCTCGCTGTAACCGGTGCACATGATGATCGGAATGTCCGGGCGTATATTGAGGAGCTCCGCCGCCAGGTCCTTGCCGGTCATTGCGGGCATGGTCATATCCGTGATCACGACATCATAGCGGTGCGGGTCTGCCCGGAAGCTTTCCAGGGCCGACAGGCTGCTGGTTTCAGTCATAATAGAGTATCCCAGTATCTCCATCATTTCTTTCGCCATCCGGGCGACGTCAGGCTCATCATCCACGAAGAGAACGCGTTCACTGCCCCGGGGGATAGATCCGGCCTGTTCTGCAATATCCTTTATATTCTCCCCGATTCCGGGGATGTATACTTCGAAGCTGGATCCCTCGCCCGGCATGCTGTGGACCTCGATTGCGCCTTTACACTCCTTCACTATTCCGTACACCATGGACAGGCCCAGTCCCGTCCCCTCGCCTTTTTCCTTGGTTGTGAAAAAGGGGTCGAATATCCGGTCAAGATCCGCCGGCTTGATCCCCGTGCCCGTGTCGAAAACAGTAAGCTTGACATAAGGCCCGGGCTCAACGTCGGCGCTCAATTTGACATTTTCCGGGATAATGCAGTCATGCAGGAAAATTCCGAGCACCCCGCCTTTTTCCCGCATGGCGTGGGCGGCATTAGTGCACAGGTTTATCAATACCTGGTGTATCTGGGTCGGGTCGGCCATGACGTGCAGGTTGGAGTCGATTTCCTGCTGGATTTCGATTGTGGAGGGGATCGTCGGGCGCAGCAGCTTGAGCGCTTCCTTGGCAATGATGCTGAAGCTGACGGGCCTTTTCTTCCGGTCCGCCCTGCGGCTGAATGTGAGGATCTGGTTTATAAGGCTTTTCGCGCGGTCCCCGGCCCTGAGCACGTTCAACAGCAGATTTGCCGCATCCCCGCTTGCCAGCTTGCTCCTGGCAATTTCCGTGTAGCCGATAATGACGGAAAGGATATTGTTAAAGTCATGGGCAATGCCCCCGGCCAGGGTGCCGATGGCTTCCATTTTCTGGGCCTGGACAAGGCGGGATTCCAGCAGTTTTCGTTCGGTTATGTCGCTTATGGACTGGATGGCGCCGACTGTTTTGCCCTCCCGGTCGCGCAATCTTACGGCGGTTATTGAAAGATATCTGCCCATCAAAGGCACATATGTCTCCGCTTTTAAAACCTCGCCTTTTCTCTCCAGGTTTTCATAATTGCTCTCAACGAGCGGATCGGGCTTCAGGACAATGTCCGCCAGGGTCGGCCGCCTTTCCCTGTAAAAGGGAAGCGAGTATTCGAAAGAACCTTTGCCGAGGATGCCGGACGCTGTGATTCCGGTCATCTCCTCCATTGCCCTGTTCCAGGCGATAACGGCGCCTTTCAGGTCTATGGCGAAGGTGGCCTCGGGGAGAAATTCTATTATGCTTGCCAGTCTTCTCTCGCTCTCCCGCAGTTCATCTTCCGCTCGTTTGCGGTACGTTATATCCCGGAACAGGCCCCGGAAACCGGTTGGCTGCCCCGTGGAATCCGCGATGAGATATATGGATACGGCAATGGTCCTGCTGGCGCCGTCTTTGCGGACCACTTCCTGCTCAAACGATCGCGGCATGCCGGTATCGAATACCCTCCTGTAGATATCGAATACCCGGCGGGCATTCTTCTCATCCATGTATTTTTTATAATGCAGGCCCAGCGTCTCTTCCGCACCGTATCCGAGGAAGTCCCTTGCAGCCTCGTTGAAAAAAATCAGGCGTCCCGACAGGTCTGTTTCAAAATACCCTTCCGCCATGTTTTCTATAATTGTGCGATATTTCTCCTCGCTGAGCCTGAGCGCCTCCTCGGCCTGCCTGCGGGCCGTCACATCCCGGACATTCATCACGAATCCCGCGATGACCGGGTCGTCAAGGAGGTTCATGCCGTAGCCCTCCAGGACCAGCACGGAGCCGTTCTTGTGAAGGACACGGAAACTGTTGAAGATGGAACAGTTCCTGGTGAGCAGGGCCTTGGCGAAGTCCTCCATCGCCCGGGACCGGTCCTCCTCCAGGATGAACTCATAAGCGCTCCTCCCGATCATCTCATCCGGGCTGTATCCTACAGACCATTGGGCCGAGGGGGTTACGTACTTTATCAGCCCCTGGAGATCGACAATGAACAGGATGTCGGATGCGCTTTCGGTAAGGGCCCGGTAATACTCCTCGCTTTTAAGGAGGTCCTCCTCGGCCTGCTTGCGTTCCGTTATATCCTGGTTAATGCAGACCAAGGTCGACGGAGCTCCCTTCGTGTCCCTGACAAAAAGGCCGTCCGCCCTTATATGCCGGAGCGCGCCGTCCGGCTTGATGATGCGGAACTCTGAATGGACGCGCTCCGCTGTTTTGCCGGAACTTTTGACATCTATGAAAACACCATGGACCCGCCCCCGGTCGTCCGGGTGGATATACGACTCCCATGATTCCAAGGCGACCTGGTCGGAAGTCCTCTGCAGCCCATAGATGTCGTACATCCTGTCATTCCAGATCATTGAGCCCTTTTTGATGTCGAGTTCCCAGATTCCGAAATTTCCGGATTCCAGGGCGAGGGTGAGGCGCCGCTCGTTTGCGGCCATGAGGTTGTAAGCCGTCCGAACCGCCCGCAGGGGGGAATAGCGAAAATAGATGAATATGAGGATACCGAACAGAATAGAGAACGATCCGATTGCAATTGTCGTGTTGATTATGGGAACTATGGAGCGTTCGATAACGACAAAAGCGACTAAGTCGCCGCCGTCATAAACGGGATGCCTGTACGTTCGGAATGGGACAGGCACATCCTCTCCGGCTTTTGCCGCTACATTGCCGTTGATGTCCTTCAGCAAACGACGGTCTGTGACATTGCCGTCCAGTCTGCGTCCCAGTATTTCCTGAAGCCTTGATTCTTCAAACTGCCACTGCCGGGGATTGGCGGCGATGAGGCCCTCGACCTCCTTTGCAGTGAAAGCGATCTCCGAGCGAAGGCTGCCGCCCATCGATTCAACGGAGATTGCGAAATAGCCTGCGGGAAGCGACAATGCGACCATTACGCTGATGATGGCCATCAGGACTGAAGCCAGGACGGTTATTGACCGGGCGCTTTTGATCATATTGCATTCATCTTCACAAGGACTCCTGCTTTTTCGGCGACAGCGCGGCCTTTTCCGGAATAAACGAAATTCATAAACTGTGCAGCCGGCGTAGACAGCCTTCCGGCTGTAGCGAATCCGATATCCTTGGCAAGCCGGTAGGCGCCGCTCGCAAGGTTTTTCCGGCTGGGCGGCACGCCGTTGAGGGCGACGACGTTAAGCGGCCAATTGCCGGCGCGCAGCCCCGTCAGCGCCCCCGTGCCGATTCCACCCGGTGTGCCGGACACCGCTTTATCGGATTCGGGATCGGTGATTGCTATGATCATCCCGCCGCGTTTCCTTGCGATGTCGACAGCCTCAGCCATGCCGGGTGAGAGCCCTTTCAGAATCCTGGTATCGATATCTCTCTCAGGGCGCAGGACTATCCTGATCCTTTCCCCGTCGGACCATATCGTTCTTTTCCCGGAGTAGATGTCCTCCAGTTCCCGGGTGGAGATGTTTTTCAATGGGACCCCCTTATGGGTCACGACTGCCAGCGGGGTTTGCCCATAGGCCCTGAGGATGCATCCCGCGGCAATATCTTCAGGCTTTAAGGGACTGCTGATAACCGCGATATCGAGGGCGCCTGCAAGGACGGCCTTGACGGACCCCGCGCTTCCCAGGGGCCTCTCCATTACGAACTTGACGCCTTTCTTCTGCCTTGTATAAGCCTTGATCATGGGTTTCATCAATTCGAGGCCGCTCCCCGATCCGTTGATGCGGATAATATCTGCTGAAATTGCGTTAAGCGGCCGGGACATGAAAATAAGGTTCAGGAGGATGAGCGGCAGGATGACTTTTCCGCAGACGGGACCTTTGCGCGCAATAACGGAAAAACACTGCGGGGGCGGCATTTACCGGTCCAGCTCCTTTCTGACCTCGACCCCGATCTTCTCCAGGATGTAAGGCTTGCGGACGTAGACGCCGGCCCCGAGCTGCTGAGCTCTCTTTACCCGGTCCGTCTCCGAAAAACCGCTCACGATAATCGCTTTCTGCCCGGGTTTGATTTTCAGTATCCTCTTGTAAGTTTCCAGCCCGTCGATGCCCGGGTCCATGATCATATCCAGGATTACGAGATCGACTTTGTTTCGCGACAGGAACTCTACAGCTTCCTCGCCGCTGGGGACGGACCTGACTTTGTAGCCGATGGAGCCCAGCATTGCGGCGGCGAGCTCCCTTTGCCCTTCCATATCGTCAACCACGAGGATGGATTCACCCTTTCCCATGTAATCCGCGGCCGCAGAAGACGCGCTGACAACAGAGATCCGCTCGCGGGACACGGGGAAATAAAGCACGAAGTCCGTCCCCTCGCCGGGCCGGGTCTTGACGTCTATGTACCCCATGTGGTCTTTTACCGTGCCCCAGACAACCGTGAGCCCCAGGCCTGTGCCGCTCCTCCCCATGACCTTCTTAGTGAAGAACGGCTCGAAGATCCTGTCGATGTCCGCGGCGGAGATCCCCTCTCCGCTGTCCGATACGGTCAGGACTGCGTAGTCGCCTTCCTGCACGTCATCGTAACCCTGCACCGGCCTGTCCAGATAACGGTTCTCCGTCCTGATGGCGATTTCCCCCCGGCCCTTAATGGCCTCAGCGGCATTTGACACCAGGTTGGCGAGGCTCTTTTCCAGGTGGATCGGGGAACCCTTGATGTTTAAAAGGTTTTTTTCGAGATTGGTTTTAAATACAGTGGACGGATAGTGTTCGCTCAGCTTTTCGAACTCAGGGGTCTGGAAATAAGAGGTCACTACGGAGTTCAGGTTTATTATTTCCGCGACGGCCACGCCTCTCCTGGTCAGAGTAAGGAGGTCCTGGATGATAGCCGCCCCTTTCTGCCCGGATTGGAGGATGTTGGCCGCGTATTTCCT
>CAZKYN010000126.1:0-9491 GCA_964556675.1 uncultured Syntrophaceae bacterium
GGGCCAAAACTTCTGAAAGATGAGCGCCGTGAAAAACTTGGCCGTTGCTGTTTGCCTTGCACTTGTCATTTGCGTCGGAAATGCGAAAGCGGCGGACGAACGCAAGATCGGGTTCGTCAAAAGCACTTCAGGAAAGGCTTATATTTACCGCCAGAAATTCATGTTCCCCGCTCAGATGTCTGATGTCCTGATGGAGAAGGACACTCTTATCACCAAGGGCGGCGGGTCTATGGGCATCGTCCTTCAGGACAACAGTGTGCTGTCCCTGGGGCCGAACTCGCGCGTGGACCTCTCCAAGTTTCGCTTCGACCCCTCTGTGGACAAGGCGGAATTCACCACCAAGGTGAGGAAAGGGACAATGGTGTACATGACCGGGATCATCGCGAAAATCAACCGCAAGGGCCTTCGCATCGAAACACCCAATGTTGTCTGCGGCGTAAGGGGAACACGCATCGCCATCAGGGTTGATTCATCGGAAGATGAAGAGATCGAACCTGTCAAGCTTGAAGACAAGCCCCAGCTGCTGCGCACTCTGGACAAGCTTCAGGGCATAAGGGGGGATTAGCCATGAAACCCTGCCTGAATCTTTTCAACTTTTTTTTGATCCTCACAGCAGCCGCAATCATAGTCGGCTGCGCGACAACCCAGGTTGTCCTGCTGCCGGACCAGGATGGAAAAGTAGGGTCCGTCGAGGTGTCCGGGAGGGGGACCCAAACCCTTGATCAGGCATACCAGACCACCCAGACCACCCACGTTGCAGGTATATTGACGCCTGCCCGGGCGCTTGATGAAAACCGGGTTAAAGCGGATTTCCGGGAGGCGATGGCGGCGGAGCCGGTAAAACCGGCGAACTTTGTCTTTTATTTCACTTCGGGCAGCGCCGATCCGACATCGGCTTCCCTGAGGCTCATCCCGAAAGTCCTGGAAGCGATAAGGGAGCGCAATTCAACGGATATCATCGTGAGCGGCCACACAGATACCGTGGGCACTGATGAGTACAACAAAAAGCTGTCACTGCGCCGAGCCAAAGCAGTCGAGAAGATACTTATTTCCAAAGGGATTTACGAGGAAGCTATCGAAGTGACCTACCACGGAAAAGGCAATCCCCTCATACCGACAGGCCCGAATGTAAACGAGCCGCGGAACCGCCGGGTAGAAGTGACTGTAAGATAGGCCTTCCGCGCCCCGGCACAGGGGGCGCGGAATTCCCGTTTGACTTATTTCGCGGGGACCACGGTCAGGATATAAGCCGAGACAATCTTGCCCATATCTGTGGGCAGCGACCTGTCGCTGCTGCCGAATGCCCACGCTGCCGCATAAGGATTGTTGGCGCTGGAGAGGACCTTCTCCCGCAGGACATTGCCCGTCTTTGAATCCACCAGCTTCACTTCAATGCTCATATCGGACGAGCCGGCAAAAGCGCCGCCCCAGAACCGGGCCGCGCCGCTGACGATCCTCAGGCTTGTGACCTTGCTTTTCACAAGGAGGGCAGCCTTTCCGTCCTTGCTATCGCCTTTATCGACTTCCTTGAACCGGTTCTTTTCGCGAAGGTCCGCCAGGAGACTGGCCTGGTACTCATCCGCCGCAGTCGGGTAATCCGCCGCCAGCTTGGAGTCGATATCGACATTCTGCAGGAGCACCGCTTCATAATTCCCGTCCAGGGGATTATCTGATTGCGCAACAGCCGACACCGCGAGCCCGGCAATCAGGATGGCGCAAATCGAGATCTTCAAAACAAAATACTTGAGCCTTGACATATCCGTTCTCCTTTCTCATTTGGGAATTCATAAATAAAAATACTAAAGTGAATGATCAACCATCGCCTCAAGCCGACAGGATGATTGGCCGATGAGGGTCAATCGAGCCGGGAGAAAAATAAACCAAACAAAAAATATTTGTCAATTAAAAGCTGGAGCGGCTCCGTTCGGCAAGCCACCAATCAAAAAGGGACAGGCCAATCGAGGCCTGTCCCTTTTAAAAAAAATTCAGATTGAGAAACTTTTAATTGATTCTCCTCTTGTACCCGGCAAGGCCTGCAAGGCCAAGCCCAAGGAGCAGCATGGTCGCGGGTTCGGGAACGGCATCGGCATTTCCGTCTGTGACTATTCTCAGGTAAGGCGCCTGTTCGCCTGCCAGACTGCCAAAGGTCACGTTGATACCGGCGTAGTCAGGGTCATTTGTCGAGGTGCTGAAATTCAGTATTGAGCCGGAATTCAATACAAAATCAGTGAAGTTATATGAATTCCACCCCAGATCTCCGGTCAGCAGGTTGTAATTCCCGTTGATGCTCACCGAAGCGTTTGGACTTCCGCTCAATGATAATAAATTGAGGTAAAGCGTCGCCGACAGGATATTCTCATTGTCGGCTATCGAGCTGATATCATAGCTCAAATAAGTATTGTAAGCGCTGACATTTGCCCCCATGTTGAAATAATAATAATAGTAAGCAACATTGGGGTTTGGGTTTGTATCCCACCTGTTCCAGGAGCCTCCCGGCCAGTGATCATGCAGGTAAACCTGATCGGATACAGGCAGGAAATCGTAAACCGTTGCCTGAGATTGCAGGGGATAGAGAGCAATCACCAAAGCTGCCGCAATAAAAAATTTCAAATACCTTTTCATAATCTCTCCTTTTGAATCTTTAAACCCCGGCTCCGCTCAACTGCGTGCCGCCAGTCCGTAAACGCCCACATGCAATTGATATGCCTCGCGGAAATATGCAGAGAATCCGGGCATCATGTTCTGGTGGAAGGAAAACGAACCGTCGAGAACGTAAAAACTTCCGACACGGATTGATCTAGTGTTTCAGATAATTGAGCGAGAAAAAATAATGAAAGCAATTACCTGGAATGCGTACATCGCTTTTTGCCCACCCGTAAAGGTTTCCGACGTTTTTGCCGCGATGCATGCAAGGGACCGGAATGAAGCCAGGAGCATGACCAACTTTTTTGCAACTTCACAAACATAGTGGGTTGACAGAGTTCCCGGTATTCGGGTAAATAGAATTAGTTTCGTTCTGATACTCTGTTTCCACCTGCTTTCCGGCTCTTCCGCTTTCCCCCGCTCTTCCGATCCAATTCACATACGGGAGTTTTTTCAATGAAGAAGACGTTCACGTTCAAGGCTGTCTCCGTTTACCTCGTTGCCGCCCTGCTCGTTATCGGGATGATGCCCCGGGCCGAAGCCGGTTTTGTATCCTCGACGGGGACATCATCTGACTGCCGGGCCGCCGACATTGCCGCAATACAGAAGGCGCTCGAAAGAAAAATCGTTTCCGAAACCCTGCACAAGATGGGGTACACAAACGCTGAAATCCAGTCCAGACTGGCCGGCATGACCGATCAGGAGCTCCACCTCCTGGCAAGCCGCATTGACGACGCAAAGGCGGCCGGCGACGGCGCGGAGGTGCTCATTATCGCGCTGTTCATAGTTATAATTGTGCTTCTGGCCCTGTATTTGACAGGGCACCGCGTGGTCATAAGATAATTTCCGTATGCACGCGGGAAGTGGAATCAGATCATGCCCCCCTTGGTCCCTCCTGCAAGGGAGGGACAAATACCGTAGAGCAAGGCTCAACTGAAGATTAGTGCTTACCGGATCAATATGGCGCAATCGAAATTCATATTCGCCCACAGGGCACTTTTCATCACAACTGCGGTCCTGCTCTGCCTTGGCGCCTTCTCCTGCGCCGCACAACCTGAATTGTCCTCACCGCACCGTACAGCAAGCGGCCGCATAATAAAATCCGTCCCTTTCTTTCCCCAGGACGAATACCAGTGCGGGCCGGCCGCTATGGCATCGGTGCTCAATTATGAAGGAATGAAAGTTTCGCCGGAAGAAATTGCGGCGGAAATATACAGCAAGTCGGCCCGGGGCACGCTGAACTTTGATATGCTCTTTTACGCACAGAAGAAAGGGGGGGTTGCCCGCCACTACGAGGGAAGCCTGGCGGACCTGAAACACAGGATAGACAAAGGACATCCTGTCATCGTCATGGTTGATTACGGCTTTTTTGTCTACCAGAAAAACCATTTCATGGTGGTCGTGGGTTATGACGACGATAACGTCATCGTCCATTCGGGCAGGAATAGATGCAAGTCGATCCGGACAGATGACTTCCTCAAGACCTGGCAGAAAACCAGAAACTGGACCTTGCTGATACAGAAAGCCAATGCGGACAAGCCATGAACGGGCGTCTTATCATAATTACCGCCCTCTGCCTCTGTATTTGCTCGGCATGCGCCATGCCCAGGATTATTGTCCTGACAGACCCCCTCACGCCCGAGGAGCACCTGGATCTGGGCATCGCCTACGAGCAGAAAAAGGAGTACGACATGGCAATCAAGGAATATCAAGCGGCGGCCAGGAAACTGCGCAAGGCCAATCTTTACCTGGCAAATGCCCGATTCCTTAACAACGAGCCGGACCGGGCCGAAGCCCTTTACCGCTTGATCATCAAAGACGACCCGCAATGCGCCGATGCCTACAATAATCTGGCCTGGCTCCTCTACACGCAAAAAAGAGACCTGCCGGAAGCGAGAGACTTGGTGTCCAAGGCATTATCCCTGAATCCGGCCGGCAAAGAGAACTATATGGATACGCTTAATAAAATAGACAAGGAGATAAATAAATCAAGATAGGATGGGAGGTGAGTAAAAGCACTGAAAGAGTATTTTGATTTGCCCTAAATATAATAAAAAAAATCAGAAAAAACCTGAATCGAGTAAAGGAGAATCCAAATGAAACACATACTGCTGATCATCTCAATCGTGATCTTCGCTGCGACTGCGCAAGCCGCACAACCAAATGTTAATGTGTCCGTCAGCGTGGGCCAACCTGGATTTTACGGACAGATTGACATAGGCAACGCCCCCCCGCCCCAGTTGGTTTACACAAACCCCGTCGTGGTCCGTCCGGCCCCCGTGCACGTGGTACAGCAACCAATTTACCTGCATGTACCGCCCGGACACGAGAAGAAATGGAGCAAGCATTGCCACAAGTATAATGCCTGCAACAGGCCCGTGTATTTCGTGAAGGACAGATGGTACAATAATGTCTATGTGCCCCACCACCAGGCCCGTCATGGCGGCCATGGGCATGATAAGCACCACGGCGGCAAGCCGGACAAGCATGACAAGGGACAGAAACACGGAAACGGCCATGGGAAAGGGCACGACCGCTAGTATGAGTTACACCCGAATCGGCTGAGATGAAAAGATCGCACCCGGGGATGCAGGGTGCGATCTTCCTTTATTCCTCAATCCTTATCACGAACCGGTATCCCGGACTCACACGGCACGCCTGTCTGGCACAGCCCGCAACCGTAGCTGTCGATTCCAAGGCTGGATTTCGCATATGGGGCAGCCACATCATATAGGAATGCCTTGCATTTCGCCTTGTCATGGCCTTCTTCGCTGATTGCGCCCGCGGGACAGCGCGATATGCATTTCCGGCACTTTCCGTCAGCGAAGAAAAGGCAATAAGCGCGGGGATTATTATACGGGCGCTTCGCGGGCGCGACCTCCACGCGCGCTATAACCGACCCGCAGCGCATGGCTTTTCCCCTGGGAGTTATCAACCCGTCGCACAGGCTGAATGTCCCCAAGCCCGCCGCATAAGCGGCGTGGCGCTCCGACCAGTTCGAGGCAAAGCCGTACCTTGTCGATTCCCGCCAAGCCCATTGAGGCGACTGGGCGGGAATTGCGGCCGGGATATTTTTCGCGATTAGTTCACCGGCCACATGGCGGGCGAGAAGGACATTGAACGCCTCCCCGAAATTTCGCGACCGGATCCAGCGTTCCGCGGGCAGTTTCTCCATGACGCGGTTATCGGACTTGGTGACTTCAGCCTGCGGGAGCACCCAGCTTATCACGGCCAGCTCGGCGGGCTTTACTTCGGACTCGGGAAAGAACAGGGAAAACGCCTCCAGAGGCGTCCAGAAGAACGGACCGATATCTTTTTTGAAGAAATCAAAAATCGGATCATCGCCCCGGCTGAACCCGACGAGCGGCCCTGCCCAGGCCTTGTCGTCAGCCGCATTCTTCAATGAGTTCTCTTCCGAACCGGCGACAAAACTTTTTATTATCCCCTCTATCCAGGGTACGGCATTTTTCATTTAAATCTCCTGAAAACTTAAATTAAACTCCTTCCCAGCGCACCCGCCCCTCCTTGCGCGGCGGCGCTTTGGGGCTTTCCGCGGGGTACCCGACGGGAACCAGGCAGACGAGTTTCCGGCCCTCCATGCCCATCAGTTCATTCATTTCCTTTTCCTTGAAAAAAACTGCGGCATCCGCCCAGACCGCGCCCAGGCCGGCGTCGTGGGCAGCCAGCAGGAGATTCTGGACCGCCAGACTCACGCTGTACGGGTCCTCCTTGCCGGTCGGGAAACGGCCTCCATAAGCCATTATGATCACGGGAGCGTTTCCATAAGTCTCAAAGAATTTCCTGGAAGCATCGATCACTTGCGGCTTATCTGGAAAATTTTTCTCCAGGACCGGCCGGAAACTTTCGAATGCCGACGCTGTGATTTTGAGGAGGGCTTCCTTTCTCTCTCCCGAGACCACGATAAAGCGCCAGTCCTGCTGGTTCATTGCCGAAGGCGCCCATTGGGCCAGATCGAGTATTTTCTCCAGGACCTCCCTGGGGACCGGGTCGGGTCTGAATCTCCTGATGCTGCGCCTGCTCCTGATAGTTTCCGACACTTCCATACACAACCTCCTTCCCGATTTATTTAGGCATTCTTCAGCCCGTCTTTAGATTTGGCGGCTGTTTTTTCCTTTCCCTGAATACTTTTATTTTCGCCCTGTTCCCGCAGATGGACATGGAGCACCACCTGCGTCGGTTGGCGGGAGAATTGTCGGCAAAGAGCATCCGGCAGCTGGAGCTGTCGCACATTTTCAACCGCTCCCTGTCGATGGTGGCGATAACCATGACGGCATCCCGGGCGACTTCTGCAAGGCATGCCTGTACGGGATTCTTGCTCTTCCAGCGAAGACCGCACGATGGAAGTTCTATCTGCGGCACCGAGAGAGGCTCAGCTGCGGCGGCATTTATCAGGTCCAGATCCGCCGGGTCCGGGATGTTCCGCAGCGCCAGCGCGCTGAGAGCCCGGTAGATCGCTTCCCTGAGAAGAATGGCATGTTCGAGGTCCTGCTCGGTGGCGGCAACGGACCCTCCGGCACAGCCTGCAGCCGCGAGCCAGTTGGAAAGGGCATTCGCCGAGAAGAAGAGGTCCCTGGGCTGCGAACCGCGATGCCGCACGACGGCCACGAAATTCAAAGCGAGGCTGCCGGCGTCGAACCGGAATTTGCTGTACTTGGGATGTGGTGTCCGCATTTATGCTATTCGGAGTCGATTTGTAACCACATTATATGGTTACATGGTTTGTGTCAAGGGACTTTTTTGAACCTTCCCCCTACCTTCTCCAAAGGGTGACAGTCTTGAAAGGGAGTTTTTTCAACTGGAAGGGATTGACGGAGCTTGAAATACGATATTGAGTCGCTTCGACAAGCTCAGCGAACGGATTTTTGTAAAACGAAAGCAGATGACCGCTCGTTGAGCTCGCGCCGCATTGAGATTTTCGAAGTGTCGAAACGAGCGAAGGGAAACTTTTTTTAATGGGAAATCACTTTGACGCCCATAGGAATTGCATTGTCGACCTCCCTCGATCTCTCCCGAATCGCGGGATTCAGAGAGGGAGGTCGCTTCTGATATCAAGGGAGGTGGCCGGCTGCCAACTTGTACAAGCCTGACAGCCGGCCGCAGAAGATTTCAGTTGATCTATATTCAGGCGTCAAAGCTGCGTTTGAAGAGCTCTGCAATCGCTCTCCTTCCGTTCTCCTCGAGGAACCTCGTGCCGGTGCCTGTGAAGTGCGGGTGAGTTATTGCCGGCGGTTCACATTCGATCCAGTCCACCTGGTTCCATTTGAACCAGCAGTCGCGGTCCTGGTCAAAGACAAACAGCGGCTTATTGCACAGCTTGGCAAACTCGGCGCCCCAGCCTGTTCCGCCTTTAACAGTGCCGTCCATGAGTATATGGCCGACAACGTATATTTCCTGGCCGCGAATAACCTGATGCCAGATGCTCTGCAGGACCTTCCTTATGGTCTCGTTTTGAGTGAAGCGGCGGTTCATCAGCTTCGAGACGTACTCCAGACTGACATCGCCTTTCTTGAGCTCGTCGCAGCTCAGTACATTAACTCCCCTTTGCCGGACAATGCCATGCCCTTCAAAAGTAAAATTCACTTCCTGTATCCCGCAGCGCTCGGCGTTGGCGCCGAACTCCGCTTCGGCCCCCTTGATCCCGCCGCTGTAAAGTGTGCAATCTTCTTTTTTCATTTTTATCCTTTCGATTCCTCTGTTTGGCAGCGAGATTTCAAAGCCAAAATCCCCCTGTATCGCCAAGAAAGGTGACTTCGGTCGCTTAAATTCAAGGGTTATCTTAAGAGGCTGATCTCAGCAGCATTGTTGCGGGATCCAGGCTCAGAGTGCTTTTCTCCACGCTGTCCGCAATACCCCGGAACGGCTTGATGACTATATCCGAACAGCTGGGCTCCAACTGCAGTATCACGTCGAACAAATCGTCGATGTCGGCCAGTGCGAGCGGCAGGCTTTCAGCCCTCTGCGTCTCATGGCGATGCGTTGTTACGGAGAACCAGATGCGCAGCTTTTCTTTTTCGGCAAAACGCTTCAGCTCCAGAAGGGGTTCCCGGGCGGGTCCCCGGAACGGAAAGCGGTCGATCACTATTATATCCGGCCGGAAAACGCCCTGGGCCGTCAGGTCCGTCATCCTCTCCTCCAGTTTGGGAACGGAGAACCCTTCAATTTTGAAAGTCATAATAAACCGGTGCGGAAGGATCTCCCCCAGGATGCTCTCCCAGCTTTTGAAATTGTTCTGCAGGGCAAGGTCCTGAAAAAGTTTTTCATACCAGAGGCTCACTTTTGTCACCGGTTCGGCCATGCTTACATGCAGCACGTTCTTTTCCTTGAGCATGGCGTTTATGGCCAGCTGGACGAGGAACGCGGTCTTGCCGACACCAGCCGGCGCCATCACCGCGCCGAAAGAACCTTCGGCCAGGAGGTCTTCGTTCCCGTTTCCCAGATATCTTAAAGGATTGCGGAGACAGATCTCATTTTTCAACATTTTATTTTCCCTGTTTTTTCGTCTATTTCCATGAAGCGAAGCTCGTTTCGATAATTCTGCACCAGGTGCGGCTCAGGCTTCAACGAGCAAATTTATTATCTTAAGCCGCCCTCTTCTTGCGTGCGGCGACTTCCTCGGCAACTTTTTCGGCAATCGACTGCGGCACGAGCTTGTACATGGCAAATTCCATGGTGAACTGCGCCTTGCCCTGGGTAGAGGAGCGCAGGGCCGTCGAGAACCCGAACATTTCCGCAAGCGGAACATTGGCCTCGATAACGGACATGACGCCCTCGTCCTGGGTGCCCACGATCATGCCCCTCCTCTGGTTGAGCAGTCCGATAACCGAGCC
>CAZKYN010000127.1:0-9333 GCA_964556675.1 uncultured Syntrophaceae bacterium
TCCCAGGAAATCCTTTATAAAGGCTTCCCTCTCCTTGAGGTATCTCCTGTATTCCCTGTCATCCGTATTGGCCACCTCGATCCTGAGGTCCGGGAGATACCTTTCCAGGATCGACCTGAGCATCTCCTCCTCATGTTCGGTCAGTTGAACCGGCATCTTTCGCTCCTTTCCAGCGGATTTAATTCACATTCCGAAAAGCTCCTTGGTCCTGCCGATCGGGAATACCGGGAATATCTCGAAATCCATGATGTCCGCCCATTTCGCCCGCATCGCGATGAGCCCTTTCTCATCCGACTCGACGGCGTAAATGGTCCGGCATCCCTGCAGATCGTAAAGTTCCACATGGACCTTTACTTCCGCCGGCCATTGCCAGTTTGCGCCTCTTGTCCTCACCTCCCGGTCGTCCTCGGGATTCCATGAACAGATCACCATCAAATACATGGCTCCCCTCCTTTCCTGTTTTTCGCATGCCGCTCCCGGCGCTGCGCCTGCCCCGGCTACTTAGAAGATACAGGGTTGAAGCCGGGCGGTATATAAGCCCACACCTGATTTGACGGGCTGAATAGACTAAAATCATACCGGCAAAAACCATTAAGCTGTTAGGGTTTACAACGGCGAATATCTCTCGTAACATTTTCCTGAGGAGGGCAAGATGCCGGCATCCCTGACAATCAGCAAGGAATGGGAAAAGCTCCTCCGGGAACTCAGTTCCGGGAGGCACATGAGGATAATCTACGTACTCGGGGGAAGCGACCGCGGCAAGACGAGCTTCTGCAGGTATTTGTCGGAAGAGCTCTCGCACATATTTGTGACCGCCTACATCGATTGCGATTCGGGCCAGGCCACGATCGGGCCTCCCTCGACCATAGGTCTCAGCCTGAGGGCGGGGGGAAGGACGCGGGAAGAGGTCTTCCTGAGGTTCGTGGGGTCGACAACTCCCGTGGGGCATATGCTTCCCGAGATCGTGGGCGCCCAGCGCCTCGTGGGCAAAGCAAACTCATTCACCGCGCGCCGGATAATCATGGACTCCTCGGGATTCGTTTTTGGAGCGATGGCCTCCGAGTTCCAGTTCCAGTTCATAGACCTGATCAGGCCGGACCATATTATTGTAATCCGCAGGGGTAATGAACTCGATCACCTGCTGTGCGGCATCCAAAAGAGAAAAGGCCTGCAGCTGCATTATCTTAATCCGTCCGCCTCAGTCAAGGCGAGGACGCCCCGGGAAAGGAGCGATTACCGGGCCGCGCGCATCAACGAGTATTTCCAGGGGGCGGCTCTGCAGAGCATTTCATATGAGAACATGGGCCTGCACGGCCGTGTTCCCGATTTGACGGACACCAGGGAGGAGTGGGACAACAGGATAATAGCTTTCGAAACAGCGGAGGTGTTCACCAGCGCCCTTGGAATCCTGAAATCAATCGACACGGCCGGACGGAAGATCTCGTTCCTCGCGCCTCCGTTCAATGCGGAGACGACTGCTTTCATCCATTTCGGCTCACTTTATATGGACAGTGCAGGGGAATGTCGCAGGTGCAAGTGAAATCCGGCTTGATTCCGGGCGGGACAGTCCTTAAGCAGGCTAATATTTCGGAACATCGCGGCACAGGTTAAAGGCGTCCGCGGCTTTATCCCATTACTGATGCCTTCCGGCAGGAACCTGATCCAAAATACGGCTATTCTCCCCTGAATATCAAAATCCCCCCGATATGTTCCTTGCCCGCAATGTACTTACTTAAAAATTATTGTCGGCAGGGATCACAAGATGGATATCAATGGGTTGTTCGGCATACAGTCCGGGGCCGGACCGGACGAGATAAAACAGGCATACCGGGACCTGGTGCAGGTCTGGCATCCCGACAGGTTCGCCGGAAATCCGCGTCTCCAGAAAAAAGCCGAAGAAAACCTGAAAAGAATCAATACGGCCTATGCAAGCCTGCTGTCGTCACATTCGGGGCATTCGGGAGGAGGCCGCAATGCCGGGGCCCGGTCCGGGGCGCGAACCGGCGTTGCCCGAGGGCAGACTGAAAAGGCCGGGGCGGCATTCTGGAGAAGGATGCTCCGGCATGCCTGCTCCAACCTGTTCAACAGCATTGCTCTGGAGTGTTCGGATTTCGGGCGGCCCGAGGCGGCCCGGCGCTTTTTTATCAGGTCGTTGGTAAAAAATCCGGGCAATACGGCGGCGCATTACAATTTCGGGCTGCTGAATTATGAGCTTGGCTTTTACCGGGAAGCTTTGAAATACCTCGACCGCGCCCTCGACCTCGACCCGGGATTCGCTGACGCTTATTACAGCAGGGGTATGGCTTACTGGAAGGTCAAGGATTTTCGCGGGGCATCCCGGGACTTCACCAAAGCCCTGCAGCTCGATCCCGGCAACAAAAACGCCCTCATCCGCAGGAATCTGTCCAATGTTTACGTGCAAAGGGAAAGATCTGCAAAGGCCCGCCGGACCTGATCCGCGATTAATCCGCCGTTGATCCGTTAATGATCCGGTCAGGAAGGGTCGTCAACCCCCCGGCGCAGCTTGTCCGCCCTGTTGAGCTTTTCAATCTGCTCCATCTGCTTTTCCTTTGAAAACTGCGCAGGTTTCCTGGCCTCGGCTTCCAGCCTCTCCGCTTCCTGATTGCGCCGCTTCTGAGCTTCCGCAGCATCCGCTTGTTTTTGCGCCTGCTCTGCTGCGATCTGCTCGGGGTTCTTTTCAGGCCTCTTTGCCCTGCCCTCCGGCTTTGAGTCCTGTTCCGGATGCGCATCTGCTTTTTTTTGCGAATCCCTGAAAATCGAAACCCTGGCTTTCGAGTTGGGCTTTTTATCGGTGATGATGAGCACGCCGTTTTTGTCCGTGTATTGGTAAATTTCCGCCTGCGATGCCGCTGTCAAGGCAAAAAGCGCCAGAACAGCTGCGCATGCAGACATAACTGATATTTTTTTCATTTTCTCGGCCTTAGCGGGTTGATTGAGATTTCGGTTGTTTCTGCGGAATACGTTTTGCACATATCCTGAAAACGGTTCGTTATGCAACTCCCTTTATCAAATATTTACTGCACTTTTGATTCTTAACTGTCCCGGCAATGCGTTAAGACTGTTTCTTAAGGACCTTGCTTCAGTTAAGGTTCCGGATTGCATCAGAGGGTCTGCACCTGGTTTTGCAGCAGAACGAACTCTGCCCGCTTCACAAAAAATGGAGAAATGTTGCTATATTGTTTGTTGAAGTATAAACGGCAGGCAGGGTTTGTCAAGCGGTATTTTGCAGATTTAGCAAAACTATGGGTACATTCGCTTGACTGCTATTTTGCTAATATGTTAGTAAAAAAGCAGATATCCGTATTTCAAAAAATCCAAACAAATTCCCGGCCGGAAGAAACCAGCAATGTCTGCTAAGAGCCAGTTAAGGGGAAAAAAGGATTTAAGTCTTTTCGACGTGGAAGACGCCTCCGACCGGGAGCCGGACCGGAATGAGGACTTTTTCCGGACCATTCTGTCCAACATTCTCGATTCGGTATTGGTCCTCGATTGGGACGGCTCAATCCTGTATGCGAACAGGGCGGCATATGCCCTCGTGGGCCTGGAGGAAGATTCGGCGGTCGGGCTCAATGTCGTAAATTTCATCCACCCCGATGACGTGCGTATTGTTTTCAAGGACCTGGAGCTGGTCAGGGAGGACCGCGGCGGGTTCCTGGCGGAATACCGGATTAAAAGCGCCAAAAAGGAATACAAATGGGTTGAGGGTCTGGGCAAAAAAATCCATATCCAGGACCGGCCTGTTGACATCGTAATCCTCAGAGATATTACGGAACGCAAAGAGGCCCAGAAGAAACTGCTCTCCAGCGAACTGAAGTTCCGGACCCTGGCGGAAACCACCCCGGCGGCAATATTCATCCACCAGGGAGAAAGGATTATTTATTCCAACCCCGGGATGGAAGCCCTGACGGGCTACAGCAAGGAGGAGCTTGCCTCTGTACGCAGTTGGGACCTGATCCACCCGGATACAAGGGACCTGGCCAGGGAGTTGGCGCTCGCCCGTTTGGAGGGCCCTGTGGACCCGGTAAGATATGAAACAAAAGTCATCACCAAGCAGGGCGAGGAGAAGTGGGTGGACCTCAGCGCCGGCAACATTGAGATCGAAGGGAAGCCGGCCGGAATGGGAACCGCGCACGATATTACCGACCGGAAGAAGGCTGAAGAGACTATTTCCAGGTTGGCGTATTACGATCCCCTCACGGGCCTGCCTAACAGGCTTCTTTTCAACGACAGGCTCAGCATGGCAATCACGCGCGCCGAGCGTTTCCAGGACAAGATAGCGGTTTTCATGCTGGACCTGGACAAGTTCAAGGACGTCAACGACACCCTCGGGCACACGATCGGCGACCACCTGCTCCAGGCGGTGGCCGACCGCCTCAGCGTCTCCCTGAGAAAAAGCGACACGGTGGCGCGGATGGGGGGAGATGAGTTCATAATCTGCATCTCGGATCTGAAGGAGCACGGCAATCCCGCCCAGGTTGCGGAAAAGATCCTGGAAAACTTTATCGACCCTTTCACTTTCAGTTCACACGTGATCGCCATGAAATCAAGCCTGGGGATGGCGATCTATCCCGAAGACGGCACAGACGGTGAGATGCTCATACGAAATGCCGATATAGCGATGTACCGGGCAAAACATTCGGGCGGGAACCGATATAAGCCATATTCCGAGTGACTCACTTCAGCATCTGCAATAAGTCCGAAAACTCCGCAGGCCTTTAGGACTGCATACCGGGCCCGCTTAAGAGTTTCTTGACAAAATCCAAATTGATAATAATATCTGCCGCAATTTCCAGCCTTTCCGGAAATATTAAACTAGGAGATCCGCGATTGAAGAAGAGCCATATCCTCGCAATTGATAATGGGACGCAGAGCGTCCGCGCCCTCATTTTCGACCTGAGAGGGAATATAATAGCGAAGAGCCGGGTCTTTATTGAGCCCTATTATTCAACACAGCCGGGCTGGGCCGAGCAGGACCCGGAATATTACTGGCAATCCCTTTGCAAGGCGTGCCGCAGCATCTGGAAAATGGAGGGGGTCTCCCGGGAAGCGGTCGCCGGAGTGGCCCTGACCACCCAGAGGGCGACCATGATCAATGTCGATCGGGACGGAAAACCGCTGCGCCCGGCGATGGTCTGGCTTGACCAGAGGCGAACGAACGGCTTGAAGCCCCTCGGCGGTTTTTGGGGGCTGGCTTTCAAACTGGCGCGCATGTCGGAGACGATCTCCTATGTCCGGGCGGAAGCCGAGGCAAACTGGATAAACGCCCACGAGCCCGAAATCTGGGAAAAGACATACAAGTACCTGTTCCTGTCAGGCTATCACACCTACAAGCTCACGGGCAGGTTTGTCGACTCGATCGGCTGCCAGGTGGGATACGTTCCTTTCGACTACCGGAAGCTCAAATGGGCCCCGTCGTATGACTGGAAATGGAAAGTGCTCCCCGTCAGGAGGGACATGCTTCCCGAACTCGTGCCGCCCGGCGGGAAACTCGGCGAGATCACAAGGCAGGCTTCCGAGGAAACCGGGATACCTGCCGGCCTTCCGCTGATCGCGGCGGCCGCCGACAAGGCGTGCGAAGTTACAGGGGCCGGTTGCCTGGAACCTAATATCGGCTGTATAAGCTTTGGGACCACGGCGACATTCAACACCACCCATAAGAAATATGTTGAAATTATCCCGCTCATCCCCCCTTACCCGGCGGCAATCCCGGGCTACCACAGCCTGGAGGTGCAGATTTACAGGGGCTTTTGGATGGTCAACTGGTTCAAGGACCAGTTCGGCCTCACTGAGACCCGGATAGCCCAGGAGCGCGGCGTCGAACCTGAAACAGTGCTGGACGGCATCGTCCAGGATGTGCCTCCCGGATCGATGGGGCTTGTCCTCCAGCCCTACTGGTCTCCCGGGGTGAAGGTGCCCGGACCCGAAGCCAAGGGGGCGATCATCGGTTTCGGCGACGTGCACAACAGGGCCCACCTGTACCGGGCCATCCTGGAGGGCCTGGCTTACGCCCTGCGCGAGGGAAAGGAAAACAGCGAAAGGCGCAGCGGCGAAAGGATAACCGAGCTGAGGGTGGCAGGGGGCGGCTCGCAGAGCGACGCGGCCATGCAGATCACTGCGGACATTTTCGGCCTGCCGGCCTCGCGTCCCCACGTCTTTGAGACCTCAGGTCTGGGCGCCGCGATCGATGCAGCCGTGGGCCTGGGGATCTATCCCGGGTTCGAGACAGCCATAAAGGAAATGACCAGAACCGGCAAAACCTTCCTTCCCAATCCGAAAACCCGCGATATCTATGAAAAGCTGTATAACCGCGTTTATCTTCAGATGTACAGCAGGCTCAAGCCCCTGTATGAAGAGATCAGGTCGATTACGGGCTACCCGAGCGGGGGCTGAATGAGACACCTCTCGAGGCATCTTTTCGCCGCATCGGCGCCTTTCCAGCCTTCCACCACGGTCTTTTTCCCGATTTCAAGCTCCTTGTAGATATCGAAGAAATTCTCTATCTCCCTCAGCCAGTGCACCTGGACGCCGCTCAGGTCGCTGATCCCGTCAAACCTCGGGTCGGCCGTCGGGACCGCCAGGATTTTCATATCCTGCCCCTGCTCGTCCCTCATGAGGAGGACGCCCACGGGCCTGACCTCCATCCGGCAGCCGGGGAATGTAGGCTCTTCCACTATGATTATCACGTCGAGAGGGTCCCCGTCCGGGGCCAGCGTATTTTCCAGGAATCCATAATCCGCGGGGTAATGGACGGACGAATACAGGACCCTGTCCAGCCTTATTATGCCCGATTCGTGGTCCATCTCATATTTGTTCCTGCTTCCCCTAGGAATTTCCACCACTGCGGTGAAGCGGTCCATTTCCCTCCTCCCGGAAATCCCTGTATCAAGCCTGTATCAGGCAAAATAAAATATTGACATACCGGCTCAATTATTATTCTCTCAAAATCTGAAAATTGGAAGGAGACAAAATGAAGAGCAGAACCCTTAAAATCCTGGCGGTGCTTGCATCGATCATTCTGGCCGCCTCGGCATGCAGCAAAACGGAAACCCCCTCGGATACGGGGGCCCAGCAGAACGCGCCCGGAGTTTCCGCGCCGGCTGCCGCCGCCCCGGCTGCGCCCGAGCAGGCGACCGGCCCCTTAGCCCCCGGTTTTTCACCGCCGGCCGGCATCGTCGCCGAAGTTGATGGAAAGCAGCTCACAGAGGCGAAACTCGAGCAGGATTACCAGAGAATGTATGGACTCCTGAAGCAGAAATTGCCCGAGGACAAGTTCAAAGAGGAGGCGCCCAAGATCAAATCCCGCCTGGTAACCGATTTCATAATGGTGACCCTGCTGGGAAATGAAATTGCAAAGAGGAATATCAAGGCATCGGACAAGGAGGTCGAAACCGAGATCAACAACCTGAAAGCCTCGCTGAAACCGGGCGCCACGATCGAAGAGCAACTGAAAAAAAGCAACGCGACATATGAGCAGCTGAAGCAGGACACCGCCTTCGGCATAAAGGTGAGCAAACTCGTTAAGCAGTACGGCGGCGCCAAGCTAAAACCCAAGGACAAGGACATCAAGGCATTCTACAATCAGAACAGAGATAAATTCAACCTTCCGGAAAGGGTCCATGCGCGTCATATCCTGATATCCGTCGCGAAGACCGATGACGACAAGGCAAAGGCGGAGAAAAAGGCCAAGGCCGAGGACGTCCGCGCCAAGCTTGTGGGCGGCGCCGATTTTGCCCAGCTTGCCAACCTGTTCTCGGATTGCCCGAGCAAAAAATACGGCGGCGATCTGGGCACCTTCCCCCGAGGCCAGATGGTCAAGGCCTTTGAGGACGCCGCGTTTTCGCAGAATGTCAAGGACATAGGGCCGGTCGTCCAGACTGATTTCGGCTACCATGTCATCCAGGTGCTCGAAAAGTTCCCGGCCGGAATGAAGCCGCTGGATGCCGAAGCGAAGAAAATGATATCCCAGCACCTGGAGAGGCAAAACCAGATAAGCGCCTACCAGAAGCTGCTTCAGCAATTGAGGGACAAGGCCAAAATAGCCGTATACAAGCAGTACTGATTCAGCCTGCAGCTCTGCCCTGCGAAGGGAGGTCGCAATGTCCGATGAGGATATTAGCCTCCGGAGCCGGAAATGGAAGAGCGGAAATACGATGGCCGGGAGGTCGGCAGGGTACTAAGTAACCCTGTCCGGCCTGATCCTGGAGGCGCTTTACACACCCGCAGACCCGGCCGATTTGATTGCCTCCGGGAACTCGGCTTCCCCGGAGCCGCTCCCTTCGTGAGGGGAAAACAGATCCAACCCAGTCCCTGAAAAGCGCGTCAGAAGGACAGTAAAATTTTGTCGAAGACCTCTCTGTTTCATTTCAAAACCCAATCGTATTTTTCAAACCGGGCCCTTTTCAACAAGATCATGGGGAAATTAAGTTTTCCACGGGAATTCCGATACATAGATCATGGTTGGACGCACGCAAGTCTGTGAAGCTGCCGCAATAGTTGCTGCGGAGAAATTAATCTATTTAAAAACAGGTATTTGCAATGGACAAGGACCGCCTGAGGGCCAGGATCGGCCGGTCGCTCTCCAGGGATGAAAGGCAGGCTGTCCGTGAGCTGCGGCAGGCTGTCGACCGGCCCGGATTAAATGCCGTAGTTTTTTTCTGCTCTTCGAACTATGACCTGCAAAAGCTCGGCCGGGAGCTTGACGCGAATTTCGATTGTCCCCTGATCGGCTGTACGACGGCGGGCGAGATTTCCTCGTTCGGTTACCAGGAGGGAGGCATTGTCGCCGCGGGGATATGCTCCCCCGAGGTGAGGGTCCACAGCCATATCATCTCCCCTCTGAGCAGATATTCCCTGAGCGAGGCCGGGAAGCTGGCGTCCTGCATAAGATCAGACCTTTCTCTCTTTAGCGATTTCGAGAGGGACCGGATGTTCGGGTTCATCCTTATTGACGGCCTTTCCATGCTGGAAGAGGTCACGATAGCCTCCCTGTTCACCTCTTTTGAAGGCATTCCCATCATCGGGGGCTCTGCCGGAGATGACCGGCAATTCAAGAAAACATACATTTACCATGACGGGCAGTTCATCCCGGATGCCGCCGTCTTCACAGTATTCGAGACAACCCTTCCCTTCCGGATCTTTCAGACCCAGCATTTCCAGCCTACCGAGAAAATGATCGTGATCACGGGCGCAGAACCTGAAAAGCTCATAATTACGGAAATTAACGGAAAACCCGCAGCCCTGGAATACGCCCGCATCCCCGGTCTGGAGCCGAACCGGCTCAGCCCGGCCGTTTTGCCCGCAAACCCTCTGCTT
>CAZKYN010000128.1:0-9316 GCA_964556675.1 uncultured Syntrophaceae bacterium
TTTTTATGGTTTTTATGTCGCGCAGGTCGGGCACATTCCTGAAAGTGTTCCAGCCCTCCGTGAGCAAGGACGACACGAGAATGGGCAAAGCGGCATTTTTGGCCCCGCTGATCCGGACTTCCCCATGCAGGCTCTCACCGCCCCAGATTACTATTTTATCCACTAACTTCTCCTCGCCCCGGCTACCCGGAAGAGCCCGGCGTAATCCTTTCTGAAAACGATCCGGTTATAACCTTCTTTTTTTAAGATTTCCTCAATTTTCTGCTGTTGAAGGGCTCCAGTTTCCAGAAATAGCGCCCCATCAGAGTTGAGGAAATCCCGGGCGCCCGCAATTATTTCTTTATGGCATTCAATCCCTTGCGGGCCGGCGACAAGGGCCTCAATGGGTTCAAAATTCCTGATTTCCCGAGGCAGTCCGGCATATTCCGCTTCGGATATATATGGTGGGTTTGATACGATAAGGTCGAATTTTCCCGAAACGGGTTCGAACAGGCTGCCCTTTATGAAACTGATCTGCCGCCCAACCTTGTTTTTGGCGGCATTCAGATAGGCGATCTCCAGCGCCCCCTCCGCAATATCGGTGGCCGTTATAAAGGCAGATGGCAGCTCGCTGGCCAGCGCGACGCTTACAGCTCCGGAGCCCGTTCCGATTTCCAGTATTGAAATCCTGTCCGCCCGGCGGGCGTCTTTGGCGAAACTGAGCGCCTCTTCAACGAGAATCTCCGTATCCGGACGGGGTATAAGGACCCGCCTGTCAACCATAAACGGAAGGGACCAGAATTCCTTTTGTCCTATAAGATAAGCAACAGGTTCTCCAGACGACCTCCGTGCCAGCAATGATGAAAAAATCCCTGCTATTTGTTCGGGAACTATCTTTTCCGGATGAGACAGGAGACGTGTGCGTTTCTCTTCCATGCAGAAGGCCAGCAGGACCTCGGAATCGAGGTTCGGATTATCCACTCCGGCATTGTTCAACTCCATGCAAGCCGAATTCAGTAGTTCAGAGACGGATCTGCTTTCCCGCTGTTCGGGGATCATATGGTTTCACCTGCCATTTAGAACCAAGGAATAAAGGAGGAGATCAGGCAGCAGAGCGCTTCAGCGCCTCTGCTTGGAAATGCGTGATCAGGGCATCGATAATAGGCTGGATATCGCCGTCCAGGATGTTTTCAAGATTATAAAGTGTCAGGCCGATCCGGTGATCGGTGACACGGCCCTGGGGGAAATTGTAGGTTCTGATCCGCTCGCTGCGGTCGCCGGTACCTACCTGGGTCTTTCTGTCCTGGGATATTTTCTTGTTCTGCTCTTCCGTCATCTGATCCAGCAGCCTGGCCCGAAGGACTTTCATGGCCTTTGACTTGTTTTTAAGCTGGGACCTTTCGTCCTGGCAGATGACGACAAGCCCGGTCGGCAAGTGGGTGATCCGCACTGCCGAATCTGTTGTGTTGACGCTCTGACCGCCATGCCCGCCCGAGCGGTAAACATCTATCTTCAGTTCGTTGGGGTCGATATTGACTTCGACGTCTTCCGCCTCAGGCAGGATTGCCACTGTTACAGCGGAGGTGTGGATTCGACCCTGGGATTCCGTTACCGGAACCCTCTGCACCCGGTGCACGCCGCTCTCATACTTAAGTTTTCCGTAGGCGCCCTTTCCCTCAATCAGGCCTATTATTTCCTTGTAACCTCCGACTCCTCCGGATGAAGTGCTGCTGACAATTTCAATCTTCCACCCCATAATCTCGGCGTAGCGCGCGTACATGCGGAAGAGGTCTGCGGCAAAAAGGGCGGCCTCATCGCCGCCCGTTCCCGCCCTGATTTCCAGGAAAACGTTCCTCTCGTCATTCGGGTCGCGTGGAAGCAGGAGGATTTTCAGGCTTTTTTCCAGCTCTTCCTGGCGCTGCTTGAGTTGGGGGATTTCTTCCTTGAGCAGCTCTTTGAGATCTTCATCATCTTCCTTGAGCAGCTTCTGGTCCTCTTCGATCTGGGAACTTACTTTCTGGTATTCCCGATAGGTTTCGATAAGCTCGCGCAGGTCTGAATACTCTTTCGCAAGGCGCTGGAACTCGCTCCTGTTCGCGACCACGGCAGGGTCGCTCAACAAGGACTCCAGATCCCGGTAATGCTTATCTATATCCTGGATTTTTTTGAACATTTATGGATTGGAAAAGCAAACGGGTGTTTTACTTTTTCTCGTATTTCTTGTTGAACTTCTCAACCCTGCCGGCGGTGTCCATAATCTTCTGCTTGCCGGTCATGAACGGATGGCACTGGGAGCAGATTTCAACCTTGATGTCCTTCTTCGTGGACTTCGTCTTTATAACGTTGCCGCATACACAGCTGATGGTTGTCTCATTGTATGCGGGATGAATATTTTTCTTAGGCATGTATTATCCTCCTTAATGTCAGCTAAAGGGCGCTATTTAGATCAAACAATCCGCCATTTCAAGGATTATTTGCGTGAAATTAAATATTTATTCAGGTTCGGGCCGGATCACTGGTTCATGGAATCCAGGAATTCCTTATTGGTGTCCGTTTTCCGGATCTTGTCGATAATGAAGTCCATAGCGTCGACAGGATTCATTTCCTGCAGGAGCCTCCTCAGAATCCATATCCTGTTAAGGTTCTCCCTGGGGATGAGCAGTTCTTCCTTTCTGGTGCCGGACCGGATCAGGTCAAAGGCAGGGAACACCCTGCGGTCGGCTATCCTGCGGTCCAGGTGCAGTTCCATGTTGCCAGTGCCCTTGAATTCTTCAAAAATGACCTCGTCCATTCTGCTGCCTGTATCTACCAGGGCCGTCGCAATTATGGTCAGGCTTCCGCCGGTCTCGATGTTCCGCGCCGCGCCAAAGAAACGCTTGGGTTTATGCAGGGCGTTCGAGTCAACGCCGCCGGAGAGAACTTTTCCGCTGGGCGGGACGACCGCATTATATGCCCGGGCAAGGCGGGTGATGCTGTCGAGGAGTATGACGACATCGCGTTTATGCTCAACGAGCCTCTTTGCCTTTTCGATCACCATCTCCGCTACCTGTACGTGGCGGGTTGCCGGCTCGTCGAATGTCGAGGCTATTACCTCGCCTTTGACATTCCGTTCCATATCGGTGACCTCTTCAGGCCGCTCGTCTATGAGGAGCACCATCAGGATCACTTCCTTATGATTTGCCGTGATGCTGTGGGCGATATCCTTCAGGAGAACCGTCTTACCGGCCCGGGGCGGCGATACGATCAACCCCCTCTGGCCCTTGCCTATGGGAGTAAAAAGATCCATTGTCCTTGTGGATATGTTCGCGATATCCCATTCCAGCTTGAGCTTTTCTTCAGGATACAGGGGAGTGAGGTTATCAAACAGGATCTTGTCCTTGGCAGCCTCGGGATTCTCGAAATTAACGTTGTCCACCTTTAGCAGGGCGAAGTATTTTTCACCCTCCTTGGGCGGCCTTACCTCCCCGGAAACGGTGTCGCCTGTCCGAAGATTGAACCTCCTGATTTGCGAGGGCGAAACGTAAATATCATCGGGGCCGGGCAGGTAATTATAATCAACTGCCCTGAGGAACCCGAATCCGTCCGGCAGTGTCTCCAATACGCCTTCACCGGAAATTATTCCGTTTTTTTCTGTCTGGGCCTGGAGTATGGCAAATATGAGATCCTGTTTCCTCATGCCTGCAGCGCCGGGCACATTCAATTCCTTTGCCAGGATGGCAAGCTCGCTGATCGGCTTCCTTTTCATCTCTACAACGTTCATTTCTTCTTCCTTAAATTTTGTAATTTTATTATAGCTCATGCCGCAAAGGCGGGTTAATGGAACTCAATCTTTATTGGATTTTAGCCACAACGAAATTTTTAAAAAACGCGGATTTAGATTTAATCAATGGGCAGCTGATTTGATCTTTTCTCAAAAGAAGGAATATGGAATACACCTTTTTGGAGACAAGTAAAAATTACAGGAATTGCCCTTGGGTGTCAAGTTATTTCTCAATCATTATGAAGTTCAGCTGCCTGCCCGTCTCATTCTCAGCCCGGTGTGAAAAGAAAATATCGGTCCTGCACGCAGTGCACAGGCCTGAAACTGAGATATTCCCGGGATCTATTCCCATATCGAGAAGTTGGCCCCGGTTAATTCCCGGCAAGTTCAATTTCCATTTCCCTTTTTGGCCTGTTTTCCTGAAGAAATTCAGGGCGGCCCCGGCCATGGAGTCGTGGACTACCGAATCCACCTCGTAGCAGCAAGGGCCGATTGCCGGGCCGATGGCGGCCAGGATATCTTTCTTTTCTATCCCGAATTTCTCGATCATGAATGTCGCCGTTTTCGAGACGATCTCAAGCGATGTCCCCCGCCAGCCCGCATGTACAGCGGCAACGGCTCTCAAATGCCTGTCGGCCAACAAGACCGGTACGCAATCTGCAGTTTTTATACAAAAGGCAGTTCCTCTTTTGCCCGAAACAATCGCATCATGCTCAAGTTCACCATCTCCGTCAAAATAAGATTCAACAGGCAAAATACTGCTGCCATGGACTTGTCTCAGAGTGAAAAACTGTCCGGGAGGCACTTTGAAGGCGGAAGACAGGATTTTGCAGTTCTCCCGGATATTATCCGGCGAGTCCCCTTCCCTGGCGCTGAAGTTCAGGGACTTGAAAGGCGGGGGGCTTACGCCTGAGTCACGGGTACAAAAGGCATGAACCAGGCCGGGCATTTTCAATAATACCGATTCAAAATAAGCAACCTTGCCTCTTCGGGCAAGCCGGAATGCAGCTTTTGCATCATTTCCCATTGCCTGCTATCCGGTCCTGTATCGTGATTCTAAATAATCATTGAGAAAGGTCCGCAGCCTCTCCATATCTTCAGGCAGGGGCGCCGTGAATTCGATCTTTTCGTATGTCCGGGGATGTATGAAGGCGAGCCGCCCGGCATGGAGAGCATGTCTCTTGACGGACCTCAGCCTGCTGCGCACTGTCGTGTCCTGAACAGCCTGAATGCGTTTCGCCGAATTCCCATAGGTCTCGTCACCCAGCAAGGGGTGCCCTATTGAATTAAGGTGGACCCTTATCTGATGGGTCCGGCCCGTCTCGATCCTGATTTCCAGGAAAGTGAGCAATCCGTATCTCCCAAGAACTTTCCAGCGGGTCAGGGCCTCCTTCCCCCTTCTGCTGTAAACGGACATCTTTTTCCGGTCGACAGGGTGCCTTCCAACGGGAGCTTCGATCATGCCCTCGTCTTCTTTGAAATTTCCGAAGGCAAATGCAAAGTATACTTTTGTCACGAGGTGTTTCTTGAACTGTTCCGAAAGGTTCCTGTGCGCCTCGTCTGTTTTGGCAATTACTATGAGACCCGAAGTGTCCTTGTCAAGCCTGTGGACAATACCCGGACGGATCACCCCGCCTATCCCGGAGAGATCCCGGCAGTGATAAAGGACAGCGTTGACGAGAGTCCCTTCATAATTGCCTGCTGCCGGGTGGACAACCATTCCGGCCGGCTTATTGATAACCACGATCGAGCTGTCTTCAAAAATTATCCTCAGAGGGATGTCCTCCGGCAGGGTTTCCAGGAGGACCGGTTCTTTCTGAGTCAGGGAGACCCTATCGCCCTTTTTCAGGCTGTAACCCGCCTTAACCCTGGCGCCGTTTACGAGGACGGAGCCTTCTTCTATCATCTTTTTGATTTGCGACCGGGAGAGCGCGGTCTCTTTACCGGCAAGGAAAACATCCAGCCGTTTTCCGCCTTCATCCTCGGAAATGATACACTTCAGCCCGGACATGATCAGGAGATTTCCCGGAAGGCTTTCTCAATAACTTTCAATTCGCCGTCGCTTATGGTCCGCAAATCCAGAAGGACTTCATCATCCTCAATCCTAGTGATTACCGGTGTTTCCGAAAACCTGAGCGATTTCTCTATCTGCTCGGCCTTGAATTTCCCGCTTTTTACTACGACAAGAAAGGTTGGTATTTCCTGCAAAGGCAGGGCACCGCCCCCGGAGAGCGACTTGCCTTCTCTGGTTCGAAAAGAGAATTTGTCGCCGGTGGAGCGGCGCAAAGCGGAACAGAGTCTCCTGGCCCGTTTTGCCACATCCTCGACTGGCTCGGTAAGGCAACGCAATCCCCGAAGCTTCCGGACGGCCTCGTCGGGTTTCAGATACAGGCGCAGGGTTGATTCGATTGCGGCTAGCGTGAGTTTGTCGATGCGCAGGGCGCGGTTGAGCGGATTGGATTTGATGTTGCCGATTAAATCGGACCTGCCGATGATTATTCCTGCCTGCGGTCCGCCGAGCAGTTTATCCCCGCTGAATGAAATCACATCCGCTCCGGTACTAACGATTTCCTGGACAGTGGGCTCTTTCTGAAGACCGAATTGTTCCAGATCAATCAGACAGCCGCTTCCCAGGTCATTAAATACGGGGATATTCATCTTTTGTCCCAAACCGACCAGGACAGAGAGTTCCGCTTCTTCAGTAAACCCCATGATCCGGTAATTGCTGGGATGCACCTTCATAATAAGCGCCGTATTCTCCCCTATTGCCTTTTCGTAATCGGCCAACCGTGTCCTGTTTGTAGTGCCGACCTCCCGCAGGACGGCCCCGCTTTTCTTCATGATCTCCGGTATCCGGAACTCCCCGCCTATCTCGATGAGCTCGCCCCTTGATACGATTGCCTCCATGCCGTTCGAGAGGGTATTGAGGACCAGCAGGACGGCTGCCGCATTATTATTCACGATTAGGGCATCTTCAGCGCCGGTCAGCTCGCACAATATATCCGTCACGTGGTCGTAGCGGACGCCCCTTTTACCGGTTTCCAGGTTGTATTCCAGATTGGAATATCCCCTGCTCACAGTAATTATGTTCTCAAGAGACTCTTCGGGAAGGGGCGCACGGCCAAGATTGGTGTGGAGCAGGATGCCCGTGGCGTTAACCACCTGCCTCAGGTTGTTCTTTTTCAGGCCGGCAAGCCTGGACTCAACAACAGAACCCAGCTTTTCAGGATCAAGCTGGGCCCGGTCGGAAATGGCATTTGCCAGAATGGAGGAGCGCATCTCTTCCAGCACCGCCCGGCAAATCTTCAGGACAATTTTGCGGGAGGCGCTTTTCAGGACTTTCCGTCTGTCGAGTATCGACAGGATCTCGTCCATTTTGGGAATGCTCCTGAGAAGCTCGCGGCGGTCCTCATCCATTTCCATTCCTCCGGCAGAAATCTCTGAAATTGTTTACTGCTGTGAAAAATTCCCTCATCATGATGACAGCAAGATAGCGGCCCCTGGAGGTGGGAAAAAACTTCCCGGAATCGTAACGCAAGGCGCCTGCCAGATAAAAGGGCAAAACCATCTGCCATATATGGGCGTCAACCTCCCTGCCGAACTTTTCCCGCAGAGCCTTCAAATCGATTCCCATCCCGAAAATCGACATCAGGAACTCGTACCTGACCTGTTCCTTCAGGCCGAATTTCCTGGAGGCCATTACCGGGATTTCCCCTGCCTTTACCAGGCGGATATACTCTTCGATATCAAAAGTATTCGCATAGCAGATGCCGTCGACGTATCCTATCGAGCCGCTCCCCAGGCCCGCATAATTGGAATAATCGACTATGTACTCGTCTATCATCGAATCCTGTTTGGAAAAGCACCACACGGACGAAAACCTGTAAGGCGGGACGAGCCGCTCGGCAATTTTCTTATAGAATCGCTCCTCTTTCCGGAAATCGACCATGCCCAGGGTTTTTTCGACCAGCGCTCTCGTCGAATTGGCAACCATCAAGGGGTAGAACGTGACCTGGTCAAGGTCAAGGCCCATTAAAATTTCCAGGTCCCTGTCCAGCGACTTTTCCGTTTGGTTCGGAAAATTGAAGATCATATCGGCATTAAGTGTGGGAAACAGGCCCCGGACAGCCCGGAGCCTATCGGCAATTTCTACGCCGCTTCCGTATTTTTTGAACCTGTCCATAGCCTGCAGGAGCTCGTCATCAAAGCTCTGCACGCCTACAGAGAGCCGGTCGACGCCGGCGCGCCGCAAGGAATCGAGATATTTCGGGTCGAGGTGGTTCGGGTTGGTTTCGACCGATACTTCCCTGACCGGAAAGGTTGCGCGAATGAGGGCAATTGTCTGTTCCAGCTCGTCAATCAAGATCGTCGGTGTGCCCCCGCCTATATAGACACCGCTGAAATTATAATTCCGCTTCTTGTACAGGATGATCTCGGCCCGCAGGGCCTGGAAATATCGCCTCGATATGTCCTCCCTGAACAGGGTGCGATTGAATGAGCAATAGGGGCACAGCTCTTCGCAAAAGGGGATGTGCAGGTAAATGAGATTATTCCCATCCAGAGAATCCGGGAGCACGGGTCCGTTTTTATCCTGGAATGCAATGGACCTGCCGATCTCGCGGCGGGCCATTCTCGTTACGATTTCTTCGATCAAAAATGAAAGCCTTTCCTTTATACAGAAACATGGAAACAAATAACAGAGAATAGCGGAATTATCAAGGAATCCGCGCAAGTTGAAAATTTTCCATCACAGTGATATACGGAAGGAAAGAATATTTCAGGACAAAAAATGAGTAAAAAAAAATTGTGGACACTTTGGAGCAACGGCAAATTAAATGAAGAAGAAGCCGCCTTGCTTCGCAAAAAGGCCGCCGAACTCCCTGTGCCTTTCGACAAGGAAGCAGCACAGTGCATCCAGGAACTGATGGAATCCTTTTTGACGCGGGACGATGCTCTGGGCCTGGCTGCCCCCCAGATCGGGATCAGCAAAAAGATTATAGTATTCAAAAATAAAAATTTTGAAGAAAAGGGCAGGGTGAAGCGACCCGAGGACTACGACCTGCTCGTAAACCCCCGCATCACCCAGAGGAGGGGGGAAGAGGAGATCGGATCCGAGGGCTGCCTGTCATGCCCGGAAATAAGCGTGGAAGTGTCCCGCTCCCCGGAAGTCAAGGTGAGGGCGGTCGACCAGCATGGAAACAAGATCAACAAGAGGTACACGGGCTTCCTGGCGAGGATCGTACAGCACGAGATAGACCACCTGGACGGAATTCTGATCGTGGATCATCAGGGCACAATCTATTTCCCAAAAGAGAAAGAAGAGTTCTTTCAGAAGGTATTCAAATAAAAATGACAGGTCAGGCGATCGAGTCCAGCAGGACATACATGCAGACGGCGCGGACCGAGTAGCAATACAGCAGATGAGCCTTTTTCAACAGCTAAGCGCAGAAAAGCCCCACCCGGATTCCAGGTGGGGCTTTTTATTATATAATCGGCGTTGAGACTCAGCCGTTCCTCTTTAACCAGGCATCCTGGTAGAGCCTGCCGATGCAGAGCATCAGACCCAGGAGGAAGAGC
>CAZKYN010000129.1:0-5826 GCA_964556675.1 uncultured Syntrophaceae bacterium
GGGACGGGAACTTGCCTCCTCCTCCGCCGCATATCACATTCGAGCAGGCCAAGGGGTATATGACTTCGCTCATCAAGGGCGACCCGGACGAGTGGGCGATCATCGGACAGTCCGCCAAGCAGATGATGGAAACTTACCTGGCCAGGTTCAAAAAATGAAGCCGGCCGCCGCAATCGATAAGGTCGAGGCCGCGGCGTACCGGGTTCCAACCGACCGGCCCGAGTCGGACGGGACGATTGAATGGGATGCGACGACAATCGTCATCGTCCATGTGTCCGGCGGCGGCGGGCGCGGCCTCGGGTATTCTTATACTTCCAGCGGGGCCGCAGCGGTTGTCCATGACGAGCTGAGCAAGGCGCTGGCCGGCACGGACGCGATGGACACGGGGGCGTGCTGGCGGGCGCTGACGGCCTCCATCCGCAACCTCGGCGATACGGGGATTGCGAGGATGGCCGCAGCCGCGGTGATCGCGGCGGTGTGGGACCTTAAGGCCCGCCTGCTCGAAATGCCCCTCGTTACATTGCTCGGCGCTTTCCGGCCGGGCATCCCGGTGTACGGCAGCGGCGGGTTCACTTCCTATACCCTCGACGAACTGGCCGCGCAGCTTGGCGGCTGGGCATCCGAGGGGATCAGGATGGTCAAGATGAAGATCGGCCGGGACTGGAAGGCCGACCCCGAAAGGATCGAAACGGCACGGGACGCGATCGGGCCCGATGTCGAGCTGTTTGTCGACGCAAACGGCGCTTACGACCGCAAGCAGGCCCTGCAGATGACGGAGGTCCTGGTCCCGCTGGGGGTCACCTGGTACGAGCAGCCGATCAACCACCTGGACTTTGAAGGCATGCGGCTGCTGCGGGACAGGGCCCCGGCTCAGCTGGAGATCGCTTCGGGCGAGTACGGCTTCGAGTTGAGTTTTTTCCGGCGTATGCTGGCGGAGGGCGTCGTCGACGTCCTCCAGGCGGACGCGACCCGCTGCGGCGCGAACTGTTTCCTGGAGGCGGGGGCGCTTTGCGCCGCAAACTACATGCCGCTTTCCGCCCACACCTCGCCCGCGCTGCACCTGCATTTGTGCTGCGCGGCGGAACGGGGCCCGCCACCTGGAATATTTTCACGACCATGTCCGGATCGAGGGGATGCTCTTCGACGGGACGCAAAAGCCGAAAAGCGGGGTCCTTTACCCGGACCTCTCCCGGCCCGGATTGGGGCTCGAATTTAAACAAAAGGACGCGGAGAAATTCGCGGTTCGGGGGAAATGAGAAGAAAAGGGGAATATATCGATACGGCCGCGCTCGAGCGCAGCCTCAGGAAGGAAGTGGACGGGGAGGTCCGGTTCGATACGGCGAGCCGCGCCCTGTATGTTTCCGACGCCTCCAATTACCGCCAGGTCCCCATTGGGGTGGTTCTGCCGCGCTCCAAGGACGCGGTCGTCGCGACCGTGGGCGTCTGCAATCAATTCGGCGCTCCGGTAACATCGCGCGGCGGCGGGACGGGCCTTTGCGGCCAGACCTGCAATACGGCCGTGATCATCGACTTTTCCAAGCACATGAACCGGATTGTCGAACTCCATCCGGACAGGAAGAGCGCCCGGGTGCTGCCCGGGACGATCCTCGACCACCTGCGGGACGAGGCGGAAAAACACCACCTCACTTTCGGCCCGGACCCCGCGACCCATACCCACAATACGCTCGGGGGCATGCTGGGCAATAATTCCTGCGGGATCCATTCCATCATGGCCGGGCGGACCGCGGACAATGTCTACGAGTTGGAGGTGATCACTTACGACGGCCTGCGGATGCGGGTGGGCGAGACCCCGGAAGCCGAGCTCACCCGGATCATTGCGGCGGGAGGGAGGCGCGGGCAGATTTACGGCGGCATGAAAGGCATCCGGGACAGGTACGGGGACCTGATCCGCAAGCGGTACCCGAAAATACCGCGCCGGGTCTCGGGATATAACCTGGACGACCTCCTGCCCGAGAACAACTTCCACGTCGGCAAGGCGCTCGTGGGCTCCGAGGGCACGCTGGTGACGATCCTGGAAGCGAACCTGCGCCTCGTATACAGTCCCCCGGGCCGGAGCCTTCTCGTGCTCGGCTATCCCGACGTGTACTCCGCCGGCGACCACATCCCGGAGATCATGGGGTACGGGCCGGTCGGCTGCGAGGGTATCGACAACCTTCTGATCGAATACATGGAGCGCAAGGGCCTGAACGTCTCCGATATCCCCCTGCTGCCGCCCGGCGGCGGATGGCTGCTAGTGGAGTTCGGCGGGAAGGACAAGGAAGAAGCCGATAACAATGCGCGCAAGGCAATGGAGTCGCTGAAGAAGTCGAAAAATCCACCCTCCATGAAACTCTACACCGACCGCAACCAGGAGAAACTAGTCTGGGAGATCCGCGAATCGGGGCTCGGGGCCACGGCCAACGTCCCCGGAATGCCGCTCACCTGGCCGGGATGGGAGGACGCCGCCGTCGACCCCCGCAACGTCGGCAAATACCTGCGGGATTTCCGCGGCCTCCTGCAGAAGTTCAATCTCCAGGCCTCGCTTTACGGCCACTTCGGCCAGGGCTGTATCCATTGCCGGATATCTTTCGACCTGTTCACAAACAGCGGCATCAGAAGGTACATGGAGTTTATTGACCATGCTTCCGACCTGGTCGTCAAATACGGGGGGTCCTTCTCGGCGGAGCACGGCGACGGCCAGTCGAAGGCCATCTTCCTCCCGAAGATGTACGGGAAGGAGATCATGCGGGGTTTCCGCGAGTTCAAGTCGCTGTGGGACCCGCAATGGAAGATGAACCCGGGCAAGGTCATAGAGCCCTACCGTCCCGACCAGAACCTGCGCTTCGGCGTGAATTACCAGCCATGGCAGTCCGAGACGCATTTCGGCTTCACCCGCGACGAGGGGAGCTTCTCGCGCGCCACGCTGCGCTGCGTGGGGGTCGGCAAGTGCCGGCGGGTGCACGACGCCTTCATGTGCCCGAGCTTCCTCGCCACTCGAGAGGAGCTGCACACGACGCGGGGCCGCGCCCATATGCTCTTCGAGATGTTCCGCGGCGATTTCGTGAGGGACGGCTGGCGCAGCAGGGAGGTATTGGAGGCGCTGAGCCTTTGCCTGGGATGCAAGGGCTGCAGGGGGGAGTGCCCCGTAGAGGTGGACATCGCCACGTACAAGTCGGAGTTCCTCTCCCACTATTACGAGGGAAGGCTCAGGCCCCGCGCCGCGTACTCCATGGGGCTGATAGGCTACTGGAACGAACTTGCCGGGAAGGCGCCCGTGCTCGCCGTTATTCTGACGCAAACACCGGTGCTCCGGAGCCTGGCGAAGCTCGCGGCGGGCATTGCGCAGGCGAGGCCGCTGCCGAAATATGCGCCCGTTAATTTTTACGACTGGTATTCCAGTCAATACAGCCGGGTTCCGGGCAGCTGGAAGCGGGGCGAGGCGCTGCTCTACCCGGATTACCTGAACAATTACTTCTTCCCGGTCACGATGGACGCCACGGCCCGCATCCTGGCGGGCTGGGGATTCAGGGTGCTCCTGCCGCCGCGCCGGCCCGCTGCGCTGAGGCCGCTGCTGCATTATGGAATGCTCGACCTCACAAAACGCGAGATGGAGCGCAATATCCGCATGCTCGCGCCCTATGCCCGCGCCGGCATTCCCATTGTCCACCTCGAGCCCAGCGAGCTTTCCGCGTATGTCGATGAACTTCCGGGCCTTTTCCCCAATGACCGCGACGGGCAGAGGGTCAGGGATGTATCGATGCTGATCGGGGACCTGATCATTCAAAAAGATTTGAAGCTGCCGCGACTTGAGGGGAAGGCCGTTTTCCACGGCCACTGCCATCAGAAGGCCGTCCTGAACGTTGAATCCGCCCGCCAGGTCCTGCGCAGGATGGGCCTGGAATTCGAAGAGCCGCAGCCGGGGTGCTGCGGAATGTCGGGATCATTCGGATTCGAAACGAAATCGTATCACATTTCCAAGAGGATCAGCGAAGAGCATCTCCTGCCCGCCGTACGCAAGGCCGGAATCAATACCTACATCGTTGCCGACGGGTTCAGCTGCCGCTCGCAGATCCTGGACGGCACGGGCAGACAGCCTTTCCACCTCGCCGAACTGGTGCAGCACGCCTACGCATTGCAGAGAAGAAAAATTGTGAAGCTGGGCCGCAAGTCGAAAGAGCAATGCCCACACTGTCGCGGACCGGCTGCGGAAGAGGGCCGCAGGATGGCGGCAAAGAAAATTTAGAAACTCCCCACTCCAGAGTGGGACAGGTCGATTTATCCCCCGCGGGGATAAAGGGGATGGTAGTTTTTCAGGGAGGCAGTTATGAAACAGGTTGTGGGCCGCAAGGTATGGGCCATCGCGGAAGGCTATATACCGGGCTGGAGCCACGGCTCGGGAGATATGATCAGCCACGAGGCCGCCTGCATTCTCAACGCCTCGGACCGGGATGCCCACATCGAGATCACGATCTACTACCACGACCGGGAGCCGGCCGGACCTTACAAGGTAACGGTCCCCGCACGCCGGACGACCCACCTGCGGTTCAATGACCTGGGCGACCCGGAGCCGATCCCGCACGCAAAAGACTACTCCTCGGTAATCGTTTCCGATGTCCCGATCGTCGTCCAGCACACCAGGCTCGACTCGCGCCAGGCGGAAAACGCGCTCATAACCACCATCGCTTTCGCGAGCGATTAGGGGGCGCCGCATGAAAATATTCCTGACCGTTGTCGTCACCATAGTTGTGCTGGTCGCGGCTTTTTTCGCATTCATCTTTTCCGGCGTTTACGACGTCGCCGCCGACCGGCGCCACACGGCAGCCCTTCTCTGGGTTCTCAGCACGACAATGGACAGGAGCGTGGAGGCGCGCGCCGGGTCGGTGAGCGTGCCTGCCGGTTTTGAACAGATGGATACTGCAGGTGGGGCCGCCGCCTTCAATGAAATGTGCGTGAATTGCCACGGCGGGCCGGGGAGAAGCCCGGCCGCTATCTCCCGCGGGATGAACCCGCATCCTCCGGACCTCCGGGAGAGCGCGGGGGAACTTTCAGTGCAACAAATCTACTGGATTGCCAGGCACGGGATAAAAATGACGGGAATGCCGGCATTCGGGCAGGTTTTCAGCGATCGGGAGATTTGGGCCATTACGGCATATGTAAAAGGTTTCCAAAAATGAGGTGTGAATGATCGAGATCACCCGCCGCCTGTTTTTCAAACTGCTCGCGCTGGGGACTACGACCATGGCGACGGAGAGCACCGCCCGGGACAAGGCGGGGTACCTGATCCCGTACGTGATCGCCCCGGAGAAGACGAACCCGGTCTTGTGGAGCACCGTCGCCACCACGTGCCGGGAATGCCCCGCCGGCTGCGGGATCCACATGAGGCATCGCGACGGGCGTATCACTAAGGCCGAGGGGAACCCGGTGCATCCCGTCAACCGCGGCGGCCTGTGCGCGCGCGGCCAGTCGTCGGTCCAGGGAGTCTACGACCCGGACCGCCTCAAGGGCGTCATCTCCGGAAATCGCAAGGAAAAACCCAGCATAGAATACACCGAAAAGGCCTGGTCCGATGCCCTGCCGCGTATCGCGCAGTGGATCCAGAAGGGCCGGGTAGCGGTCATGAGCAGGCTGGAGACCGGCACGCTTGCGGAAATCATCTCTGCCTTTGCGGGCTCGTTCGGCCCGAAGAGGCAAATATTTTACGAGGCCTTCAATTACGGCCCGCTCAAAAGGGCAAACGGCGCGCTGTTCGGCGCTCCTGTGGTCCCGTATTTCCGCCTGGACAAATGCGATTACGTCCTGAGTTTCGCCGCCGATTTCCTGGAGACT
>CAZKYN010000129.1:5926-9292 GCA_964556675.1 uncultured Syntrophaceae bacterium
CCGCCTGGACAAATGCGATTACGTCCTGAGTTTCGCCGCCGATTTCCTGGAGACTTGGATCTCCAACGTCCAGTTCGCATACGAGTTCGCTGCCCTGCACGATTTTCGCGACGGGCGCATCGGGCGCTTTGCATATGTAGGGCCACGCTATTCCATGACCGCGGCCAACGCGGACGAGTTCGTCCATATCCCCCCCGGCATCGAGGCAAGCTTCGCTCTGGCCGTCCTCAAGACCATGGAGAGCGAGGGCCTCATCAGGCAAGGAAGGGACGCGGTCGCGACGCTGGTCAAAGACATTGATGTAAAGCAGATTGCCTCCGCGGGCGTGGCGGCGGGTGCGGTATCCAGGATCGCCCGCGATTTCGCGAACGCGCAAAACGGCATTGCGCTTGCCGGGCCTCAGGGCGCGCGGGGGCGCGAGGCGGAAAAGCTTGCCGCGGCTGTCGCCCTGATCAACCATGCCGCGGGACGGACGTCCGGCGGTATCGATTTTTCCCGCCCCCATGCGCTCACGGCGGCCGCCGACGAAGATGAAATAAACAATTTCCTCGACAGCATCTCCGCGGACGATGTCGTTTTCATTCTCAACACCAACCCGGTCTACAGCCGGCCGGGTTCGGCGACGCAGCTTTCCCGCGCCGGCCTGATCGTGTATTGCGGGACGATGTTCAACGAGACCGCCCGCATCGCCGACTGGATCCTTCCCGCCGGCTCCTATCTCGAGTCATGGGGCGACTACGAGCCGTACCGGGGCGTAAACGGGATTATCCAGCCCACGATGCGCCCGCTGTACAATACCCGGGAGACAGGCGATGTCCTGATCGCGCTCGCTTCCGGGGCCGGCTCCCCCCTTACGCGGGGAAATGCGCAGATAAAATCGTCTTATGACTGGCTGGAGTCGCGCTGGAAAGGGCTGACGCCGGACTGGAAGGAAACCCTGCGTCGGGGGGGCATTTGGCCGGAAAAGCAGCAGGCCGGACAAGGTGCGCAGCGGCAGCTGCGCACGGCGGGCCTGAAATTTTTTTCCGGACCCGTGCAGCAGATGCAACCTTTGCCGGACAACCAGGCCCGGCTCTGGCTCTGGGCGCCGGTCATGCTTTACGACGGCCGCGTGTCCAACCGGGGCTGGCTCCAAGAGAACCCTGAGCCGGTGAGCTACATTGCCTGGGGCAACTACGTGGACATCCACCCGGAAAAGGCAAAGGCCCTGGCGATCAAGACCGAGGACATGGTTGAGTTGACGACCGCCGACAACCGCACAGTGCGGGCCCCCGCGCGCGTAACGGACGAGGTCGCCCCGGACACCGTGGCGCTCGCGCTGGGCCAGGGGCATACCGGGTTCGGCATGGTCGCCGACAACCTCGGAGCGAACGGTTTCGCGCTCATGCCCGCCAGAACGGACGAGCCGGGGTCTTTCGGCCTGGTCACGATCAAAAAGGCGGGGAAGAAAGAAAACCTCGCGGTCGCAATGGGAACGCGCGACCAGCACCGGCGCGAACTCCTGCAGTGGAAGAATATCGCGGAAGTGAAGACGATGAAGCCGGGCCCGCTGCGGTTGCCGCTTTCCAATGCCTACATCAGGGAGCGCGACCTCTATCCCGGGCACAAGCACGTCGGGCACCGCTGGGCCATGGTCATCGACCTGCAGCGCTGCATCGGCTGCGGGGCCTGCGCGGTGGCCTGCTACGCCGAGAACAACCTGCCGGTCACCGGCAAAGACCGCACCCGCCTGGGCCGCAACATGCCCTGGCTGCGCGTGGTGCCCTATCGGGACGAGGAGAGCCCGCAGCGCATAGCCTGGCTCCCGATGCTCTGCCAGCATTGCGACTCGGCGCCCTGCGAGCCGGTCTGTCCCGTGTTCGCCGCCGTCAACAACGAGGAGGGCCTTAACGCCCAGATCTACAACCGCTGCATCGGGACGCGATACTGCTCCAATAACTGCCCTTACAAGGTCCGGCGGTTCAACTGGTTCGACCACGCGTGGCGCAAGCCCCTCGATTGGCAGCTCAACCCGGAAGTGACCGTGCGCTGCCGGGGCGTTATGGAAAAGTGCACCTTCTGCGTGCAGCGCATCCGCAACGCCGAGTACCGGGCAATAATCGAAAAACGCGAGCTCAAGGACGGCGAGGTCGTCCCGGCTTGCGCCCAGACCTGCCCGGCCGGGGTCTTCACGTTCGGCGACCTGCTCGACCCGGATTCCGAGGTGTACAGGAAGACCATAAATGAGCCGCGGCGCTACCACGTCCTGGAGCACCTGAACACCAAGCCGGCGATAACGTATCTTTTCAGGATCAGACAGGAGGATTAACGTAGGCTGCTGCCCAAACGTAAACACCGCTTTTGATCGCGGGAAATAATTCACCACTCTCCCCCTCTTGGAGGGGGTGCAGGGGGAGGTTAAGGCCCTGGGGCGCTCTCCGACCTCCCCGGACCACCCCCTTTATCCCCCGCCGGCGGGGGACAGTCGGAAGTTCGGAAACGCGGGAACGAGCACAGTCATTTGAGATATTTGGGGCAACAGACCGGGAGGATTGAGGAATGCCGCAAGATGTTTACACGAGGCTCGATGAGGAGGTCCTGTCCGGAACCGGCAGGCCGCGGACGGGCTACTTCGTCGCGATGATCCTGCTGGGATTGGGAATTTTATTTGCGGCAAGCGCCTGGCTCAAGCAGGTCAAAACCGGGATGGGCGTCACCAACCTGCACCAGCCGGTGGACTGGGGAATTTATCTTTCCAACTTCATCTACTGGGTCGGGCTCGCGCACTCGGGGACATTGATCTCGGCGATTTTTTTCCTGGCCCGCGCCAAGTGGCGCGACGCGGTCTCGCGGGCGACGGAGGCCATGACGCTCATCGCCATCATGATCGCGGGGCTGTTCCCGCTGATCCACCTGGGCCGGTTCTGGGTCGTGTACTTCATCATCCCATACCCCAGCCAGCGGCAGATCTGGCCGAATTTCACCAGCCCCTTGCTGTGGGACGTCCTGGCCATCAGCACATATCTTACCGTGAGCACAATTTTCTTTTATGTCGGCATCCTGCCTGACGTTGCGGCTTTCCGCGACATCTGCGAGACGAAGCTTGGCCGCGACCACTGGAAGTCCAGATTTTACCGGGTCATTGCTTCGGGCTGGTCGGGCGCGGGCGGCCAGTGGCGCCACTACCGTCGCAGCTATATGTATTTCGCCGCCCTGGTGACGCCGCTGGTCATTTCTGTGCATTCGATAGTTTCCTGGGATTTCGCGATGGCTAACATAACCGGGTGGCATTCGACGCTTTTCGCGCCGTATTTCGTCGCGGGGGCGATCCACTCGGGCCTGGCTATGGCCTTCATCCTGCTCATTGCCCTGCGAAGGTTCCTGAAA
>CAZKYN010000130.1:0-9267 GCA_964556675.1 uncultured Syntrophaceae bacterium
GAGCTTTGCGGATAATGACTCAAACATATTTATTCAGACCCTTTGTGGATCAGGCATTTCGCTCCGGGGACCTGCTTTTCCAGTTTTGCGAGAACCTTTGCAGCTTCCTGCTCCGTCGAGTAACCCATCATCCTGATCCTGTAAACCTTCCCCTTGGTTTTTGTGTTCACCGTCTCCAGCCTTGGCGAGTACCCTAATTTCGCGAGCTTCGACTTCAGCTCTTTGGCCTTGGCCTCATTGTTCAGGGCGGCAACCTGAATGAAGTATTTGCCGGCGTTTTCGGGCTTGCGAGCCTCCGCCGGCTTTGGTTCCTCAGCTTTCCGCATATCGGCTTGCGGCTTGACAGCGGGATCAGCAGGGAGAGCTGAAGCTGTTGGGGCTTTTGGATTCACGGCTACGGAAGCCGCTGCTTCCGGTCGAGCCGCATCCCTCGGCGGGGGCGGAGGAGGTTGTTGCACGTTATCTTCCGCTGGGCTGTCCGCCTTTTTGCCCGAGAGGGAATCATAAAACCCCAGCTTGAAGTTGCCCTTCTCCCCCGGGCCTTCCGTTTTTTTATCCTGGTCTTGTGTCCTGCCCAGGACTTTGCCCTGCAGCCCTGGAATGATCCCGACTATTTTGGCCGGATAAGAATCTATTTCCTTTCCGACTTTCACCCCGAAGGCGAATACGCCCAGCAATGCCAGGGACATGCCCAGAACAAATACCGTCAATCCAAGCTTTCCGAGCCTCAGCTCGAAGTCTTTTCCTTTACGGGGCTGCACGGGCTCCTTACATCTTTTCAGGGGCAGTGACGCCTAACAGGTTCAGGGCGTTCCTTAAAACTATCCCGATTGATTTCGCCAGGAAGAGTCTGGCCCGGCTCAATTCAGCATCCTCGGAAATGACGCGGTGTTTATTATAGTAGCTGTGGAACACCGAGGCAAGCTCGCCGAGGTAAAAAGTGAAGCGGTGCGGCTCGAGGCTCCGGGCGCTTCCTTCCACAATTTCCGGGTACCTGGTGAGAAGTTTGATCAGCGCAATCTCCTCCGGGATGGTAAGCCGGTTGAGGTTTGCATCTCCAAACGAGGGCACCGCAAAATCCCGTTCCGCGGCCGTCCTCATGATGCTGCAGATGCGGGCATGCGCGTATTGCACGTAGTAAACCGGGTTTTCATTGGATTGCTTTTTGGCCAGCTCGAGATCGAAGTCAAGGTGGCTGTCCGATCGCCGCATCAGGAAATTGTACCTTGCCGCATCCCTCCCGACCTCGTCAACTACCTCTCTCAACGTTACGAACTCGCCGGAGCGGGTCGACATTGCCACGGGCGCGCCCTCTCTCAGCAGGTTTACGAGCTGGACAAGGACGATCCGCAGCGATTCCTTCTTATAGCCGAAGGCCTGGATGCCGGCGTGCATCCTGGGAATGTAGCCGTGATGGTCGGCCCCCCAGACGTCTATGATCTTCTCGAAGCCTCTTTCATATTTCTTCTTATGGTAGGCGAGGTCGGAGGCAAAATATGTCGGCTCGCCGTTTTCGCGCACGACTACCCGGTCTTTCTCGTCACCGTATTTTGTCGTCCGGAACCAGAGCGTCTTGCCGTCGCTGTAAATAAAATCATTTTCCTGCAGCTCCCGCAGGACCTTCTGCAGGCCGTCATTTTTATAAAGCTCGCTTTCAGGGAAATAGTCGTTGAAACCCACCCCGAGCGCCGCCAGGTCTTCCTTGATCCCGTCCATGATTGATGAAGACGCATACTCGCGGCAGACGGCCAGGTAATCCGGATTTTCCAGGAGCGACTTGCCATACTTTTGCAGCAGATCCCGGGCGAGATCGGCAATATATTCACCCTGATAATATTCGGGGGGGAATTCTACCTTTTCCCCCAGCAGTTCACGGTAGCGCAGGAAAACCGACATCCCCAGGGTGTTCATCTGGTTGCCGACATTGTTGACGTAATATTCCCGGAATACCGAATAGCCCGCCGCCTCCAGGATGCTCGCGATTACGTCGCCCGTAACGGCCCCGCGGGCGTGGCCGATATGGAGGGGCCCGGTCGGGTTTGCGCTGACAAACTCGACTTGGACCTTCTGACCCTTGCCTATTTCCGATATGCCGAACCGCTCCCGGCCCTCGTCGATTTCCTGCAATGCCGCGGCCCAGAATTCCGGTTTTATAAAGATATTGATGAAACCGGGTCCGGCGATCTCGATTTTTTCGATCAATCCCTGCGGATCGCTGATATTAGCGGCTATGTCATCGGCAATCTTGCGCGGTTTCATTCGCGCTTTCGAAGCAAGGACCATGGCGGCATTCGAAGCGTAATCCCCGAAAGAGGGGTCCCTGGTCATTTCAATTTCAAGTTCAGGGACCTCGGAGATGACCAGCAGTCCCTTGTCCATGCACGCTTTAACGGCATCCTTCAATATTGTGATGATTTTGTTTCGCATCCGTCCAGATCTTCCAGATTTTCCGGTCTCACGCAGGAACAAAAAGAGTTGGCCCATATGGATACGGGCCAACTCCGGGTATCCTGATGAAAGTTATTTATTATCTTCCAGGTCCTTGATTTTCAGGTCCCTGCTGAAATCAGGGCAATGCACGTTCCCCTGAGAATCCGTCTTCACGCTGAAGCGCTTGGCGCAGTTTTCTCTCCATGCACAGATGTTGCAGTATTTTTTGTCTGTTCCCATAGTACCCCCGACAGCTTTTTTCGGACGGGTAACCTACCGTTATCCCCCTGTTATGTCAAGCTAATTCGGAATTTTAATGATCCCCGGCCACCCGCATGGGACATGAACTACCACATGAAAAGGATGCTGTTAAGGACATGGCCGTAAAAAATATAGGCGAAACCCGCTACAGCCAGAAAAGGCCCGAAGGGAATGGCATGCTTCCAGTTTGCCCCCTTTAAAGCCATCAGCGTTATACCGGCAACAGCCCCCATGAATGAGCTGACGAGAAGGATGAAAAGCAGGGATTTCCACCCGAGGAAGGCCCCCATCATGGCCAGCAGTTTGATATCGCCGCCTCCCATGCCCTCCCGGCGCGTGAACAGATAGTAAAAGAAGGCTATAAGGTAGAGAATGCCTCCCCCGAGGAGGACGCCGATGAGGGAATCCCACCAGGAAAGTCCCATAAAGAAGACAGCCGCAAGGAAGAATATCGGTATCCCCGGCAGAGATATGACATCGGGTATAATCTGGTGGTCAAGGTCGATGAACGTGATCACGATCAGGGCCGCGGAAAAAGCGAATGCCGAGATAAACTTCATGGTCGGCCCGAACTTGATGAAAAGCACTATAGAGACCAGTGCCGTAAGTGCCTCCACGACGGCGTAGCGGGCCGGGATGCCTTCCCCGCAATCCCGGCATTTGCCCCTGAGGACAAACCAGCTGACTACAGGAATATTGTCGTACCAGCGAATTGGGCTTTTGCACCGGGGGCATCGGGACGCCGGCCTGACGACGGATTCCTCGGCAGGTATCCTGTAGATGCAGACATTCAGAAAACTGCCGATGGCGGCCCCGAACAGCCCGGCCAAAACGGTCAGAAAAAGCATCATAGCAAAAGGTCAGCCGTCCTTCCGGTCCCAGTCATAAGGGATATCGTTTTTATGAGGATCGACCCGGAACTCATCCGGTTCCTTGTAGTTGTAAGTTTCCGTGGGAGTGTTGACCACGACGGCCTCTTCGGGGGAAACGCATTTGAACCCGTGGTAAACGAAAGGCGGTATATGGACCAGGATGGGGTTGTGTTCCCCTGCAAAGAAAACATTGACCTGTCCCTTGGTCGGCGAGCCATCGCGGGGATCGTACAGCACGATTTTCATCATGCCCCTGACGACAGCCATGTTGTCGGATTGGACTTTGTGGTAATGCCAGCCCTTGACAACCCCTGGATAAGCCGTAGTCATATAAACCTGGCCGAAACGGCTGAACATCTCGTCATCGTTTCTCAGGATTTCCATCAGCCTGCCTCGCTCGTCGGGAATTACCTTCAGCTTTTTAACCAGGACTCCGCTTATCATTTCTCCCCCGTGAGTATGGATTATGAGCCGGTGACTCCTATACCACACTGGTTTGTTTATGCACAACGTTATCCTTGTGCGGAAGGAGTGCATGTAGTATAGCGATTTCACTCCAGAGGAAGCATGGAATGAAAAGCACCGATAAAAAATACATAAAGCGGGCCCTAGACCTGGGCCGCAAGGGGCTCGGGCGGGTCAGCCCCAACCCTATGGTCGGAGCCGTTATCGTGAAAGGCGGAAGGATAGTCGGCGAGGGATGGCATCGCTGTTACGGCGGGAAGCACGCTGAAATAGAAGCGCTCGAAAAAGCCCCCGCCGCGGGTGTGAAAGGATCCACATTATATGTCACGCTGGAGCCCTGCGCCCATTTCGGCAAGACCCCGCCATGCGTGGAACGAATCCTGACCTCCGGGATTGCCCGGGTAGTCATCGGAACAAAGGACCCCAATCCCCTTGTTGCCGGGAAAAGCATCCGCAAGCTCAGGGCGCGCGGTATTGAAACCGAAGTCGGCGTCCTGGAAGAAGAGTGTCGCGAACTCAACGAAAAGTTTTTCCATTACATGCTGCGGTCAAGACCCTTTGTCACGCTCAAAGTAGCCCAGACCCTGGATGGACGGATCGCGGCGGCCTCAGGGGATTCCAAATGGATAAGCTCCCCTGCGTCGCGCCGGCTGGCGCACCGGGAGAGGAGCCTTCATGACGCCGTCATGGCGGGCATAGGAACCGTCATCCAGGATGATCCTGAACTGACTGTGCGGCTCGTCCGCGGCCGGAACCCCGTGCGGGTCATTGTCGACTCGAAGCTCCGCATCCCGCTCAAAGCCAAGGTCCTGCAAAACCAGGAAGAAACACCGACGATCGTCGCCTGTTCCCGGGACCACAACACAAAAAAATTTGAACAGATCCGGGCAATGGGAATCAACATCATCGTTGCCGGTTCCGACCGGGTTGATCTTAAAAAGCTCATGGCATTGCTGGCGGGAAGGAATATCTCTTCGGTCCTCGTTGAGGGCGGGGCGGGCCTCTATACATCTTTTCTGAAAGAGAACCTCGCCGACCGCATCCTCGCCGTAATCGCTCCCATGATAACCGGCAAGGGGGTCGAGGCCTTCGGCGATCTGGGCATATCAAGTATCGGGGATGCCAGAAAGCTCGAGGTCAGGAAAATCATGCGGCGCGAAGCCGACGTGATACTGGATGCAAGATTGAAATGATCAGGAACCGAGCGATCCCAGCAGCGCTTCCGCGGCCCTGATCCCGTCAAGGGCGGAACTCATGATGCCCCCCGCATAACCCGCCCCTTCGCCGCAGGGATACAATCCCCTCGTCGTAACACTCTGCAGGTCCTCACCCCTGACAATCCTCACAGGTGAAGATGTCCTTGTCTCGACCCCAATCATGTTTGCCTCGCCGGAAATGTACCCCGGCATTCTTTTCTCAAACTGCCTGAAGCCTGATTCCAGAGTCCGTGATACATAATCCGGCAAACCTTCCCGGAGTCTCGCCGTCTTTACCCCGGGGTGAAACGTGCACGGTCCAATTTTAAATGTGTCTCGATCAGCCAGAAAATCGAGCAGCTTCTGGGCGGGCGCATGGAAGTTATTCCCCCCCAGGGCAAATGCCTTTTGTTCCCAATAGCCCCGGAAATTCAAGCCGCTCAGCGCGGAGGCGCCGGAGAAATCGCCGGGCCCGATATTGACCACAACGGCGCTGTTTGCAAACCGGCCGTCGCGGCTGTAGGGGCTCATCCCATTGGTCACCATTTCTCCAGCGGCGGAGCTGCAGCAAACCACTTCGCCGCCCGGGCACATGCAAAAGGTATAAGCCGATCTCCCCGTTTCCGGGACCTTGACTGCCAGCGAATACTCTGCGGGCGGCAGGTCCGGTTCCTTCCACCACTTGCCGTACTGGATCCGGTTTATGAGCTCCTGGGGGTGCTCGACGCGAACTCCCATGGCGAATGCCTTTGGCTCCAGACCGACTCCATACTCCTGGAGCATCCTGTATGTCTCGGCCGAGCCCTGGCCCGGCGCCAGGATCAGGTGGCCCGTCCGGATCTCCTGCTTTCCGTTGACAACAATTCCCTCGATCCTGCCGTTATGAGTAATCAGGTCCGTCAGTTTCGCCCCGAACCGGATTTCGCAGTCCAGCCTTTGCAGCTCTTCGCGGAAATTCTCGATAACGCGGCGCAGCTTGTCCGTTCCTACATGCGGCTTCGCTGCCGTGATAATGCTGGAGGGGGCGCCCATGGCGACCAGAAATTCCTTGGCAAACCCGATGAGCGGGTTGCGGATGCGCGTGGTCAGTTTGCCGTCGGAGAATGTGCCGGCCCCCCCCTCCCCGAAATGGATGTTGCTTTCAGGATCAAACTTCCCGCCGGTGCGGAAACAGCTCACATCCTTGACCCGCTGTTCAATTTTCCTGCCCCGCTCCAGCATGAGGCAGGGCAGCCCGGCCCTGGCCAGGGCTAATGACGCGAACAGTCCTGCCGGGCCCGAGCCTATCACGACCGGAGCCCGGGTGGGCTTCCTGAATTTGCGGCGAGCCCTGCTCGCCTGCGCCTCGCAGACAAGCCTGAGCTTCCAGTTCCCCCATTCCGAAAGTATGATTTCCCGTTCATCAGGCAGGGACACCTCGACCGTGTAGATCCAGCGGGGCGGCCGCGCGCGCCGGGCATCGAGCGATTTGCGGGTGACCCGAAGGGATGCGATCACGGCGATATTCAGGTTCAGCCCCGCCGCGACCTTCTCTTTCAGCAGATCTTCACCCTCGTGAAGGGATAATTCTATACCCGAAATTTCCAGCACTGCGGACCCTCTAAAGGAAAGGAAAAAGTTTCAAGTTGAAAAATACGACCACCGCATGTATTACCATCGGGTCACGAGGAGAAACAAGAGAGAATATGCCCTGGTTTGCCGTTCATACAAAAAGCAGGCATGAGGACATGGTCTGCAAAGGCCTGCTCCAGAAATCCATCGCGGCCTTTCTGCCTAAGCTGGAGGTCTGGTCGAGGCGCAAGGACCGGAAAAAGCGGATCCAGATGCCGATGTTCGCGGGTTATCTCTTCGTTGAGTTGGATACCCCCGATAACCAGGCGAGGCTGAGCGTTCTGACCACCCCCGGGGTGGTCAAGATTCTTGGAAAGCCCGTCGGCGGGCAACCCATACCGATTCCTGACGCGCAGATCAATGCCATCCAGAGACTTGTCGAATCCAGGATAGAGATGCAGAGGATCACTTACCCCAAGATCGGCGAGAAGGCCCGGATCGTTGACGGGCCGTTCAAGGGCATAGAGGGGAAAGTGCTCAGTTCCGATCTGAAAAAAGAGCTGTTTGTAGTCTCAATAGACCTCCTGCAGAGGTCGGTGGCGATCCAGATAGAGGGCTTCAAGCTGGAAAAAATCTGATCAGGCTATTGAAAAACTCTCATCCCTGCTTTCGAAGGGACGGCGTCTGCATGCTGCGCTGCGAACAGCATCGCTCAAAGTATAAATGTATACGCCTTGCGACACGGTCCTTGTGCGCCTTGCAGCCCTGTCCCCGCTTGACGGGGGAAACGTTTTTGAACAGCCTGAATTCACGGTTCCCCGCGAAAGGCACGGAACGCTTCTTCTTCCAGAATTTTGCCGTTCTTCTGGTACTTGGGTGAGAAATGAAAGAGAACGATGCGCTTCACGCCTGCATGACGGGCGAGGTCGCCTGCCTGCCTGGCTGTAAGATGGTATTTCTCGCGCGCCCTGCCGGAGTCCTCGTGAACGAATGTGGATTCGATAAACAGCAACTCTGAACCCCTCACAAAATCGATAATCCGCCGGCAGTTGTCGTCATTGTAAAGGACGTCCGTCACATAAGATATCTTCTCTCCGGGGCTGAGAATCACAAGCTTTTCCTTTAGTTCGCCCAGGCTCCGTTCGCCTTCATAGCCTGTGCCATCCTTGCGGGACCAGACCCGCACGGGCGTATCATCCGGCTCATTGCCAAGCACTTTCCGTTTGAGATCCAGCAGCCACTGGCCCGTGGGCAGACCCATTTCGAGAAGTCCGGTTTTTTTGATATTGACCCGGTCTTTTTCTTCCAGGGCGAAGGCAAGGCACGGGATTTTATGGTCGAGAGATATCCCTTTCACCCTGTAGAATTCCCCTTCCAGGAGCACCCCGTCGTGCATATCCTTTCGCCCGGTTTTTTCCGGCCGAAAGCTGTTTTGCAGCCTGTATCGGAATGTCTCCTTATAGTTGTCATGGACCTCGGAAACAAGAATTTCCAGGTTGTTCGTGTAATTCTCGATCAGGTTCCAGGTATATGAGCTGATTTTACCCAGGACATTTTCGTTGAATCCCGGGGGGCCGAACAGATGAACCTGCTTTTCGCGGCCAAGACACAGCCGTAAAAAATGGTCGAATCCTATGAAATGGTCCATATGGGTGTGGGATACAAAAATTGCATGCACTTTAAGAATCTTGCGCGGCGGCAGCAGGTGTATGTCGCCGATATCGAAGAGGACCGCCTCTCCCCGGAAGAGGAACTCCACATATGCCCCCGGGTCTCCAAAGGGATTATTGACAAGTCCGGCGTTGAACATATTTCTCTCCAATCAGGTCAGCTGTTTGGTTCAAATCAGCGGTTAATGCCAATTTATCAATCCCCCAGTAAAAAAACAGCCTTAATCATGTGTTTTTTTTATAAATTCATTGACAATGTCTCTCAAGTTAGCTAAGTCGAGTCCATTCTTTTTTTAAGTTGGGTGGTTTTGAAGGCATACATTGAAATAAATTCTGAGCTGTGCAAGGAATGCCACCTTTGCATCGGCGTCTGCAAGAAGAACCTGATCGCCCCTACCAAGGACTATAATTCCAAAGGCTACCACCCGGTCTGTTTTGACAATAAGGGGGAATGCACTGGATGCACCCTCTGCGCCATGATGTGCCCGGAAATCGCCATCGAGGTGTATCGTGAATAAGGTTCTGATCCAGGGCAACAGGGTCATCGGCGAAGCAGCCATCAGGGCCGGCTGCCGTTTTTACGCCGGGTATCCCATTACTCCGCAAAATGAGCTGACGGAATACATGGCTGAGAACCTGCGGAAGGTGGAAGGGGGCACTTTTATCCAGGGAGAAAGCGAAATTGCGTCCATAAACATGGTATTGGGCGCGAGCGCCGCCGGAGCCAGGGCAATGACTTCGTCTTCGAGCCCGGGTATTTCCCTGAAGCAGGAAGGCATCTCTTCACTGGCAGCCGATGAGCTGCCGGCTGTGATCGTGAAT
>CAZKYN010000131.1:0-9241 GCA_964556675.1 uncultured Syntrophaceae bacterium
TACTCTCCGCTGATCCGGCTATTGAACACAGGGTCCTTGACCTTGTCGTACTGCTGCCACTTGCGGAAGAAATCCCTGCCGTAAATCAGCGCGCAAAGGATGATTCCAACCGCAAACGCGTAGCCGGCGCCCCTGGAGATAAGGACTGCACCGACAATGCCCGCGACGCCCAGGTCGTTGAAAGTCCTCGCCTTCAGGATGCCGACACGCACGGCGACATAGCCCTGCACCAGCATCGTGAGCGAAAGGGCGATCGGCAGGATGGGCTTGACCAGGGTGACAATGGGTGAGAAGAAATAGCCTGTGAATGTGCCCCAGCGGAAAGATCCGACTCCGCCGAAAAGGCTGTCCATGGCCTCCCTGCCGTGTTTGTAGCGTTCGCATTCGACGACCTGCATGGCCGCCCACATGGGTCCGCACATGGAGAGGTCGGGGCCGAAGAGCGACATAGTGATGTTTCTCAGTCCGACGATTATATTATTACGGTTCGCGTCAAAGTGGATGTTCTCGTCTCCGTGCCTGAACTCGCGGGCCTCATCGATCAGAGCGTCAGCCTGGATCAGTTCGCCGAAAAGCACGATGTATGTAGCCGCAACCAGGGGAGCTGCCGACATGTACAACGAGAATGGAGGGAAGCCGATGCGGTCGGAGAATGGAGTCCAATTGACGAACAGTTCATAGAACTGCGGAATCGTAAAGCCCCATTTTATATCCGGCCAGGGAAGCTCGCCGCACAGGGGGGCGATGACAATCGCCAGCAGCAGGGCGGGGACCAGGCCAAGGTCGGCAATATATTTTAGAGTTATGTGCTTCGATTTGATTGTTTTGAAATGGTTGGAGAAAAGGATGTAAAACGCAAAACCGATTGCAATCGTTATCGTCCAGGGAAACGTGTCAAAACGTCCTCCCTTCTCGAAAACAAGCCTGACCGCCGCGACGCCCGCGCCCAGAAGAATACCGGCCTTGAGGGCATCCGGCACGATATCGACGAATTTCTTCGCCAGCCCTGTCGCGCCGAGCAGCAGGGAGAAGACGCCCAACTCGAATTCAAAGGCGATCAGGGCGTGCATCCTGGGAACGCCTTCGGGGAATGTCTTCAGCCACAACAGCAGAAGCGGTATTGCCGGCGTGATCCACCCGGGGACCACAGGGTCGCCCAGTTGCGCATGCCAGCAATATAGAAAGCCGTTGAGGATAACAATCGTGATTGCTATTTCAAACGGCATCCCGAGATATTCCGTAAGGACGGGAATGATTCCCAGGCAGACGGCGCACATGATTAAGCCCTGTGCGTAATCAGCGATCTCGAAACGGTAGTGTATAAAGGGGAGCCGGATTTCAAATGGCCCAAAGGGAATATAGGGCTGCTTCTGTCCGTATTCACGTTTGATGACGGGACCTAACATACTCATAAAAAATAAACACTCCTTTCTATCCTATATTTTTGAGATGACCTACTCTCAACGGTCCGGATCCGCTAATCCCCGGTATTACGGGGTTTTAAGGGTTTTCTCACCAGCGAGTAATACATATGCTGTGCCAAGGGCCGCAAAAGCAGTATCGAATCAGCTGAAAGGCTGGATTTGCTGCAGAAATTACAATTATGAAGGGACTGGATATCCTTTTTGTATGCCTTTCCAGGTGTGCAGGAGTGCACAGGGAACTTCGAAATGCAGGCTTAACATATTAATAACATAGGAACTTTGCAAATCTGCAACATATGCAAATATGCAACTACCCGTTTGTGAGATGATATTTGACGGCTTTTCTGAAGATCGTGGTCCGGTCTACCCCGAGGATTTCCGCCACCTTTTTCCATGATTTGTGCTCCCGGTACGTTTCCTCTATCAGGTAGCGTTCCGCTTCCTCCAGGGCGTCTTTCAGGCGCGCTCCCTGCCTCGGAAGCCGCTTGCGGACATAGATCGCATCGGGCAGGCTTTCCAGGGTTATCTCGGAACCCGGGGACATGACGATCATGCGCTCGATCAGGTTTTTAAGCTCCCGGACGTTTCCGGGCCAGTTATAATTCACAAGCTTGTCAAGCACCTGGGGCGACAAGGTCTTTGCATAGCCGAAATGGCGGTTGAATTCGTCAAGGTAATGGCGAACGAGGAGCGGCACGTCATCCTTGCGCTCGCGCAGCGGAGCAACGTTGATGGGCACAACCATGAGGCGATAATAAAGGTCTTCGCGGAACGTCCCGGCCTTGATCATGTCGGCCAGATTGCGATTAGTGGCCGCGATAATGCGGACGTTGATCGATATGCCCCGGGTGGCGCCGACCCTCGTGATTTCCTTGTCCTGAATGGCCCGCAAAAGCTTGACCTGGAGCGTCAGCGGCAGTTCCGCCACCTCGTCGAGAAAAAGCGTGCCGTTATTGGCAAGCTCGAACAGCCCCGGTTTCCCTTCTTTCTTGGCGCCGGTGAAAGCCCCTCCCTCGTAGCCGAAAAGTTCCGATTCCAGCAGCTGCTCGGGAATGGCGGCGCAGTTTATGCTGATAAAAGGGCTCCCGTCGCCCTTGCCCTGCCGGTGGACGATTTTTGCGACCAGTTCCTTGCCGGTTCCGGACTCGCCGGTAATGAGAAGGGTCGAATCGACATCGGCCATTTTCATGGCAAGCTCCACAACTTGGGTCATCTGCTTGCTGCGGAACACCAGATCCGAATTGCTGATCTGCAGGGAACGCAAATGGGAGAGTTCTGTCTTGTATTTCAGGGCCTGCTCTTTCTCCAGCGTGAGCTGTTCCTGGAGGTTGACCAGCTCGGTTATATCGCGCACGTTCGTGACGACGCGGAACAGCTTGCCGTCGGGACCGAAGATAGGATTGCCGGTTACGAGGATTTGCTTCTTGCCCTTGACGGTCTGGTTGATGGTCACGCTTTTGAGCTCCTTCATCACGAGGATCGTCACGGATTGGTCGAAGTAGCCGTCATCCACAAGCTCGTGCATGGTGCGGCCGATGACCTCTTTCGCACGGATGCCCGTTATGCGTTCGTACGCCTCGTTGATGTCCAGCACGCGCCCGTCGCCGTCGGTGATCCAGATTCCATCGTAGGAAGAGTGGATGATCGCTTCGAGTTCCCGGTTCAGGCCCTTGACCACACCCAATTCCTCGGAGATATTTTCGACATTTGAAATATTATGAAAGATGCCTACCGCGCCGGTTACTTTTCCATCGCGCATCACCGGCGCGTAATTCACCAGGAAGGGCACTCTGCCCACGAATTTCTGGCCGATCAGGGGTTTGCCGGATTTGATGATGTCCAGCAGCCGGGTATTGGGGATAATCTCGAGGATGTCCCTCCCCATGTAGTCTGTATTCTCCAGGCCGAGCAGGTACTCCGCCATGCGGTTTGCCATGACTATAATTCCGTTTATGTCAACCGCCAGAATGCCGCTTTCCGCAGAGTTCATTATCGAGGTTACCTGGTCGCGAAATTCGGTCAGGCATTCACTGAGACCGGCGGAATAACGTTCCAGGGATAAGATGCCGGCCGGCTTTCCCCCGGCATCGAGGACAAGGGCCGGGACGGATGAGGCAGAAATGGAGAAGAGTTCATCTTCCGTGGAAACCCTGGACGGGTCCTTTATTATCCGGCCGGAAATGGTTGTCGTCATGAAAGCCCCGCCCTGCAGGGCCAAAATCAGGTCGTTACGGGTGACCACGCCAACCGGAATTCCCGATGAGTCTTCCACCGGGGCAATATCCGCGCCCTTTGAATGCATGATAGTGAGGGCAGCCCCTATCGTGGCATCCTGGGCAAGGGATACCATGGGAATCATAATTTTTTTAACAAGCATTGACCGGCCTTGCCATCCTATTTGTATCAGTCTTGTTCTTCGGGTGCTCTGATATTCCGATATCATCTAAATGTCAAGAAGCATTGAATGTTTCCGGATCAAGCTTGAATGGCCCCTTGTAATGGATTGGAGAATCTTTACTCCAATTACGCTCCCGAATATCAGGATTTGCGATTATGAAAATCAGCGCCCGCCTTATGTCTAAATCATCCCGCATGTAATAGAAGTAAACAGGTTTAAGTCGGCCATTTCATCCATTGGATTTATTGAATTAAGGTTTAACGAAGGGACGGAAGGTCCCGCACAGCCCGGGACGCGCCTGAGGCGAAAATAACCGTCGCGCAGTCTCTCGCATATTTATTGGAATCTCTCCCGTTCCGATCCATTTCGGAATAATTTATGAACCGAATGAAAAATGATGAAAGCAGCCTCTCTTACCTCAGATTGCGTCTGGCGATCCTGAAGAAATCGGAATGCGCGCTGCTGGAGAGGGAGGAACTGAAGAGAAAGGAAAAGGAATTCAGGGCGCTTGCCGAGAACTCCCCCGACCTTATTGCCAGAATGGACCGGGATTTCAGGTATACTTATGTCAATCCGTCGCTGGTCCGGGAATCGGGAATTCCCGAACAGGACTGGATAGGAAGACAGATAACCGAACTCTCCATGCCCAGGGAACTGGTTCAGAGCCGCCTTAAAGTTTACAAGAAGGTCTTGGAATCGCGGCGAGAGGAAATTTCCGAGTTCAAGTTCGGATCCGGAAGGAATACAAGGTATTTCCATGTCCGCACTATCCCCGAGGTTTCGGAAGAGGGCACGGTTTCATCAATTTTGTCCATCTCCAGGGAAATTACCGACTTCAAAAGGGGCGAGCAGAAACTGCGAAGGGTCCACAGGGCTCTGGTCTCGCTGAGTTCGTGCGGCAGGGCCATTACGCATGCCCAGAGCGAGGACGAGCTTCTGAACAATGTTTGCCGTGTCATAGTTGAAAGAGGGGGTTACCGCCTGGCGTGGGTTGGCTATCCGGAATCGGATGAAGACAAGAAAATCCGGCCGGTAGGTCAATGGGGGTACGAACAAGGCTATCTCGAAAATGTGAACGTTACATGGAGCGAGGATTCAGTAAGGGGCAGGGGTCCGACAGGCACTGCATTCCGGACCGGCTCCACCGTGATAATCAGGGATACCGCAACAGATCCAAGGTTTGCGCCGTGGCGCGAGGAGGCTGCAAAGCGGGGATATTCTTCTGTAATTGGAATCCCCCTTTTGGCCCCGGAGGGCGGGTGCGGCGTCCTCACAATCTATGCGGCCGAGGCGGATGCCTTTGACGAGGGAGAAGTCGGGCTTCTGAAGGAAATGGCCGCCGACCTCACTTATGGCATCATGGCGCTGAGGGCCAGGAAACAGAGGGAATCGGCCGAGCGGGAACTGCGAAAAACAAAGGAAGAGCTCGAAACCAGGGTGCGGGAGCGCACCAGGGAACTTTCCCTGGCCAACGAAATCCTCGAAAAGGAGGTGTCCGAGCGCCGTCAGATAGAGCAGAACCTTCGCATATCTTATGAAAAGCTCAAGTCTCTGACTTCGGAACTGGCCCGCGTCGAGGAGAATGAGCGCAAGCAAATCGCCTCGGACCTGCACGACAGGCTGGGCCAGAACCTGGCAATCGCCAAGCTTACCCTGGAGACAATGGGCGGAGAGTTGAAGGGGGACCTCCGCAAGCAGTTGGATAACGCAGTCGATCTGTTAAAAGACTCCATAAAGGACACTCGTTTCCTCGTCAAGGAACTCAGCCCCCAGCTCTTTGAACTGGGCTTTATCCCGGCCATCGAAGCCCTTTACGAGCAAATGCGGGAGAAGTACGGGATCAAGATCAAGTTCAAGGGCCCCAGGAAAATGAAGATACCCGACGAAATCCAGTCTTTTCTTTTCCGGGCAATCAGGGAACTGCTGATCAATGCTGTCAAGCACTCCGGCTCAAAAGAAATAGATATCAATATCTCGCGAAGGCCGGGATCAGTCGCCGTAAGAGTCAAGGATTACGGGCGGGGTTTTGACTCAAGGGCGCTGGGAACGGCCAAGGGTTTCGGCCTTTTCAGCATCCGCGAGCGGCTCGACGCCATGGGGGGGATCTTCCGGCTGGATTCCTCGCCTCAAAAAGGTACCCTCATCGATTTCACTATCCCTCTTCGTTGATTACTTCCGGGACAGCCATTTTTCGTAAAGGGAATGAATCCTTGTCTTCCACTCCGGTGAGGTCTTTGCCGTTATGAACTCCGCGAAGAGTTCATCCATGATGCCCGCGGCTTTTTCCATCAGCCCGATCCTTTCGAGCAGCCTGCCGTCCCGGTCGCTTTCGTCCTCCATTTCCATGACCTGCGGCATCCTCGCTGACTGGAAAAGGAACTGATCGGCCTTGACGGTGAATTCCCAGGAACAGTCGTCCGCCGCCAGCCTGACCCGGGCCTCCCTGATCCTCTTGCCCTTCCGGAGCGCCTCCTTACCTTCTTCAAGCGCCGCGTTGAGGCCCTGACAGACGACGCATTCCGAGTATTCGCCCTCTCCCGATTCCAGGACCATGCGCTTCAAAAAGATCAACTCGATATCTCTGCCTCCCAGGGATATTTTCCCGCTGCGCTCCTCGGCCTTGAACCACAGCCAGACCAGGAAATCCCTGCCGGGCGAAACCGGCTTCGAATCGCCCTCGACATCTCCCCCCGGTTCAGGCCCGGCCGGGACCGCATCCCAAGGGGTGTAAGGACTCAAATCCATTTTGAAGGACCGCTTGAAAAGATCTTTGAATTCCTCGATTGCGGGCGCGGCCAGCGAGCAGAAATAAACCACTTTCTCCCGGGGGGTCCAGCATGCCTCGTAAAATGAGGGGACCGGGGGTATGACGCCGGCGAGCTCGAGCTTGACCTTCTCCCTGATATCATCTTTTCTCTGCCTGCCCAGGAATTTTTTCCCGGACTCGCCGAGGGCTTTCTTCTCCTCCTCGAGGACGCGGACCTTCAGCAGGGAGGGCGGGATTGTTTTTTTGTCGATACGCAGGGAAAATACGAGGTATTCCCCGACAGCATAATTCGCATACTGGAATTCAGTGTCGAGGACATTGTCAATGCTGGTCCAGCCCGAGAGCTTTTCCGCATGGAAACTGTGCTGAAAGGCAAATCGCCTGATCATCTCGTTGAATGTCTTGCTGAAGTCCCCGGGAATTTCGCCCCGGACGCGGAACCTGGAAAAGCTTAGAGGATCTTTGACAATGCCCATCACAAAATCTCCAACACAGTTTTGGGCGGACACTATCTTTACGGGGGAAGTAAGTCAAGATATGATCTTGTCTGTCCTTCACAAAAGTGGAGGCGTATTACGTTAATCTTTTAAAACAGTGGAATTTGCCGGTTCAGGTCAGCCTGGAAGTGTCCCTGCGAAAGGCCCAGGCTATCAGCCAGTCGGAAAGGATCTGGAACCTGTTCTTGTATCTCGGCATCATCGCAAGTTTGAAGAATTTCCAGATGACCCAGGCGATGAATTTGCGGAACTGCCATCCGTAAACATCGCATACCCCGAACATAAAGCCCAGGGAGGCCATGTCGCCGCGGTTCTTGAAAACGAACGGGTTCAGTCCGGGATTGATGATGCGTTCCGCGACGTACCGCGCCTGCTGAACCGCAACGGAAGCGGTTGCGGGCAGCGGTTTCCCGTCCTGGATGCAAAGGGCGCCGTCGCCGATCACCGAGATTCCGGGGTACCCGGGTATCTCCAGGAATTCGTCAATGACTATCCGGCCGAATGGGTCCCTTTGAGGTGACGGCTCGAAGGCGAGGTCTCTCGCCCTGATCCCGGCCGCCCATACCAGCAGCCCATTGGCTATCCTGCGGCCGCCGGCAAGCCGGATAAAATCACGGTTTACCGAGGAGATGGGAGATTCGATCATGAGTTCCACCCCCATGTCCCTGAGGCGTTCGGCCGCGACCCTGGAGAGGTAGGGAGGAAATGAACACAGGACGTTGGGCGCCGCTTCGATGAGGTTTACCCTGACTTCCTCGGGCGCGATTTCCGGGTATTCGCGGCTGATGATTTCGTTGAGGAATTCCGCAATCTCGGAGACAAGCTCCACTCCGGTGCACCCGGCACCCGCCACGTTAAATGTGAGCATCTCCCTCTTTACTGCGGGGTTTTTTTCGATGGCGGCGCGTTCGAGGCAGTCTATGATGGAATTCCTGAGCCGGATGGCATCATAGATCGATTTGAAGGTAAGGCTGTTTTCCCGGGCTCCGGGGATGTCGTAGAAATTCGCTTCGCTGCCCGCGGCAATCACCAGGCGGTCAAATTGGAACTTCCCCGAGCCCGTCTCGAACTCTTTTTCCGCAAGGTTGATGCCTGTGACTTCCTCGCTCCGGATTTGCACCGTTCTGGGATCGGCGATTTTCCTGATAGGCACGGCTATGTGCCGGGAGTCCACCGTCCCGGTCGCCACCTCGTGAAGAAACGGGGTGTAAAGGAAATAATTATTCCTGTCGAACAGGCATATCTCCGTCCGGCTGTTCTTCCGGCCAAGATGGAGAGCGCAGTATAATCCGGCGAATCCGCCCCCGAGGACGCCGATTCTCATTTTGTCCCGCATAATACCCTGCCTGTTTTTTCCTCATATTAACACACAATACACGGGGCCGTTCCCGAAAATTCCGGATTTCCGGATTACAATATGTATGGCGGAGAGCCGGGCAAAGTGATAAACAAGATCGCCTCATTAAACGAGTGCAGAATTTTAAAATGAGTTTAAAGAAAGAGATAAAATATTTCCTTCTCCTGAAACTGCTCACCCCGGTTATTTACATCTTCCTGAAGGTTTATACGAGCACGCTGGAATTGAAAGTGGAAAATGCCGGGGACGTCCTCGACCACGTGAAAAGGGGGGGGCGTTTCATCATGGCGAGCTGGCACCAGCGCTTTTTCGGGGGATTCTTCCTCCCCAGGGCGCTGGGCATGAGGCCTTGCATCATGATCAGCCGCAGCCGCGACGGTGATTTCATTGCCGATGTGGTAAGGAGGATAGGTTGGGAGATCGTCAGGGGATCCGGCACCCGCGGCGGCAAGGAAGCCCTGCGGGAAATGATCGCGGGCGTTATGGAAACGAAGATCGGCGGTCACATAGTTGATGGGCCGACCGGCCCGCCCCGCATAGTCAAGGCGGGCATAATTGCGCTGGCTCAGAAGACGGGTGCGGCGATAACCCCCACGTGCGTTTCCTATGAGAATCCCTGGATATTCAACAGCTGGGACCGGTTCATGATACCAAAGCCCTTTTCCGGCGTCCTGCTGCGTTTCGGGCCGCTCGAACATATCCCGGCTCAGATGTGCGAGCAGCAATTCGAAGAATGCCGCCTCAGAGTGGAAAACCGGATGGCCCTGGTGTATGGGGAAATCGACCGCTACTGGGCCG
>CAZKYN010000132.1:0-9229 GCA_964556675.1 uncultured Syntrophaceae bacterium
TCCCGTCGAGGCTGATGCCGGCGTATGACAGGCCGATATCCCGAAAGACGGCGGCATTCTTTTCCGTAATCAGAGTGCCGTTTGTTGAGATAACTACGCGCATCCCCTTGTCGACCGCGAACCGGGCCAGTTCCTCTAAATCAGGCCTTATGAGGGGCTCTCCGCCCGAGAGCAGAATGACGGGGGAGCCGAACTGCGCGAGGTCGGCGATGAGCGCCTTGCCTTCGGCCGTGTCGAGTTCGCCCGAGTACTCGATATTCCGGGAGTTTGAATAGCAGTGGACACAGCGCAGATTGCACCGCCTCGTCACGTTCCAGACCACGACGGGTTTCTTGTCTCTTGAAAACTGCAGCAGGTGCGAGGGGAGCTTAGCGGAGTCCTCGCCGTAGCGCAGGACGTCCGCGGCCTCGACGGCGCCGCAATAAAGCTTGGAAATCCCGATCATGAAAAGAGCCCTCCCGTTTCCGACCGGAAGAATTCCCTGATCGAGGCGACCAGCCCCGGGACCGTATATTCGTTCTGCATGATATCTATCTTAAAACCGAATTTCCTGGCGGCCGCCGCCGTAACGGGGCCGATACAGGCAATCTTCACTTTCTCCGGCAGCTTGAAATCCTTGCCCGTTATCTGGACGAAATTCGCCACAGTCGACGGGCTCGTGAATGTGATCACGTCCACGCGACCTTTGTCAATCTGGTCCTGCAGGTCGGTTTTTTTCACGCCGGACTGCACGGTCCGGTAAGCGGTGACGACATCCACCTCGGCGCCCATTTTGGCAAGCTCATCCGGGATGATATCCCGCGCGACTTCCGCCCGCGGCAGGAGTATCTTCTTCTTCCGCAGGTCGATTCCGGAAAAAGATTTGATAACGCCTTCGGAAATGTATTCGTTCGGGACAATCTCCACGTGCAGGCCCATCTTCCTCAGCATGCCCGCGGTGGCCGGGCCTATGGCGCAGATCCTGATATTTTTCAGGTCTCGGACGTCCCGCCCCTTTTCCCGGAGGCGGCGCAGAAAGAAGCGCACACCGTTGGCGCTCGTGAAGATCAGCCAGGAATACATCTCTATATTGCCTATCGACTCGTCGAGCCCCGTCCAGTAGAGGGGCGGCTCGATCTTAATCGTCGGGAAATGGATGGGACGCGCGCCCTCGGCGGCGAGCAGTTCGATGAAATCGTGCGCCTGCTCAATGGGCCTGGTGATCACTACGCCCCTGCCGAAGAGCGGCTTCGTCTCGAACCAGCCCAGCATGTCGCGAAGGGTGACAACGCCCCCCACGACGAAAATGGAGGGCGGCCGGAAATTGGCTTCTTCGGCCTTCTTCTCTATGTTTTCCAGTGTGCCTGTGATCGTCTGCTGGTCAGGTGTTGTCCCCCACCTGATCAGCGCCGCGGGGGTCTGCGGACTCTTACCGCCATCTACGAGATTTTTTATAATCGAAGGCAGGTTCTTCACGCCCATAAGAAAGACGAGCGTCCCAATGCCGGAGAGGCCCTTCCAGTCGATATCGCTCTGCTCCTTGACCGGGTCTTCGTGGCCCGTGACGAAGCAGACGGTCGAGGTGAAAGACCTGTGGGTCAGCGGGATACCGGCATACGCGGGTACCGCGATAGCCGATGTCACGCCGGGAACGATCTCGAAATCGATCTTCGCGCCAGCGAGTATTTCCGCCTCCTCGCCGCCGCGCCCGAATATGAACGGGTCGCCGCCCTTGAGCCTGGCGACCACAATGCCCTTGGACGCCTCCTCGACTATGAGCTTATTCAGATCGGACTGGGTAATCGAGTGTTCCCCGCCTTTTTTGCCGACGTAAAGGAGACGGCTGTCCTTGCGGGCATGGCGCAACAGCTCGGGGCTGACGAGATAGTCATAGATTATCACGTCTGCCTCGCCGAGGCACTTGAGGCCTTTTACCGTAATGAGGCCCGGGTCGCCCGGCCCCGCTCCGATCAGGTAGACTTTTCCTTTTTTATGCATTCAAGTTTTCTTCCTTATTTTCCCCCCTTTTTTAAAGAGGGATACAGGGGGATTTTTACGGCTTTCCAAATTCCCTCTGAATTTTAAGTTAAACCCTTGTCATCCTGAGCGAAGCGAAGGATCTTTTTGGTTTTAAAAAACTAGATTCTTCGTCGCCAGGCTCCTCAGAATGACACTTTGGGATGTAATTATTCCCCATCTCCCCAACCCTCTCCCACCAGGGGCGAGGGAAAGCAATGAAGGAGATTGTCTATTCCCGGCACCCGTATACACTCGCCAGGATTTCCTTTCCGCCTTTGGCCAGTATTCGCTGGGCCGTGCGTTTGCCGAGTGCTTCGGCGTTCCGGACCCCTGCGGCGGCATGGTCCTTTATCAGTGTTTTGCCGTCCAGGCTTGCGACGACTGCCACCAGGCTCACGGCGTCTTCGTTCACCACGGCGCGGGCCGCTATAGGCAGTTGGCAGCCTCCGCCGAAGCATTTTAAAAAAGCCCTTTCCGCCCGGACCGCTATGCGGCTTTCCGGGTCGTCGAGGAACGAAATAAGCCGCACGGTGTCTGCGTCGTCGCGGCGGAGTTCCAGCCCCAGGGCGCCCTGCCCGATTGCGGGCACGATTATGTCGTCCGGGATGATCTGGGTTATCTTCTCTGACATGCCCATCCTGTTCATGCCGGCCAGCGCAACGACAACGGCGTCGAGGTTTTCAGTTTCCAGTTTCCTGATCCTCGTGTCGAGGTTCCCCCTGATCGGGACGATTTCGAAGTGAGGATAACGGTTTTTGAGCTGGCAGCCCCGGCGCAGCGATCCCGTCCCGATCCGGGCGCCCTTCGGCAGTTCGTTAAGCCTGTTGCCTCGGCGGGACACCAGCACGTCGCGAGGATCCTCCCTCAGCGGCACGACCGGGATATGCAACCCTTCGGGGATTTCCGCCGGCATGTCTTTGAGGCTGTGGACGGCGAGGTCCACCTCTTTCCTCAGCAGCGCTTCCTCGATTTCCTTTACGAACACACCCTTGCCGCCGATCTCGGAGAGCGGCGCAGCGGGGAGCCTGTCGCCCGTAGTCTTGATTACGACTATCTCAACCGGCGCCCCGGGGTGTTGCTCTTTTATCCTTTCCACCACCCACTTCGACTGGGTGAGCGCCAGCGCGCTCCCGCGCGAGCCTACTTTTATTGTCCTGAGCTGGGCCATTCAATTCTTTCTGCTCCCTTTAGAAAAGAGGGGACTTTTTATAAATCGCCATCCCCCGCTTGACCGGGAACTTATGGACTCCCTTCGCGGGAGTAACAAATTTTATCCGTTCTCGTCCAGTTTGAACAATTTCCTGATCACAGCAATCATAGTCACAGCGCCATTTTCCCGGCTCTCGTCCTTGAGGTTGGAGATGGGTTCGTGGAGCACCTTGTTCAAAATGGAGGAGGCGAGTATCTCGACGTTTTTCTGCTCCTCCGGGCTGAGCCTCTTTACCCAGGAGGTGCTTTCGATCTCGTTCTTCATGATCGTCTCCATTTTGTTGCGCAGCGAAACAATCGTGGGCACTACCTCCAGGGTCTGGTACCAGTCGAAAAAGTTCACGACCTCCTCGGAGATTATCTCCTCCGCCTTCAGGGCCTCAACCATGCGGTTTTTGATGTTGCCGTCCACGATGCCCTGGAGGTCGTCGATGTTGTACAAAAAGACATTGTCTATCCCTCCGACTGCCGGGTCGACGTCGCGCGGCACGGCAATGTCGATTATAAAGAGCAGCCGGTTGCGCCGCCGCTTGAGGGCCCGGGAGATCATCGCCTCGTTAAGGACAAAGCCTGAAGCCCCTGTCGAGCTGATGATGATATCCGCCTCGGCAAGGGCCTCTTCAAGTTTCTCCATGTGCACCGGCGTACCATGCAGATCTTCCGCCACCCTCTCGGCCCGCTCGAAGGTCCGGTTCGCTATCAGGACCCGCCCCGTCCCGTTGTTCACGAGGTGGCGGGCGGCAAGTTCGGACATCTCGCCGGCCCCGATGAGCAGCACCGCCTTTCCCTTTAGTTCGCTGAAGATCTTTTTGGCAAGCTCCACGGCTGCGAAACTCACGGAAACGGCATTGTTGGCGATAGCCGTCTCCGTCCGCACCCGCTTGGCCGTCCGGAATGCCGCATGCAGCACCTTGTTCAAAATGATGCCGGTCGACTTGGCGGCAATGGACTGGCGATATGCGTCCTTGACCTGCCCCAGTATCTGGGGCTCGCCCATTACCATGGAGTCCAGGCTCGAAGCGACGCGGAAGATGTGCTTGACCGCATCCTCGTCCCTGTGGACGTAAATTATTTTTTCCAGCTCTTCCGGCGTAATGTTTGTCCGGGACAGCAGGAAGGCTTTGATCTGCGGCACGGCGGTCTCGCCGTCAGTGCGGGCGATCAGCTCGAACCTGTTGCAGGTAGAAAGGTACAGGGCCTCCTCCACGCTCGGGATGGCCTTGATCCGCTCCAGCATGATAATCGGCTCCGTGCAGCTCAGCGCAAGCTTCTCCCTCAATTCAAGGGAGGCCGTTTTATGACTCATTCCGATCAGTAGCAGATTCATATCAAAAACTGTGGACGCTGAAGGAGTATATGCCTATCGATATGAAGGCGGCGAGCAGGACCGAAAAAGCGGCAATCGAGAGTACCGCCGACTTCCTGCCGGTCCACCCTATGGCATGGCGCTGATGTATAAGCAGGGCATAGAAGATCCAGGCGATAAGCGTCCAGACCTGTTTGGGGTCCCATGCCCAGAGGCTGCCCCAGACGGAGCGCGCCCACAGCGAGCCGGCAATCACTCCCAAGGTGAACACCGGGAACCCCCACAGCAGGCAAAGGCTGTTGACTCTGTCGAGGTCGCGCAAAGGCGGGAGCAGGCGGCTGAAATTATTTACTTTGTGGTTCTTGATCATGACCTCCTGGACCAGGTACATCACGGCCGCCAGACAGGCGAGCGTAAAGAGGACTTCTCCCGCTACGGACAGGATTATGTGGACCGGGACGAGCCCGCCTTTGAGGGCGGGAGGGACCACTACGGCGTCATCGAGCCGGGCCGACGCCATAATCATCATGAGCAGGGCGAGCGGCGAGATCAGCGCGCCCAGCACCCGCGTCTTGGTCTTTAGCTGAAACAGCAGGTAAGCGCCCGCGAGCGCCCAGGAGAAAAGCATCAGCAGATCGTAAAGGGTCACTATGGGGTTGTACCCGGTCTCAATAGCCCGCGACACCAGGAACAGCGTGTGAAAGGCAAAGCCGGCCAGGAACACAAATGTCGAAACCTTCGCCGCCTTTATCCTCTTCTCAGCCAGGGAAACCGCGTAGCCTATCGTGCTGAGCAGGTAAGCCGCCAGCGTCAATTTAAAAAACAGGGCATCCATTATTGTCCTCGGTCGCCGAGCATGTCCAAGCCACGCACTGAGCTTGTCGAAGTGCGACCTTTCTTTTTCTACTCACGAACCGCCCGTTTTTCGACAAGCTCAACGAGCGATAATTCCTCAACCTAAGCGATTTGGGGATTTTTTCGGCTTTCAAAATCCCCTCTGACTTTTAAGTTAAACCAATGTCATCCTGAGCGAAGCGAAGGATCTTTTTTTGTTTTTATAACAATAGATTCTTAGTCGACAGGCTCCTCAGAATGACAACAAGCAGATTTCAATCGTCAGTAAATATTTCCACTCTCCCCGGCCCTCTCCCACCAGGGTAGAGGAAGATATCGAAGAACTGGATTCCTGCTTTCGCAGAAGTGACAGAATATCGAAATTACCACCCCCCTGCCCCCCGCCAGCGGGGGACATATTGTATGCTCATATAGACAACCTCAACGAGCCATATACTTTTCGAGGTCAAGGTCCTCGCCGGTAAGGTCCCGGACCAACCGCCGGAAATCGTCCCATTTGCCCTCGCGGATGAGTTCGAGGGCCTGCGAATCGACTACTGCCTCGAATATCTTCCTGTTATCGGACGAGGGGCCTCCCTTCCCTAAAATCCTCTTCCGGAGCTCTGCCATTACCTCGAGGAAAACAGCGTATTCCCCCCCGAAAATTCCTTCCAGCTTGAGGCGGATCTTCCGGGCCAGCGCCGGGCTCGCGCCTCCTGTGGAGATCGCCAGCTGGAGCAGTCCCCTTTCCACGACGGAGGGTACGATGAAATCGCACAACTCCGGGTCATCGACCACATTCACCGGGATACCCTCCCGGCCTGCTGCCCGGCTGACCGACTGGTTCACGGCGGGGTCATCGGTGGCGCTGATGACGAGACAGGCCCCTTTTATGAGCTTCTCGCAGTAGTCGGCGGCTACGAGTTCCAGTCCGCCTTTCCGGGCCATATCCTTCAAACCGGGGGTCGCCTCCCTGCCGATCACGGATACCAGGGCGCCGCATTCCAGCAGCTTTGCGGCCTTCCTTTCCGCAACCTCCCCCGCTCCCACGATAACGCATTTTTTACCCTGGAGTTTTAGAAAAACCGGGTAGAAGCCTGCCTTGCTGTTGGGCAAATCGAATGCCTTTCCTAGTAGGGGAAAATTCGTTGTAAACTATCACGTATACTTAAAAAACTCAAGAATCTTGAAATATTGCGCAAAAACGGATATATAGTTTGAACTAAGGAACAAGGAGGACGGATGCCCGAAAAATCCCCCAAAAGCAGCCTCGGACCAGTTGCCGGAAAAGACTCCTGGGTCGAGATAAAAATACAGTCCCCTCCTGAACTGGTCGATGCGATTTCCAATTTTCTGATCGAATTGGGGTCGGAAGGGATATCCCAGGAGGAAGACGTCAGCCGGAAGGATTTCGAGGAATCCTCCCCGGCGCATATACCCGACGTGCTCAAGGCCTATTTTCCCGAACGCTCCAAGTGGGAGCAGAAGCTATCCCGGCTTTCCGACTACCTGGACAGTCTCAAGCAGATCTTCCCGGAATATGAAAAGCCCGAATTCGCCGTCAAACATATAGCGGACCAGGACTGGGGCGAGCAGTGGAAGAAGTACTTCAAACCCGTCCGGATTTTCAAAAATATCGTTATAAAGCCCACGTGGGAGAGATACACAGCTTCCGGCCGCGACATCGTGATCGAGATCGACCCCGGCATGGCCTTCGGCACCGGCCAGCACCCGTCGACAAGGATGTGCCTCGAATCTATCGAGGAGATCCTGATGAAAGAGCGGACCACCCGCAGGTGGAATGTGCTCGACATCGGGACGGGCACGGGCATCCTCAGCATCGGGGCGGCCAAGCTGGGCGCCGATAAAGTAACTGCGGTAGACATCGACCCCAAGGCCGCCGAAATCGCAAAACAGAACGTCAGCATCAACCATGTGGACGACAAGGTCTCCGTTATGAACATAGATATCGTCAACCTGGACGGCACCTTCGACATGATCGTGGCGAACCTCACGGCCGAGACCATCACCAAGCTCAGCGGTCACATCGAGCCCATGCTGACGCGGGGCGGCTATCTCGTCTGCTCAGGGATAATCGAGCAGCGGGCGAAGATGGTTGAGGATGCCCTGGCAGCGAAGGACCTGATTCAGCAGAAGGTACTCACGGAAAAAGAGTGGGTCTGCTATATCTATAAAAAACAGGATAAATGACGATCCCCCGCATTCACTTCCCCTCCAAGCTTGAGCCGGGAGACGAAATCGAGCTGGGCGAAAGCGAATCGCATTACCTGCGCGACGTGCTCAGACTCAAAAAGGGGGACAGGATAACGCTCTTTGGAAGCCCGGATTTCGAGTATGCAGCGGAGATCGCCACGGACTCGAACGCAGGCTCGAAGACATTCTCGAAGCAGGTGAAGGTGAAGGCGCTCGAAAAGCTCGCCCGGCCCGCCCGGCAGATTCAAGAGGCGCCCATGATCACCCTGGCCCAGTCCCTGCCGAAGACGGACAAGATGGACCTCATAGTCCAGAAGGCGACCGAGTTGGGGGCCCACAGGATAGAGCCTTTTGTCTCCTCCCGCTCGATACCGGTATTGGGCCCCGAAAAAGCGAAACAGCGCCGGGAAAGATGGCAAAAGATAGCCCTGGAGGCGGCCCGGCAGTGCCGCAGGCCTGATGTCCCGGAAGTGGCCCCGGTGGCGACTTTCCGCGAGGTGCTGGAATCCGCGGCGGATTCCGGGTTGAAGATCATCTTCTGGGAAGAGGAACAGGGCACGACGATAAAGAAGGTTCTGGGAGACCGCGCGGCCGGCAATTCCATAGTGATCGCCATCGGCCCGGAGGGCGGCTTCTCCCCGGAGGAAGTGGACGCGGCCCGTGCCCGGGGTTTCATCCCCACAACCCTGGGCAGCCAGGTTCTGAAGACCGAAACGGCCGGCATTGCCGTCCTGGCCATAATCCAGTATGAACTGGGCATCTTCAGCGCTCTTTAAATACGCTCACGGAGCTTGTAAAAGTGAGTACCTCTATACAGGCGTAAATGATTGTCTGCCACAGGCAGATCATTCTGAGCGAAGCGAAGGATCTGTCTATTACCGCTCGTTGAACCTGCGCTGCACTGAGCTTGTCGAAGTGCCGAAACGAGCGCACAAATGATGTAGTCACTCCAGCGAAAGCGGGAGTACAGTCCTCTTCTCCTCTTTTCTAAAGCGGAATCAGAGGGGATTTAAAATCAGGCCAGTAAGCCGGAGAAGCCTTCCCGGCCAGCCTGGCAAGAAGGAACTCAACAAAATGGAACAGCACTACGGTGGCTTCTGGAAAAGGGCCCTTGCAATCTCAATCGACATGATGGCCCTCTACTTCCTCTCAATGATCCTGGCCTCGATCTGCACGGTGGTCCTGAGCATAGTCACTAACACCGTCCTTTCCGAGGGCATCTCGGACACCGCCAACAACCTCATGGTCGCCGCCTATACCATGAGCATTGTGATTAACCTGTTCTATTTCACCTATTTCCCCGCGGTTTCCGGACAGACCCTGGGTAAAAAGATCCTTGGGCTTAAAATCGTCAAAGTCTCCGGGGAGCCGATCGGCGCGGGTACAGCCTTCCTGCGCTGGGTGGGCTACGTTGTCTCCGCCGTGTTCTTCTGGCTCGGGTTTATCTGGGCCGGATTCGACCGGAAAAAACAGGGCTGGCATGACAAAATCGCCGAAACCGTGGTGATTGACTTGAAGAGCTACAAGCCCGTCACAGAGGATAAAAATGCCTTGACAACAGAGCCACCTTCCGATAAAAATTCTTTTTCCGAAACGGAAAAAACAGCCGAAAATGGGTCGGTAGCTCAGTCGGTAGAGCATCGGACTGAAAATCCGAGTGTCGGCAGT
>CAZKYN010000133.1:0-9228 GCA_964556675.1 uncultured Syntrophaceae bacterium
CCTGATGGCCGCATCCGACGCGCCGGACGCATCACGGGAAGGTTTCTTGCCGGGCGGTTTTTTTGCCGCGAGGGCCTTTACAAACCGTTCGGTCTCGCGCACATTGAGTTTTCTTTTGACTATCTCGGCAGCAGCCCGGGCCTGGAGCTGCTCCGATTCCAGGCCTAGGATAGCCCTGGCGTGCCCGGCAGTCAGTTCCCGGCTCGCCAGCAGTTTTTTGACTGCCGGAATGGACTTGAGCAGCCTCAGGGAATTGGTGATCGTCGATCTGTCCTTGCCGACCCTGGTTGAAATATCTTCCTGGGAGAGCCCGAATTTATCCTGAAGTATCTGAAATCCCTCGGCTTCTTCAATCGGGTTAAGCTCCGAGCGCTGGATGTTCTCGATAATGGAAAGCTCCGCCGTGTCCCGGTCCGCTGCTTCCCGGATCACTACGGGAACGGACTTGAGCCCCGCCGCCTGGGCAGCCCTCCAGCGCCGCTCTCCCGCAATTATCTCGTAACCGCCTTCCTTGAGCCGGCGGACCACAATGGGCTGGATGATGCCGCTCTCCTTTACGGAGGCGACAAGGGCCTTCATATCCTGTTCGTTGAAATTTTTTCTCGCCTGGAACCTGTTGGGCCGGAGCTCCTCGATGGCGCAGGTCAGGTAAGCCGGCCTTTCCGTCAGCTCCCTCGCCAGGTCAGGAAACATGGCGCCCAGCCCTTTGCCGAGCGAAACCTTGGACATCAGTTCCTCCCATTGGCCAGGATCTCCCTGGCCAGGTCCAGGTAGCATGCAGCTCCCCGGGACTTAATATCGTAAAGGATTATGGGCAGGCCGTGGCTCGGGCATTCCGAAAGCCGCACATTCCTCGGGATTACAGTCTGAAACACCTTTTCGCCGAAATTCTTCCGGATATCCTCCTCGACCATGTGCGACAGTCGGTTGCGGGAATCAAACATCGTCAGCAATATCCCGGAGAGAGCCAGGGACGGGTTAAGGCCCGCCCGGATCAGCTTGACCGTCTTCATCAGGTATCCGAGCCCCTCCATGGCAAAATACTCGCATTGCATGGGCACAATCAGGGAATCGGAGGCGACCAGGGCGTTGATGGTCAGCACGCCAAGGGATGGAGGGCAGTCCAGAATGATGTAATCCTGGTCCCCGTTAAACGCCTGAATGAGCTGCTTGAGCTTGAGCTCCCGGTCCGGCAACCCGATGAATTCGACTTCTATACCGACCAGGTCCTGGTTCGAGGGCACTACTTTCAGATGGGGGATGGAAGTATCAAGGACAGCCTCCTCAATAGGTATCGCTCCCACGAGGGCCTTGTAGAGATTCCTGTCCTCGGCCTTCGATTTATCTATGCCGATCCCGCTGGAAGCGTTTCCCTGGGGGTCGCAGTCAATCAGAAGGGTTTTCTTCTCCGCGGCTGCCAGGGAAGCGGCCAGGTTGATGGCCGTCGTGGTCTTACCAACCCCGCCCTTCTGATTCGTTATACTGATGATTTTTCTCATTGGATTCCGGACGCAATATGGGGCGAGAAATTTGCGCCAATGTAGCACAAAAGACAGGCTTTGCAAAGAGATATTTTAGCCTCTTTTTCAGGGCTAAACCCTGGAATATATTAGGATTTTTCTCCCGTCCCCGGTTACGGGGAGCGTCAGCTCGCGGGTGTCGGAGAGGACAATTCCGAGCCTCTCCGGAAGGCCTTCGGGCAGGACCTCGTCCTCCCTGGAGGAGCCCCCTTTCATGGCGAGAATTTTGCCCCCGGTGACGGTGAAGAGGGCCCCTTTTTTCAGGAGTTCAGGCAGCCTCAGGCCCGCCCGGGAAACGACAATGTCGAATGCCGACCGGTGCTTCTCGCCCAGGCTTTCCACCCGAACATTCAGGATTGTCGCATCGAGATTGAGCTTGCGGCAGAGCTCCTTGAGGAATGAGACCTTTTTGCCGTTCGACTCGACAAGCGTGAGGCGGATAGAGGGATCGCATATCTTCAGGGGAACGCCCGGGAACCCCGCCCCCGTGCCGATATCGAGCAGCCGCGCGCCGGGGGGCACGAATTCGGCCAGGGTGAGCGAGTCGACAAAGTGCCTGATGGGAATGTCATATTCGGACTTCATTGAAATCAGGTTCACCTTGCGGTTCCAGAAAAGGAGCTCTTTTTTGTATGTTCGGAAAAGATCAAGCCGGCCCTGATCGAGCTTGATCCCGATTTGGGCCGCGGCCTCGCCCAGGACCGCACTGGGATCGTCCTTAAGGGAATGATTTGATTCAGTATCCGCCATGGTTTATAAGGGATATCAAATTTCACCGGAACTGGGCAAATATTTACTTTGTAACCTCCCTTTTTTTAAAGGGGAGCTGCAGAGTATTTTTAAAGCTGAAAACCCCCCGAATCCTCCTTTAGAAAAGGGGGATTTCAAACAGCAAAGGATTAAAATGTCTATCGGCGTCAACAGGGAAAACATAACTATCGTCCTGCACCGTCCCAAGCACCAGGGAAATATCGGGTCGGCGGCCAGGGCTGCCATGAATATGGGCTTTCACAATATTTTCGTGACGAAGCGCGAAGAGCCCGATATGGAGGAGATCCGCCGGATGGCCACCCACCTGGCCGGCGGCAATGTCGAGAGGATCAGGTTTTTTGACACGCTTGCGGATGCCCTCGCGGACTTCCAGTATATTGTCGGGACGACCTCCCGCATCGGAAAGGCGCGCCGGGTCCAGGCGGACCCGCGGAGCATTGCCCTGGACATGATCGACATCTCGCAAAAGAACAAGGCGGCAATCCTCTTCGGGCCGGAGGACTTCGGCCTGGCCAACGATGAGCTCAAGCTCTGCCATGCCCTGGTCGAGATACCCACGGCGGGGGAGCTGAAATCGCTGAACCTTTCTCATGCAGTGATGGTGGTCTGCTACGAACTGTTCCTCGCGCAGTCGGCGCCTCCCCCGAAATTTACACCGAAACTGGCCCGCCAGAGCGAGCTCGAAGGCATGTACGGACAGCTCCAGGAGCTCTTTTTGAAAATCCATTTCATCCAGCACCAGAACCCCGAATACTGGATGCTCAATGTCCGGCGGTTCCTTTCCCGGATTAAACTTTATTCACGGGAGGTCCGGCTGATCCGGGGTGTCTGCCGCCAGCTCGACTGGTATTTCCGAACAAAGGACTTGACATAAATGCCCGAAACCGATTACTTCAAGTCGCGTGCGCAAAGGCGCAGAAAAACAGGGGGACAGTAACTGACAATGAATAAAATATTCGAATTTACCGGGGCCAGGAGGATCGTCTTCGGGACGGGATCATTTGGACGGCTGCCTGAAATCATCAGACAAAAGGGGGCTAAAAGGCCCTTTTTCATTATGGACCACAACCTTGCGAAGTCAGGGTTTGCCGCACGGCTGGGAAAAATGCTTGAAGGGGCCGGCCTGAAATATGAGATCTTCGACAGGGTCGTTGCGGAGCCAGAACTCGAACTGGCCGACAAGGCAGCCAAGCTGGCCTCCCGGGCGAAAAGCGACCTGGTGGTCGGATTTGGCGGGGGCAGCGCCATGGACCTGGCCAAAGCGGTTTCCGCGCTCGTTGCGAACAAGGCCCAGGCAGTCGATTTCCTCGGGCTCAACAAAATCCCGGGTCCGGGGCTCCCCACGGTCATGGTCCCCACCACTGCCGGGACCGGCAGCGAGGTGACGTTCACAGCGGTATTCGTCAGGAAAGACCTGGCCAAGAAGGAGGGCATGAACAGCCCCTTCCTGTACCCCGACTTGGCCCTGCTCGACCCCGAGCTTACCCTGAGCCTGCCCGCGCAGCCGACGGCGGCCACGGGCATGGATGCTCTGTGCCATGCCATAGAATCGTACACATCGGTAAACGCCGGCCCCATGAGCGAGATGTTTTCGCTCGAAGCAATCCGCCTCATCTCATCGAACCTGAGGACCTGCGTGCATGACGGCGGGAACCTCGAGGCGCGCAGCGAGATGCTGCTGGGCAGCCTCTATGCAGGACTTGGCCTGGCCAACGCGGGGGTGGGCGCGGCACATTCGCTTTCCTATCCTCTGGGCGGGAAGTACGGGATATCTCACGGGCTCGCCAATACGATCATGCTGCCCCGGATAATGGAATTCAATATTCCGGGTGCGGTCGAGAAATTCGCGATAATCGCGGAAGTCATGGGCGAGGCGGTCGACGGCATGGCGGACCGTGACGCGGCCTGCCTGGCCGTGGAGGCGGTCGACACGCTGATAGAGGACTGCGGGATCGGCACGGGCCTGGAAGACCTCGGAATACCCGAGGACGACTTTCCCGAGCTGGCCCGGATCGCGCTGACGGTCCTCAGGCCGCTGGAGAACAACCCGCGCAAGGTCACATTCGACGACGCCGTCGAGATTTACAGGGAATGCATGTAAGCAAAGCAGGAGAAAGAAATGCCAGGATTTGAGATTTTCGGAGAGGAAGAAAAAAAGGAAGTAATGGACGTTATGGAGACGGGCGTCCTGATGAGATACAATTTCGATGTCGAGCGCAAAGGCGTTTTCAAGGTGCGCCAGTTCGAGCAGGAATTCGCCGCCTATCACAAGTCGCGCTACGCGCTGGGCGTGACCTCCGGCTCGTCGGCCCTGAAAGTGGCCCTGTCCGCCCTCGACGTGGGCCCGGGAGACGAAGTGATCGTGCCTGCGTTCACTTTCCTGGCGACATATGAAGCGGTCCTGGAAGTCGGGGCGGTTCCCGTCATGGCCGATATCGACGACACACTCAACCTCGACCCCGAGGACATCAGCCGGAAGAAGACGAAATACACGAAAGCAGTAATCCCCGTCCACATGTGCGGAGCGCCCGCCCGGATAGACAGGATAATCGCCGCGGCGCGGCTCAACGGGCTCGCGCTGCTCGAGGACAATGCCCAGAGCTGCGGGGGCAGCTTTGCCGGCAAGAAGCTCGGAACCTTCGGCGATATGGGCATCTTCAGCTTCGACTACTACAAGACCATGACGACAGGCGAAGGCGGGATGGTCATCACCGACGACAAGAGCCTCTATGATCGCGCCGACTGGTACCACGACCACGGGCACGACCACGTGGGCACGAACCGGGCCGCCGAGGGCAGGACCATAACGGGATTCAACTACCGCATGAACGAGCTGCAGGGCGCGCTGGGACTGGCCCAGTTCCGGAAGATCGATTACATCATCTCCGAGCAGAGGAAGAACAAGGCAAGGCTCAAGGAGATTTTCTCTCAAATAAAGGGGATTGCTTTCCGCGCGATGGCGGACCCCGAAGGCGACACTGCGACGTTTTTCGGGTTCAACATGCCCGATTCGGCAGGAGCCAAAAGGCTCCAGAAAGCCCTTTCCGAAAACGGCGTGGACTCCATCTACTTCAAGGAGAACCGCTGGCACTACGTCCCGAACTGGGAGCATTTCCTGGCGCAGTCTTTTGCCAGCTCCCGGAAATACCCGTACAGGGACCCGGGGTATAAAGGCAAGGTCAGCTACAGCAGGGACATGATCCCCCAGGCGGAGGAGATCCTGGGCCGGACGCTTTTCATGGGAATCCCAATCCGCATGTCGGAAGAGCGCTTCGACGTTATCGGCAAGGCCGTCGCAAAGGCGGCAAAGGCGGTATAGCAATGATAGTGGTAACCGGCGGGGCCGGTTTCATCGGCAGCGCTTTTATCTGCAAGCTCAATAAAGAGGGCGTCACCGATGTCATCATCGTCGACGAACTGGGTACGACCGACAAATGGAAGAACCTGGTGAACTTGCGATTCAACGATTACCTCCACAAGGATTCCTTCCTGGAGATGATCATGGCCGAGCAGCTTCCGTTCGACGTGAACGCCATAGTCCACATGGGCGCATGTTCCTCGACAACGGAGCGCGACGCCGATTACCTCATGAAGAACAATTATCTCTACAGCCGGGCGCTCGCGGTCTGGGCCGTGCGCCACGGCAAGCGCTTCATATACGCGAGCAGCGCCGCCACTTACGGAGACGGCGGCTTCGGGTTTTCCGACGACAATGCGGTTTCCGAAAAGCTCAAACCGATCAACATGTACGGCTACTCCAAGCAGGTTTTTGACCTGGGTATCCTCAAGAACGGCCTTGACCGGAAGACGGTAGGCGTGAAGTTCTTCAACGTGTTCGGCCCCAACGAATACCACAAGGACGATATGCGCAGCGTCGTCCACAAGTCGTGGGGACAGATTCGCGAAACCGGAAAGGTCAGGCTCTTCAAATCGCACCGGCCGGAATATGCGGACGGCGGGCAGCTGCGCGATTTCGTCTACGTCAAGGATTGCGTCGACGCGCTGTGGTGGTTCCTGCAGAACCCGCAGGTCAACGGCATCTTCAACCTGGGCACAGGGAAGGCCAGGAGCTGGAAAGACCTCGTGACGGCCGTATTCAACGCTCTGGGGCGCAAACCCGAAATCGAATATATCGATATGCCCGAATCCATCCGCGGGCAGTACCAGTATTTCACCGAGGCCCGGATGGAAAAGCTCCGGGGGGCCGGCTACACTGCAAACGCCCGCAGCCTGGAGGAAGCCGTTAACGATTATGTGATAAATTACCTGGAGAAACCGGACCCGTACCTCGCGCCATGAAAGTGATCTGCATTATACCATCGCGATATTCGTCAACCCGCTTCGACGGGAAACCTCTAGCCGATTTGTGCGGGAAGCCCATGATCCAGCACGTGTACGAAAGGGTCATGAGGGCGCCGGGGGTGACCGCCGCGGCCGTAGCAACCGACGACGAGAGGATTTATGCAGCAGTGGAAAAGTTCGGGGGCAAGGCGGTCATGACCTCTTACCGCCACCGGTCGGGTTCGGACCGCATCGCGGAGGCGATTACGGGAATGGACCTCCACGAGTCCGATATCATCGTGAACATCCAGGGCGACCAGCCCCTGTTTGAGCCGAGCCAGATTACGGAAGTCGCCGGCCCGCTGCTCACAGACCCGTACGTCTATTTTTCCACCCTGATTTATCGCATTCGCCGTCCGGAGGAGGTCACGCACCCCAATGCCGTCAAAGTCGTTTTCGACCGCAACGGCGACGCGCTTTACTTCTCCCGGGCCACGATCCCGTTTGTGCGCGACCGCGGAGCCACAGATTATTACAAGCATCACGGCATTTATGCGTACAGGAAATGGTTCCTTTTGAAGTACTCCTGCCTTGAACAGGGCCGCCTGGAAAAACTCGAATCCCTGGAACAGCTAAGGGCGCTCGAGCACGGTTACAGGCTCAGAGTGGTCGAAACCCAGTTCGATTCCGTCGAGGTAGATACCCCGGAAGAACTGGACCGGGTAAGGAGCATACTTCTGGAGGGCGATATCGCCTGACACTGTTCAAAAAGCCCGGATTCGGCCTTGCGCTGCAAACCGCATGAGACTTCGTTAGAAAGGAATTAAAACATCAGTGGTCATTGATTCCCACATGCATTGCGGAATCCAGAACTCGGACCTGCCGATCAGCGTGATCCGCAGCTATCTCGACGACGCCGGGATCGAGGGCGCCTGTCTCATCCCGCCGGTTGAGGATATATACGACCGGAGCGACTATAATTTCCAGGACAACAAACAGTGGATGCTCTGCCGCGAGCAGGCAAACAATTACCTGCTCGATATACAGCGGCGGCACGGCGAATACGGCGCCTACTTCTTCGTCTGGAACGATTTCCGCAAGGACCAGCTCAAGGACGGCTACCTGGGAATCAAATGGCACCGGCATGAATACGAGCCTACCTATAACTACGACGACCCCCGCTGCGAGGAGTTCCTGCAGGAGGCATACCGGCTGCAGCTCCCCATCATGCTCGAGGAGTCATACAGCAACACCCTCAATTTCCTGAAGAGAGTGGCCGGACGCACCCCCGTTGTTATCCCGCACTTGGGCGGGCTCAACGGCGGTTTCCCCGCGCTTTTCCACGCAGGTATATGGGAAAATGAATCCGTATACGCCGACACGGCCCTCGCGTCGAGCCGGGAAATGGCTCAGTTCCTGGAAAAATACGGGAGCAAAAGGCTCCTGTTCGGGAGCGATTTTCCCTTCGGGACGCCGTATTACGAACTGCAGAAACTTGAATACCTCAAACTCGGCGCCTCAGAGCGCGACGACATTATGCAGGGCAATGTCCGGAGGCTTCTTTTCAAGAGTTCTCAATAATAAAGTATTCTGGTAAAATTAACGGATGAATATGCTGCTCAGAGCGCTGCCCGCCCGAATGAGGGAAAATCTCCTGATCCGGATTTTTGCCTTCACGAAGATCAGGATGCTGCATTTCATCGCCCCGTACGTAGTGGAACTCACGGACGAGCACTGTATTGTCCGGATCAGGCTCAACCGCAGGACCCGCAACCACTTAAACTCGATGTATTTCGGGGTAATGGCGGCGGGGGCGGACATGGCGGGCGGGATCACGGCGATGCGCCTCATACAGAAAAGCCGCAAGCCGGTGGCCCTGCTGTTCAAGGATTTCAAGGCGGAATTCCTGAAGAGGGCGGAAGGGGACACCCTGTTCACCTGCAATGACGGGCCTGCGGTGCGCGAGCTTGTCAACGAGGCGATTGCGACTGGAGAGCGCGTCAACACGACAGTGCATGTCACTGCAACCGTCCCGTCCCGCCTCGGCGACGAGCCGGTTGCAAAATTCGAGCTGACGCTGTCTTTGAAGTTAAAACAATAAATTCACCCCGGGATCATATGCTGCTTTTAGCGCATATATTATCCATGGCCGGCGCCTTCCTGCTGCTCGCGGCGGGTGTTTTCGTTGCGATGTTCCGGCGGAACATGCCCGACTGGCTCAAGCTCCACAAAACGATGAATTCATCCGGCATGGCCCTGGCGCTCGCGGGCTTTTTTTTCGTAGTGCTCGGGATCAGCCTCGTGCAGGGGGAGCACTTCACGATACCGCACACCTGGGTGGGCTTGGCTGTTATTTCATCTCTGCTTATCGCTGTCCTGCTCGGGCAGTTGATGTTCGCCGTGGGCGCCCAGGCGGTGAAACTGCGTCCCTGGCACGTCTGGTGGGGCCGGGCGACAGTGATTTTAATGATCGTGAATATTATCCTCGGCGTTTCCCTGATATTCTAATCAATCCCTTCAGAAACGATCCGCTGCCTGCTCCGCGCGGTTCCCGAAAACTCTCAAATCTCTGTCAGCTATTCTTAGCCTGCAAAATCAGGCTTTTTAAAAACGCTTAGATGCAAGGCGCGCAAAAACCGGGTCGCGAGGCGTATAT
>CAZKYN010000134.1:0-9181 GCA_964556675.1 uncultured Syntrophaceae bacterium
GTAAGTTCCGCCCAATTGCGGATAGTCTTTTTTCAATGTGTTATATCCATGGGGGCAGGTCGTGATTATCTTCTTCACACCGTAGCCGTTCATGATCTCGATATTGTACTGAGCCAGTGCCTGATAGAGGTATTCGTTTCCGCCTCTCATGGCCGAATCGCCGCAGCAGCCTTCCTCTGTTCCGAGTATCGCGAAACTCACCCCGGCCTCCTGGAATATCTTAGCAAGCGCAACAGATATCTTCTTGCACCTGTCGTCGAAAGAGCCGGCGCACCCAACATAAAACAGGTACTCGACATTGGCATCTTCAGCCATGGTCTTCACGCCGATGTCCTTGGCCCAGTCGGCCCTCAGATGTGCGCCGATGCCCCAGGGATTGGAGTTGTTTTCCATGTTCCTGAAGGTGAGCTGAAGCTCGGGAGCAAAGTCTGCTTCCATCAGTACCTTGGCCCTCCTCATGTCGACTATCTTGGGCACATGCTCGATGAACACGGGGCAGTGTTCCATACAATGCATGCAGTTCGTGCAGTCCCAGACGGAATCCACTCCGACGACGTCATTAATAAGAGATTTCTCGGAGGGTTCGGGAGCCTGGGCCTCCCCCCCAGCTACCGCCGCCTTTTTGGCGGCGACAAATGCAGGCGCCCTCTCTTCCCAATAGGTCTTTATATCCTGGACCATCTTCTTGGGGGACAGGTGTTTGTTGGTATTGTAAGCCGGGCAACCGTCCTGACATCGTCCGCAACGAGTGCAGGCATCGGAATCAAAAATCTGTTTCCAGGTGAACTCTTCCAGGTTTGTGACTCCAAAAGTCTCCGCATTTTCAAAATCGCGAATTGGTTCCAACTGCCCGAAGGGTTTCAGGCTTTTCATGAACTGGTTGGCTGGAGACGTGAACATGTGTCGCATTCTCTGCGAGAAGGGCAGGTATCCGATAAACCCGACGGCTAGGAACGTATGGGTCCACCACAGAACTTTGTGGGCTGTGATAAGGCTAGCCTGATCTATGCCCTGGAATCCTTTGGCGAGGTTCCATCCAACAAAGGACCATACTTCATAAGGAATCTTATCTTGGGGGTACGGCCAGCCCGTCGCTGAAATTCTTAATGCTTCCAGAATAAACCCGGTAACCATAATTCCGAGTATCATTAATAAAACTATTACGTCATCAGGTTTGGTTTCCGAAACGCCTTTATATGTAAGCCGGTCGGGCTTTCTGATGAATCTACGGTCAAGGGCAAGCAAGACGCCGACTATGGCCGCCAGACCGAACATTTCCATTACGAGAGAGAAGACGAGGTAGGGCTTTCCGTTAAAGTGTATGCCTGAATAGAACTGGAAAGCATCAAACGCCGCCCCCCATATAAGGACAAAAAACGCAAAGAAAATCAGGCCGTGAATAATTCCCGGATAAGTATCGCGCCAGACTGAAAGCTGGGCCACGCCATTCCTTAGTAAATTCTTTATTCTTTCTCCCCGGTTGTCATCGCGCCTTTCCGATTTGCCCATAGCGGTCCACATCTGATATCTTAAATAAAGACCGTAAGCCAGGATGGCAAATGTCACCAGGGCCAGCAGATCAAGGGGAATCTGAAAGTTCTGGGCGTTCCAGAACACTTCCCGATTCTCAAGCCCGGTATATTGATATTTCTGCATAACCTTCCTCTCCTCCCTTTATATTCATCCCTTTGGGGGAATTGTAGACTGCTTAAATAATTAACATTATACAGAAAAAAGGGGGGCGGTTCAACCGCCCCCGTCGTTTTTATTCAGCTAAAAGTTTCTTGCATTCTTTTGTTACTTCCGGAACTACCTTAAACAGGTCGTCAACTATACCGTAGTCCGCTTTCTGGAAAATTGGAGCTTCTGCATCTTTGTTGATAGCTACGATGTACTTCGAGGAACTCATTCCTGCGAGGTGCTGGATGGCTCCGGAAATTCCGCATGCTATGTAGAGGTTCGGCGATACTGTCTTACCGGTCTGGCCGACCTGATCCTTCAAAGGCCTCCATCCCGCGTCCACGGCCGCCCTCGACGCGCCCACTGCGCCCTTCAGAACCCCCGCCAACTCTTCGAGTATCGGGAAATTCTCCGGACCTTTCATGCCACGTCCGCCGGAAACGATGATGTTCGCCTCTGATACATCGATTGCACCGCTGGCGTCTTTCTGGACATCAACTACCTTGGTCTTTATCGCCGCGGCATCCACTCCTGCGTCAAATTTATTTACTGCTCCGGCCTTTGCGTTTTCCACAACCGGGAATACGTTGGGACGGAGTGAGGCAACCTGGGGCGAACCGGAAACAACTACTTCGCCATAGCATTTGCCAGCATACATAGGCCTTGTGGCCAGCAGCTTTCCATCAGCTATCTTTATATCGGTGCAGTCGGAGGCCATTCCGGTTGCAAGTTTTCCGACGACCCTCGCTGAAAGGTCTTTTCCCTGGGCCGATGCCGCAAACAGAAGTATCGATGCATCGTTGTCCTTGGCTGCTTTGGCGACCGCTGCCGCATGCGCATCAGTTGTATAGGGTTCAAATACCGCGCCATCCGCGACATAAACTTTATCAACACCGTACTTACCAAGCTGTCCGGCTATTCCTTCGACACCTGAGCCGAGAACGATGGCGCTGACTTCATCGCCCAGCGCATCGGCAAGTTTCCTTGCCGTACTGGCAAGTTCGTAACTTACCTTTCTGAAGGCTCCATCTCTTAATTCTGCTACTATCCAAACGCCTTTTGCCATTTTTTTATTCCTCCATTCTCGTCAGATTAGATAACCTTAGCCTCTTCCCTCAGAAGTTTGCAAAGCTGGGCGGCTTTTTGCGCCGGTTCTTCGCCTTCAATGATCTTTCCTGGGGGTCTCGGTGGAGGAGGCATGGTTTTCGCGACTTTGGCCTTTATATCAGCTGTTACACCGACAGCGGCTGCGTTCTTCACATCAACCGGTTTCTTTTTCGCCTTCATGATGCCCGGCAGGGATGCATAACGGGGTTCGTTAAGTCCCTTTTGTGCTGTAATGACACAGGGCAGAGCGGTTTCAATAACCAGCTGAGCTCCTTCGATGGGCCTTACTGCCTTCGCAGTCTTATCTGTGATATCGAGTTTGGTTACTATTGTGACCTGGGGGATGCCGAGCAATTCAGCAAGAATTGCCCCGACTTGGCCGGAATCGTCATCAATCGCCCTCTGGCCGCAGAAGATGATATCGTGAGGAATTCCCTTGATTGCTGCGGCAAGCGCCGATGCTGTTGTAAACGCGTCTGCCCCATACAGAGAGGGGTCGTCAATCTGAATGCCTTTTTCGGCGCCCATCGCCAAAGCGGTACGGATTGTCTCCATAACCCTGGCCGGGCCCACTGAAACAATCGTGACATCCCCGCCAAACTTCTCTTTCAGTTTGAGTGCTTCTTCAACTCCAAATTCATCATAGGGATTCATGACCCACTTGATACCATCCTCGATAATTCCAGAGCCGTCCGGTTTTACCTTAATCTGCGCTTCGGTATCTGGAACCTGCTTTACACATGCAACAATATTCACGTCTTCCTCCTTTCCGGGATGGCGTGCCGGCAGCTCGCGACTGCCGGCATCATCCGTAGCTAGTTTTTTTTACACTCTATTCTTCACTATATCGTCCACAACGGAAGGATCTGCCAAAGTAGTGGTGTCGCCCAGGTCGTTGATATCACCGGCGGCCACTTTCTTAAGAATTCTTCTCATTATCTTTCCGCTTCTGGTTTTGGGAAGTCCGTCGGCCCACTGGATCTTCTCCGGGGTGGCAATGGGGCCGATCAATGTCCTGACGTGAGCTACGAGCTCTTTCTTGAGCTCTTCTGACTTCTGAACACCGGATTTCAGGGTTACGTAAGCATAAATGGACTGGCCCTTCAGCTCATGGGGGTAACCGACGACAGCTGCTTCAGCAACCTTGGGGTGGGCTACGAGGGCGCTTTCAACTTCAGCTGTCCCCATCCTGTGTCCGGATACGTTAATGACGTCGTCGATGCGGCCGGTGATCTGATAATAGCCGTCCTTGTCTCTCCTGGCACCGTCGCCTGCCACATAGTATCCGGGGAACTGTTCGAAATAGGTTTCCTGGAACCTCTTGGGATCGCCATAAACGCCTCTCATGAGTCCCGGCCAGGGTTTCTTTATGCAGAGCGCGCCGGAAGCTACTGTTTCATCTATTTCTTTTCCTTCGTCATTAAGGAGGACAGGCCATACGCCGAAGAAAGGCGTTGTAGCCATCCCTGGTTTAATTGGGACTGCTCCCGGAAGAGGGGTAATCAGGATTCCGCCGGTTTCGGTCTGCCACCAGGTGTCCACGATGGGGCACTCGCCGCGGCCGATCACGTTGAAGTACCAGTTCCAGGCTTCGGGGTTGATCGGCTCGCCGACTGTTCCGAGAATCCGGAGGGTGGAGATATCGGCCTTCTTGACCCAATCGTCGCCCTCTTTAGCGATGGCGCGGATTGCGGTGGGAGCGGTGTAGAAAATGGTTACTTTGTACTTCTCGACTGTTTTCCAGAATCGGCTGATATCCGGATAGTTGGGAACGCCTTCGAACATAATTGATGTCGCGCCGTTGCAGAGCGGCCCATAGACTATGTAAGTATGTCCGGTTACCCAGCCGACATCAGCCGTGCACCAGTAAATATCATCTTCATGGTAATCGAAGATAATCTTATGGGTATACGCTCCAAAAACGAGGTATCCACCCGTAGTGTGCAGGACGCCCTTGGGCTTTCCGGTTGATCCTGATGTATAGAGAATGAAGAGGGGATCTTCGGCATCCATCCATTCCGGCTCGCAAACCGGGCTCGCCTTGGCCATCGCGTCATCCCACCAAATGTCTCTCTTGGGATCCCAGCTGCATTTAATCTTGTCGCCGACGCGTTTCACGACTATCATCTTCTCGACAAAATCAAATCCTTTGATGGCGGCATCTGCATTGTCCTTTTGGGGAACTGCTTTGGCACCGCGGAATGTGCCGTCACAGGTGATGAGGAGCTTGGATTTGCTGTCCTCGATGCGATCACGAAGAGAATCTGAGCTGAATCCGCCGAATACGATGCTGTGAATGGCGCCGATACGCGTGCATGCCAGCATTGAGATGGCCAACTCGGGGATCATGGGCAGATAAATCTGGACGCGGTCACCTTTTTTGATGCCCTGCGCTTTCAGGACATTCGCGAATTTGCAGACTTCCTCATGCATCTGCTTGTACGTAAGCGCCCTGTCCTCACCCGGCTCATTGCCTTCCCACTGGATTGCGACCTTGTCTCCCCGGGTTTTCAGGTGTTTGTCCAGGCAGTTATAGGAAACATTCAGCTTCCCGCCCTGGAAATATTTCAGATAAATTGGGCCCTTTTTAATATCAAAATTATAATCCTCGACCTTATCCCATTTTTTGAACCATTCTACATACTCACTAGCTATTTCGGACCAGAAACCCTCGGGATCTTCAACCGAGCGCTTCCACAGCTTTTTATACTGATCCATACTGTTTATATAAGCTGTTTTCTGCACCTTTTCCGGTACCGGATATACCTCTTTTAACTGGACCTTTGCATCTGCCATTTGACTACCTCCGTTCTTTTTTATCTGCCTGAATGTGGGAGGGGCCATCCTCTTGATCTCTTTTACGGACCTAGGAATGCCGTATCCCTAAAAATCATTGTAATTTCAATATGTTATTTTCTTCTGAAAACGCGGCTATTCCTTCACAAAATCCGTGGGAATATAAAATAGCGGTATGATGATGTCAAGATAAATTTGTGGAAAACACTACGGTTTCGGGCATTAAGGGCATCTTTACAGCCCGGTCAAAAGCACCCTGTTTTCAAGTTGCAAAATTACAAACCGGGGAAAATCGAATGTGACTTTTTTAACACACTTTAGAAATGTCTGTACTAGTACATACAATCGTATTTTCCACCATTTCAAAAAAGCTGACCTTTGTTCAGGAACTTACAAGCGATGATTGATATCGCAAATACCTGGTATGAATATTGCTCTCAAGTAATGAAATTTGCCGTGTATTCGCGGGTTTTTTGATAACTCTTGGGATTTAATTCTTGACATGAGGTAAGTTCGGATGTTAGGACGAGCTACTTACCTATATGGGATGCTCTAAAATCCTTAAAGGAAGGGGGGTGATGGCCCTAATTTCAAGTTAGTTTCCGTATATTTGGACTAAGGGTCAAAAAGCCGTTTCCATAATGCAGATGAAAATGGCGCAAAAAAAGCAAAATAGGAGGAGAACATGAAGAAATTGTTGTTGGTGTTGTTTGCTGCCGGCCTTATCGCGGCCTTCAGCATGCCCGCAGTCGCCGCTGATGTTAAGTTCTTCGGTGACTATTACGCTGTAGGATATTGGACAAGTAACTATTCTTTGGCCGATGATCCGACAGGTGCCATAAACCAGCAGTCGAGAGGCACCATCGGCCAGAGGCTGAGAATCAATACGGTGTTCCAGGTTGCAGAAGGCCTGAAGCTGACGACCCGCTTTGACGCAATGGAGAAAGCGTGGGGGCAGGATGCAGCAATCGGTACCCCGAACCCGACGTCCGGGACCGGAACCAACGGTGAAAATAACATCAGTTGGGAGCGCGCATTCGTAACGTTCAACCTGGGGCCCGGGTTCTTTGATGTCGGCTACCAGGCGGAAGGCTACTGGAGCCCGATCGCATTCGGTAACACAACCGGTTCCGGAGCTGTACTCCGCTATACCGCCCCGTTGGGCCCGGTTACTATAGGTGCTTTCTGGGAGAACTTGAAGGAAGCTCAGTTTGATCCCGCCGTTTACGGACCCGCTGATTGGGACAGATACGGCCTTCAGGCCACCTTCAAGTGGAAATCCGGCCAGGCTGGTATCCAGGGTACCTGGGAGCATTATGAGACCAAGGCAGCCGGCGAAACGTTCAACGTAGTATGGACCAACACTACTTTCGCCAACCCCGGCAAACTGAACCTGTATGAAATTTCGCCCTTTTTACAGGCGAAACTTGGCCCGGTCGACCTGGAAGGCAAAGTCTATTATACCTGGGGAACTTTCCAGCGTACCGACACCGGGAACGACACTGATATCGACGGTTTTTCAGCTTACGCTAATGCCAAGGTCAATATCGGCCCTGCTTACGTAGGCGGCATGTTCGCCTGGGTCAAAGGTGACGATATCACCGATAGCGACAGGACTATATCCCATGGCGGCGGCCAGGATTGGGATCCGACTCTGATGTTGGGCAACGATCGCTTCAGCAAATGGCAGGGCGGCCGTTACTCAAGCATTATGGGCTTCGGGACGAAACAGGGCGCGGTACCGTTCAGAGGTGGATGGAACGAAGAAAACGTCTGGATCTACCAGGGTTATGTCGGACTCAACCCGATTCCGAAGCTTGCTCTGAAGGCCGCTTTCACCTATATGGCAATTGACGAAAGGCAGACCGCTGCTTACGTCGACAAACACCTCGGAAACGAGCTTGATGTCACCGCAGCTTACAAGATTTATCCGAACCTTGAATACATGATCGGCTTCGGCTATCTCTGGACCGGTGATTATTTCAAAGGTACGGCACCTAATGGTCTTGTCGATGACAACTACCTGCTTATGCACCAGCTGACCCTGACCTTCTAAGGTCGGTTTAAAGCTAAAGATGGACAGAAAAGCCCCGGGCAACCGGGGCTTTTTTTATATGATTTAACGCCCCGGCCATTAATGAATCTTGACTCACAAGCCCGCCTGTGATAAAAAATGCGCAAATAATTGGAATATTTGAAGTTTTTTGGAGATGTAAGATGCCGATTTATGTATATGAATGTGTCAAGTGTTCGCATAACTTCGAAACTGTTCAAAAAGTTGGCGAGGGAAATGAAAACCTGAATTGCCCCAAATGCGGCGAACCCAGGCCCAAGAAACTGGTTACCACCTTCAAAACCCATACGTGGTCCGAGTTCATCGACAAAATGGAGAAAAGGATAAATCCCCAGAAGTTCAAATAATCAGGAGATGTAAATATAGAAAGCCTATACGGAAACACAAACGGCCTGAAATCGGGCCAGTTAAAAAAACTGCTTCAACTCTATAGAAGAAAAATACCCTCCGACAAGGTCATAACCCACGAGCTTGCGAGGTATATTGCCGAGCTTTCCAGGGAGATCAACAGGCAAATAGGAATACTTTTAACCAGGAAGGGCGAGGTCTGCTACGTAATGGTCGGAGATCACAAGCAGATCGAGATTCCGGACCTTGACAGGTTTCGTTCATCCTCTACCCGGTTCAAGGGCCTTCGCCTGATCCACACTCACCTTAATCAGGAGTTATTATCCCGGGATGATTTGACGGACCTTGCCCTGTTGAGGCTTGATATGATTGGAGCCCTTGATGTGGATAAGGAGGGTTATCCGGGGCGAATTCACCTGGCGCATCTTATTCCTGAGAATTCTGAAGGAAAATTCTGGCTCACCATGGAACCGGTCCGCCCTTCTGAACTGGATCTCGATTTTACAGGATTCATTCAGGCCCTTGAGGACGAGCTGGCGAAAAAACAGAGGGCCAGAAAAATCGAGTCAGCCGACAGGGCCATACTCATTCATGTCAGCAGATTTTCAGAAAACAATGCGGAGAACTCGATCGAGGAATTGAAGGAGCTGGCTGAGTCCTCCGGCGTCCAGGTGTACGATACAGTCATTCAGCACCGGCCGCAGCCGGACCCCAAGCTCGTCATCGGGAAAGGAAAGCTGGCGGAGATAGTTATCCATGCCCTCCAGATAGGTGCGACACTGCTCATTTTCGATCACGAACTTACAGCTGCCCAGATCCGCTCCATATCCGATTTTACCGAATTGAGGGTAATCGATCGGACACAGCTTATCCTAGACATATTTGCCCAGAGGGCAAACAGCAGGGAAGGCAAAATCCAGGTTGAACTTGCCCAACTCAATTACCTTCTGCCCAGGCTTATAACGAAGAATACCGCGATGTCGCGCCTTACCGGGGGAATAGGCGGCCGCGGGCCGGGCGAAACAAAACTTGAAATAAACAGGCGCCGCGCCAGGGAGAGAATTGGCAAGCTCGAACAGGACTTGAAGAAAGTGCAGCAGGAAAGATCGCAGCGGCGCATAAAAAGGAACAAGGCCGGACTTCCCATAATTTCTATAGTCGGCTATACCAATGCGG
>CAZKYN010000135.1:0-9149 GCA_964556675.1 uncultured Syntrophaceae bacterium
AACCCGCAACCGGCTGATTACAAATCAGCTGCTCTACCTGTTGAGCTACGCCAGCAAACTCCCGAACAAACATACAAATCCTCCCGGGCGGGATAATCCGTATCAGGCAAATGTCCGCCTTCGAGAGGAAATCGAAATGCAGAGTTTATTTGCAAAAGTTATTTATGTCAAGAATTATTTGGGAGGAGATCCAAAAACATCTGCAGAAAAAATGTAGATTGTTGTACCCTTTTCCTTCCAGCTGTTCGAGGGCAGTCCGGCTTTCCTGCAGGTCTCCTCGAGGAATTTGATGCGATCCCAGCCCCACTCCGTCGCCACCTGGGGCAGCAACAGCCCGCAGCAATGCTGCCGCTCAATAAACAAGCCATGCACGCCTACGTCTATCTCGTTAATATTACGTACTTCTTTGAGGGGGGTAAGCACGGAGATCTCGATATCGAGATCCTTGAGTTCTTCCGCGGAAAGCGGGGGAAACCTGGGGTCGTTAAAGGCCGCGGCACGCGCCATCTCCTCAATGGTGTCCAACAGGGGCTTGCGTCCCTCAATGCATCCGATGCAACCCCGCAACATGCCCCTGCGGTGAAGAGAAACAAAAGCGCCTCGTTTTTCCTTCAGGACCGGGGACTCTGATACTTCCGGCGCAGGCGTCGTTGTCCCCAGGAGTCTTTTTTCCAGGGTCGTCCTTGCAAGCCGCAGGAGTCTTTGCTTTTCCTCTTCGGACAGGCCTGAGGCGGTCCCTACCAGTCCTTTTCTTTCCTTGCTTTCCATTGCAGGTCACGCATCTGAAAAGGCGGCCGATACATATCCGACCACGCCTGAGCGGTCACCGGAAACATCTCCGGAATTGGCATATTTCAATACCGTCCCGGTTTTGGCATTGAGGACCTTGGCAGCCATGATCGCCACTGCAATCGGCCCGCCCCCGCAAGCCTCGGCCCTGCCCTTCTCCAGATCACCAAGCAGGCCGTCTGCATCCATGTTTTCGATCCTTCCCAGCACGATGCTGTCCATCCGGACTGCGCTGTCGTATGTATGATAATGGGAAAGGTCCGAACTGGCCACCAGCAAAGTTTTTGGATCCGACAATGCCGGATTAATCGCATCGGCAACAGCTTCGCATGTCGCTCGGGACTGGTCACCCATTAGGACCGGCACAAATCTGAATTCACCGAGGACAACCTGGAGGAAGGGCAATTGAATCTCTATCGAGTGTTCCTGGGCATGGGCATCCGGCAAGGACCTGATAATTTTAGAAGATCCGGCCATCGTGGCCGAAAAATTCGCATCGCTTTCCACAACGCCGAGGGGCGTCTCGAAACCGCCCTCGCCGTAGACAGCGGCTCCGTGGAAGTAAGCCCGGTGGCTCGGGCCCACAATTATAACCCGCTCAAATTCCCCCTTTTTTAGAATTTTATATCCGAAGGCCGCGACGGGTCCCGAGTATACGTATCCGGCGTGAGGGGAAATCAGGGCGGCCGGCCGCCCCTTCACTTTTGGAGGATCGGCACGGTCCAGATATTCCAGGATCTCCCTCCGGAGGGCGCCGGCATTGCCCGGATACCACGTACCTGCGATAACCGATTTTCGGATAACTTGAGACATAGGCATATTCAAAACTTCCTGCCGGTAAAAGTCAATAAGAAAAGGGCTGTTCCAACTTCGCCCGAACTCAGCAGCTCCGTGCAAACACATGCAAAATCCATCGTTCTCAACTCGCAAAAGATTAAATACTGATTGACTAAATACCCCCTCAGGACTTATCATTTTTTGATTAAAAAAGACGATCTCGGAGGTCCGCAATGGGAATCAGGGTGGCGATAAATGGTTTTGGAAGAGTAGGCAGATTTATAGTAAGGGCTTGCCTTGGCAGCAATGATCTGGAGATTGTTGCGGTTAACTCCAGGGCCAAGACAGACATTCTCGCGCATTTGCTGAAACATGATTCGGTCCACGGCAAAATTGAAACGGATGTTTCCTGCAACGGCGAATGCCTCATCGTGAACGGGAAAAAAATCAAAGTAACGAATGTAACCAATAATGTAACGGAACTCCCATGGAAGGACCTGGGTGTGGATATAGTCCTTGAATCCACCGGCAAATTCAGGAAGAAAGATCAGGTAATCCAACACCTCACAGCCGGGGCAAAAAAGGTCATAATTGCCGCCCCCGGAAAAGGGGTCGACGCAACGATCTGCCTGGGGGTGAACGAGCATACATATGACCCGTCCAAGCACCACATAATATCAAATGCCTCGTGCACCACGAACTGCCTTGCCCCCGTGGTCAAAGTCCTTCACGACAACTTCGGGATCAAAAGGGGCCTGATGACGACGGTCCACTCCTACACTATGGACCAGAGACTGCTTGACGGATCTCACAGCGATCTGAGGCGGGCAAGAGCTGCGGCCATGTCCATTGTACCGACCTCGACGGGGGCAGCCAAAGCCGTGACCGAGGTCATCCCGGACCTGAAGGGAAAGCTTGACGGGCTGGCCCTTCGCGTCCCCACTCCCAACGTGTCCCTCGTCGATTTCGTGGCCGAGGTGGGCCGCAACGTGACGGTAGACGAGGTAAATAAGGCTGTCAAGGAAGCTTCCGAATCCAGTCTGAAGGGCATTTTGGAGTACTGCGAAGAAGAACTTGTATCAATCGATTTCACCAGCAGCCCCTATTCGGCGATCTTCGATGCACCCTTGACAAAGATCCTGGACGGCAACTTCGTCAAGGTTTTCGCCTGGTACGATAACGAGAGCGGATACTCCTGCAGAATGAGGGATTTGGCCGTATATATCGGGAAGAAGCTGGGGGCCTGAAATGCCGCGCGCTTTGATCGCGGGCAACTGGAAAATGCACAAATCCGTCAGCGAAACGGTTGAATTTGTGCGCGGCCTCAAAGAGCGAGTTTCAGGCCTGCGCGATCGAGATGTGCTGGTTGCGCCTCCTTACACGGCACTGCAGGCAGCCTCAGGTGAGGCACGCGGATCGTCAATAGGCATTTCCGCCCAGAATATGTATTGGAAGGCGGAGGGCGCTTTTACAGGCGAAATCTCGGCCGGTATGCTGGTGGATGCAGGTTGCAGCCATGTGATCATCGGACATTCCGAACGCCGCACGCTCTTCGGCGAGACTGACAGCCAAATAAACCTCAAGATTAAGGCCGGCCTGCAGGCGGGTCTGAAAGTGATATTCTGCGTCGGCGAGACCTTCGATGAACGCGAAACCGGGCAGACATTCAAGGTGATAAAAACACAGTTAAATCAGGGATTGAAGAATATCCCGATGGGTGATATAAGCTGTGTTTTCGTCGCCTATGAGCCGGTATGGGCCATTGGCACGGGAAAAACCGCGACGCCCGGACAGGCCCAGCAGACGCATGCTTTTATCCGTCAGGAACTCGGGCAGATGTACCCGGGGCAAATCGCCGCTCAAATATCAATTTTATATGGGGGAAGCGTAACCCCGGAAAACATTAAAGGGCTCATGGCGGAGCCCGACATTAACGGCGCGCTGGTTGGAGGCGCCAGCCTTGACCTGGAATCTTTTTCAAAGATAATCGGGTTCTAATTCAAAGCAGAGGTTTTGCAGTGTACATATTTGCAATGATAGTCCATGTCCTGGTTTGCTTTCTGCTTGTGCTGATTGTACTTCTTCAGAGGGGGAAAGGCGCAAGCATGGGAGCCGCATTCGGAGGTTCCAGCCAAACCATATTCGGAAGCAGCGGCCCCGGCACATTCCTGGGAAAGATAACGACAGTTATTGCGCTGGTATTTATGATCACGTCCCTCTATCTGGCTTATTTTTCATCCAGAGGCGGATCGATTATGGAATCGGCGCCGGCTGCAACTGAGCAGGCCTTACCCCAGCCGCAGCAAGCCCAGCCGCAGGCCCCTCAACCGCAGGGCGCACCGGCACCGGCAAATAAGTAAAACTCAATTGACAAGACTATCAAAAGAATTTAAGGTAATCGCGCTCTTTGAAAGTGCCGAAGTGGTGGAATTTGGTAGACACGCTATCTTGAGGGGGTAGTGGGGCATACCCGTCCGGGTTCAAGTCCCGGCTTCGGCACCATTAAAAAACACAAATAGAATAGAGGGGTTGATCACGGCTGGTCAACCCCTTTCCTTTTTGCGGGCCATATCTTCTCAATGTATATTGTTGACTTTCCGCATGGCAACATTTCACAAACCTTCCTATTTTTATTTAATCCATTGACAATTATTTTAAGTAATTATATCTGTCTGGAAAACATACATTCAGCAATACCTTTTTAAAATCGCTTGCCGGGAATTCGCGAGATTCGTTTCCGGGAAACAGATCTATAATAATTTTTAATCGTTTAAGGTCAGTTTCAGTTTACAGGAGGAAAGCTATGAGAAGGGGTCTCTTGTTTTTCTGTATTCTTGCTTTCTTAACGGGGTGCGGTTTTTCAACTATCGTCAATCGGGGGGAATATGTTGATGACAAATCAGTCAAGTCAGGCGCGCCCCGGTACGAACTTCTGGCCAGGTTTGGGTCCCCCATAGACACCAAGAAAATAGATTACAAGGTGGTTTCTGATGTGTTCAGGGTAGAGCAGGGGGAAACCGTTCTCGGCAAAGTGCTGAAAGGCGGCAGCCTGTTTGTTGTCGACATCTGCACCTTCGGCCTGGCGGAAATCGTTGCCACGCCTGTGACTAATATGAAGGAATACATAACTTTTGAGGTCCAGTACGACAGAAATGAAAAGGCGACAAAATTCGCCATCATTTCGGCCGACAGCGCCAAGGCTTTTTCTGCCGTGGCGGAGCCTGAAGAACCGGGCGGAGCAGCCGATATCGAAGCAGTCCCTATTACAAGAGTGCTTTCCCGCAAAAGTGCCTTTGCAATTGTAATCGGAATTGAAAACTACCGGATGAAACTCCCGAAAGCGGATTTCGCCGTAAAGGACGCGAAACTCGTGAGGGAGTACCTCATAAAATCGCTGGGCTATCCGGAAGAGAACATCATAGTAATGCTTAATGAAAATGCTGCAAAAAGTGATTTTGAGAAATATTTCGAACGATGGCTGGTGAACAATGTCGAAAAGGACGGGACTGTTTTCATCTATTATTCCGGGCATGGAGCCCCCAACCCGAAAACCGGCGAAGCATTCATCGTCCCTTACGACGGCGATCCCGCTTTCATCGATCACACGGGCTACTCTATAAAGAGGCTGTACGATGTCCTGGGCAGGCTTCCGGCAAAGGAAGTCTTCGTCGCCATGGACTCCTGCTTTTCGGGCGCGGGCGGCAGGTCGGTCCTGGCCAAAGGAACCCGGCCCCTTGTTATGAACCTTCAGAGCTACAGCGCTCCCGCCAATATGATCATTATGACAGCATCTTCGGGCGAGCAGATCAGCTCTTCCTATGATGAAAAGAAACACGGCCTTTTCACCTATTTCATGCTGAAAGGGATAAAGAACGAAGAGGTCGTAAGGAGGGATGGAACCATAGCTGCCGGCGACCTCTACAGCTACGTAAAACCCCAGGTGGAGCGCACGGCAAGGAAGCAGAATAATTGCGAGCAGACCCCCCAGTTGATCGAGGCCCAGGGAGTGGCGAAAAAGTAAACAGTATCCGGAAAAACAAAGGATTCAAGCGGGGACTGATCCAGACGGCCAGTCCCCTTTTTTATTGCCGATATCCGGAGAAAAACAAAGGCAGGACTTATTCAATCCTGCCTTTGTTTTATAAGCAAACTAATATATTTGATTTTCCTGGCACCTGCCAAACCGGCCAAACCAATACCAAGCAGCAGCATGGTTGCGGGTTCGGGGACGTTAGTATTGCCGCCCTCTGTCCCTTCAAGCCTGAATGCCGTGTCATGCTGGGTCCCGCCTAAAACATTCCAATTCTGCCAGGCTGTCCCATACCCAAAAGCCCCGCCCGGGTTTATCCATTGAGCATTATTACCATTTGCAGTATCGGATGGCTGTCTTCCATATTGGCCAGCGCCGCTGTAAGACATTTCCGGGTAAAATGCAAGCCACCAATTCCCCGCCGAGAGTTCAAGGGCCGTTGACAGGGTCAAAGTCACATTTGATGGAAATCCGCCGGATCCCGTCGTAATTGATATCTGAGGATCACTGGGATTCAGAGAAATACTCCATACGGGACTGGCGCCCGGCAGTCCGCTGTTGTCCCCGTAAATTGCGAAATTGAGCGTAGAGGCATTAGAGAGCGAACTGAACCCATTCCACCCGTTACCGGGGACAAAAATCTGAGTGATGCTCCAGTGCTGTGAATTGCTGAAATCATCAGCGCTGTAGCAAGTGTAATCGGAATAATCCGTGAAGCTTTGGCTTGCATAAGCATTTTGATCTGTTGAACTCAGCGGCTGGTCCCAAAGCACTGCTGCAAAAACGGGACTGGACAGCATGGACATTACAATGACGAGTAACCCCGCCAATCCAAGCGCCTTCAATCCCTTTTCCTTCAGGTTCGACATATAAAGCTCCTCCATTTCAATTTAATTTTAATAAAAAAACTATTCCGGCACAGTATAATGCAATCCACATGCCCGCTTATAAGGATATGTTTGCTGTATATATAAAGCATTGGATTTTTTAGACCTTTTGATAATTTCACAAGTCCGTGTGGGCTCAAAGGCTTCTTGGCTGTGTAAATAACCTCGACGCTCTTTTTACGCGTCTTCAAGGGCAAATAGAGAAAAGGCCTAGTATATTTAAGTACTTCCATGATTTCTCTGATGATTGCAAAATTATCCGACACTTACTTACCAATTGGAAACTCTTCCGGGACACCAGATGATAATGAGAAGGCGGCATCATAGCCGGCGACCTCTACAGCTGCGTAAAACCCCAGGTGGAGCGCACGGCAAGGAAGCAGAATAATTGCGGGCAGGCCCCCAGTTGATCGAGGCCCAGGGGGTGGCGAAAAAGTAAACTGTATCCGGGAAAGCAGATTATAAAGCGGGACTGATGACGGGATGGCCAGTCCCCTTTTTTTGGTTGGTGTTCAGGAGCCGGCGAGTGGCGAAAAGATTATCCCGGATCAGACTCCGGTTTCCATTGGATTGCCGGGAGACCCGGCACAAGCCGCCTGGCTTGTGTATCCGGGAAATTTTCCTTGTAAAAAGCGGGCCGAATTGTTACAAATTTTCAGTTTCCAGGAGCGCACATGATCACTAATATTTCCGATGCAACCCAGTGCACGATCGACCTGAGGCGCCACATGTGGATGAACGGCGTCGAGATGGAATTACGGCGCCTTATCTGGCAGATCGCCGTGACCGGGAAGTACATATCCGCCAAAATCCACGAATCGAACCGCAAGTTTGCCGGACTCCGGAACATATTCGGCGAGGAGCAGCTCGCACTGGACAGGTCTGCGGACGAGATATTACGGGCTCAACTGCATTTCTCCGGGTTTGTGCGCGAATACGCCTCCGAGGAGCAGGACTCAATTATCCCGCTCGGCAACGGCACGGAAAAATACTATGTCACGGCCGATCCACTGGACGGCTCGTCCCTGGTGGACACAAACCTGTCGATCGGGACGATCATCGGCATCCATAAGGAGCACATGCTCGGGAAGGGCCGCGACAGCATGGTTGCCGCCATGTACATCACCTACGGGCCGCTTATTACGATGGTTTATTCGGCGGGAAAGGGCTCGCACGAGTTCGTGCTCAACCGCGAGGGGGAATATGTCCTGGCAGAGGACAACATCCAGCTTAAAGAGAAAGGGTCCATTTACAGCCTGGGAGGCTTGCGTAAAGAATGGACGCCGGGGCACCTCAAATTTGTCGAGTACCTGGAGAATGAGGGATACAAACTGCGCTACTCGGGCGGCTTCGTTCCCGATATCAACCAGATCCTGATAAAAAAGGGCGGCATATTCTCTTACCCGGCCCTCAACGGCTCACCAAACGGCAAGCTGCGGCTGATATTTGAGCTCCAGCCCATGGCCTTCATCCTGGAAAACGCCGGAGGCAAGGCTACCGACGGACAGGCGGACATCCTGGATTTAAAGCCCAGGGACTTGGACCACAGGTGTCCCATTTATATCGGGAGCCGCTTTGAAGTCGACAAAGTTACAGAATTCCTGAACTGATATCATCATCCCTGAACCCCCCACCTTGAGGTAATAAGAGGTAATAAAATGATACTGAAGAACTCGGAACAGCTGAAAAATGAAATAAAAGGCATTTTGCGGGTCCAGGGACAAGACGTCGTGGTCCTCGATGAAAAAAGCTTAAGGGAGAAAAGCATCGACGACCTCGCACATGCCGCCGTATTCAACCCTGATGAAGACGCCAGGCAAATGGCCCGCTGGCTTATCCGCCGTGCAGGAGCGGCCCTTGGGATACTCCCCGCGTCCATCCAGTCGCTTTATGAAGCCATGGGCAAAGGCCAAGCGTCCGGTTTTACCGTGCCCGCCATCAACATCAGAGGCCTCACTTACGACACGGCCCAGGCGGTATTCCGCGCCGCCCTGAAGGGAAAAGTCGGACCATTCATTTTTGAAATAGCCCGTTCGGAGATCGGGTACACCGGGCAACGCCCGGCCGAGTACACAACCGTAATTACGGCGGCCGCCATCAAGACCGGATACAGGGGCCCCCTTTTCCTCCAGGGCGACCACTTCCAGATAAGCGCCGGAAAGTTTTCCAAGGACCCCGAAGGGGAAGTTAATGCCATTAAGGACCTTATCAGAGAGGCCATTGCGGCAAGCTTCTTCAACATAGACATTGATTCCTCGACCATCGTCGATCTGAGCAGGCCTTCAATTAAAGAGCAGCAGAAAAATAATTACGAAATAGCAGCCCGGCTCACGATGTTTATCCGGGAGCTGGAGCCAAAGGGAATAACGATTTCCGTGGGGGGCGAGATAGGCGAAGTCGGCGGTAAGAACAGCACGGTTGAAGACTTGCGCGCTTTCATGGACGGGTACAACGAAGTCAAAGGGACCGGAATAAAGGGCATAAGCAAGATCAGCATCCAGACGGGCACCAGCCATGGGGGCGTGCCGCTCCCGGATGGTACGATAGCCCAGGTGAGCATAGATTTTGATGCCCTGGAAAAAATCTCCGCCGCAGCCCGGAAGGAATACGGGCTGGCAGGCGCCGTGCAGCATGGCGCTTCAACCCTGCCGGATGAGGCTTTCGAC
>CAZKYN010000136.1:0-9134 GCA_964556675.1 uncultured Syntrophaceae bacterium
CGATATTTTCAACGCAATGGGAGCGGGCAAGGGCAGCGCCAAAGACCTGGCCGATATCGAGGAGACCGTCAAGGGAGTCAGCGCGAACAGCAAGTGCAACTTCGGCGGTTCATCCCTCGCGCCGGTCCTGGACGCAATCAAAAATTACAAATCCGATTTCCTGGAAGTGATCAGCGGTAAACGGAAATTCGCGGACATCAATGCTTCGGTTGAAGTCGATGCGCCCTGCGTCCATTCCTGCCCCGCCAGGCTGGACATACCCGGCTATATCGAACTGATCCGCAATGCCCGGTTCAAGGATTCTCTCAACCTGATCCGCGAAAGGTGCATCCTCCCCGGGGTTATCGGGCGCGCCTGCCCGGCTCCGTGCGAGACCACCTGTGTGCGCAAGGACATTGACGAATCACTCGCCATCAGGCTCCTGAAAAGGGCGGCCGCCGATTTCAGCTACCGGGCGGGTTCGACCCCGTTCGCAGTTTCCGGCAACGGCAAGGGCGACAAAGTCGCCGTTATCGGCGCCGGCCCTGCCGGTCTGGCAGCCGCCTGCCAGCTGCGCCGCAGGGGCTACCAGGTTACGATATTTGAAGCGCTCCCGTTCGCGGGAGGCATGGCCGCCACGGGAATCCCCGACTACAGGCTTCCCAAGAACGTCCTCAACCATGAAATCGACCTGGTCAGGGGAATGGGCGTCGAGGTGAAACTCGGCACGCCCGTTGAGAAGCTCAACATCGACGACCTGAAGACCAAGGGGTTCAAGGCCGTATTCCTGGCGGTGGGCGCCCAGAAAGGGACCAAGATCGGCTGCAGGGGCGAAGATGAAGGATACCTGGGGATTGTCGACGGCGTCGAGTTCCTCAAAGACCTGAGCTTCGGCAAAAAGGCCAAAGGGAAGGGCAAGGTCGTTATCATCGGCGGCGGCAATGTCGCTCTGGATTGCGCCCGGACCTGCAAGCGCCTCGGCTTCAAGGAAGTAGAGATACTTTACCGCCGGTCGCGCGCCGAAATGCCGGCCCATGACGAGGAAATCGAGGCAGCCGAAAAGGAAGGGATCAAGTTCTCATTCCTGGCGGCGCCGGTTGCCGTGACGGCGAAAGACGGCAAGATCACCGCCATCGAGGCAATAAAGATGAAGCTGGGCGAACCGGACGAGAGCGGGCGCCGCAGGCCCGTCCCGGTAAAGGGCTCCGAGTTCAGGGTCCCCGCGGACATGGTGGTCTCGGCTACAGGCCAGAAACCGGACCTGAGCTTCACCAATGAAATCGAGACAACAAGCTGGGGCACCATCAAGGTGGACCCCGTCCGCTATACGACCAATATCGAAGGCGTATTTTCGGGAGGCGACTGCGTTTCGGGTCCGGCAACTCTTATCGAGGCTCTAAACGCCGGAAACACGGTTGCCCGGAGCATCGACAGCTATCTTCAGGGGAAAGGGTTCGAAAAGGAAATCAGGTTTGAGGCCTTCGACCCCAACCAGAAGCGCGAGCAGATCTTTGTGGCCCGCAAGGCTGCGGAAAAGGTCGATTACCTGAACCCGAAATTTCGGGTAGAAAACTTCTCCGAGGTGGAGGGCGGCTTCAGCGCGGCCGATGCAGTTAAGGAAGCGAAGCGCTGCCTGAGATGCTACAGGGTTGTCGTCTGGCAATAAAAGTTCTTATTACTTGGAAATATAAAGGGGATAGTGATGGTTAATATAAAAATCGACGGACGGGATGTAAAGGCCAAAGAAGGCTCGACCATTCTTGAGAACGCGAAGCAGCTTAAGATCCAGATACCGACGCTCTGTTATCATTCCGATCTGAGCCCGTTCGGGGCCTGCCGCCTTTGTACCGTTGAAGTGAAACAGAACGGCAAATGGAAAATAGCCACATCGTGCACAACCGCCGTTGAGGAAGGGATGGAAGTCCGGACCGATACCGATACGGTGAAGAACAGCAGGAAGTTTGCGGCTGCGCTGCTCAATTACAAGTATCCCGGCGACAAGGCGATCCGGGAGATCGCGGTCGGCCTCGGACTCAAGGTGGACGGGACCAGGCCTGAGTCCAGGGATTGTTTCCTGTGCGGCCTCTGTGTCCGCGCCTGCCAGGAAATAGTGGATGTCAACGCCCTGAAGTTCCGGGACCGCGGCGTGAACCGCGATGTGGAAGAGGCCTCGATAGAATTCGACTCCACGGCCTGCATCGGGTGCGGCTCGTGCGCTTATGTCTGCCCCAGCAAGTACGTCCAGATGGAGGACAAGGGCGGCAAAAGGACGATCTGGAACAAGGTCTTCAAGATGGCGGCCTGCTCCGTTTGCGGAAGGCATTTCGCCCCGGTCGACCAGCTCGAATACATCAGCAAAAAGACGGGCGTCCCCATGAGCAAGCTCATGGTGTGCGTAAGCTGCAGGTAAATATTTAAAAATAAATCGAGACCGCTCCTTGACAACGGGCGGTCTTTTTATTAATCTCTGCGCTCCTGTAAGAGAACCGATATTCCCCAGTAGCTCAGTCGGCAGAGCAGATGGCTGTTAACCATCGGGTCCGTGGTTCGAGTCCGCGCTGGGGAGCCATAATGACAAAGCCGGGCAGCCTCATGGAGGCGCCCGGCTTTTGTTTTTCGGGAAAGAATATCTCCTTTATTTCAGCCGTAATCTGAATTCATAGAGGAAAAAGCGATGTTTGAGCAGCTTGAAAAAATAAGTACCCGTCCGGCGCCGTTTGAATTTTATACGGCCCGCGAGTTGTGGACGGATGATTATATATCGGAGCAGATGCTGAAGCTCCACCTGGACGACGGGATCGATGCCGCTTCCCGCAATTCAGCATTCATCGACAGGTCTGCCGACTGGATCGCCTGGCGATTCGATATCGCCGGCAGGAAGGTCGCCGACTTCGGGTGCGGACCGGGCCTGTATGCCGCGAGGCTGGCCCGAATGCACGCGGACGTGACCGGCATCGATTTCTCCGGAAGGTCGATCCGGTATGCGCGCGAAGCCGCGGCAGCAGAGGGGCTGCAGGTCCGTTATGTGAATGCGGACTACCTGGAATTTGAGACCGATGAACCCTATGACCTGATAATGATGATCATGTGTGATTTCTGCGCCCTCAGCCCGGTCCAGAGGCGGAAGATGCTGGCAAAATTTCAGCGCTTCCTGAAACCATCCGGCGCCGTCCTGCTTGATGTTTATTCGCTTTCAGCTTTCGACGGGCAGGCAGAGAAATCGGTATTCGGGCCCGGTCTCCTCAACGGCTTCTGGTCGCCCCGCAGGTATTACGGATTCCTGAACACGTTCAAATATGAAAAGGAAAAGCTGGTCCTGGACAAGTACACGATAATAGAGGGGGACCGCACGCGAACATTCTATAACTGGCTCCAGCACTTCAGCCCGGAAGAGCTGGAGAGGGAATTCCGGCAGTGCGGGTTTGCCCTCGAATCCCTCTACGCTGATGTCGCCGGGACTCCGTTCTCGCCGGCAAACATGGAATTCGCGGCGGTGGCAAAGAAGATTTGACAGGTCTGATCGGGAGGGCCTTTCCGTGACGGCTGCCTTCAGCCTCGATGCGTCCTCTACCTCATGAACTCCGAGCAGAACTTGATTACCTGTACAAGTTAATCTCTTCCCGGACAGTCGTCCTCTCTCCGGCAGAGGTTTAAGCTGCTTCTTTGGTCAACTGCTGTTTAAGATTCTTGCCTGCCTCGATGGTTTCAATGGGCCGTCTGCCTATATTACGGTAACCCCGATGCGGCATTTCGTAGTTGTAATGATAGAGCCATTTGTCCAGATCCTCCTTTTTCATCTATGCAGTTGAAGATAACGACAGCTGTATATGCGCCAAAACAGTATTTTCGAGCGATTTCAGACGCAATAATAACCGGGCGAAAACTGATTCATAAATTCCCGTCTATTTTTTTAATGCCCCCTTCGGTTTTTCTCTTCATAATACTAAAAGATTTTAAGGAGAAAAGATGAACAGGGAAAGGAAATCAGCTTACCAGAAAACGATGATCCGGACATGAATGTGGGATCCATCTCCTTTATCGGGAATGCGACGGTTCTGATCCGTTATGCCCGGTTTACGATTCCGACTGATACCACGTTAGTGCATGCACGAGAAAATCCCTATGGGTTAAGGGTATGCCAACACGCCTGACAAACCCGGCAATGGAGATCGTGACCTACACCTCTGAATTCAATACTTCTTTTCAGAAGGACCATAGCAAGGCCGTGAGATCTTCTATGAGCAAATCAGAATATCTGATTGTAGACCTAAACCTTCCAAATATCCTTTTCTCCGCGATGGGTCCCTGCACTTCCTGGTATCGTAATTGCCGTTTTCAATTCTGGGTGCTTTCATAACGCGAATTTCTCTGGTTCTGAAAACTATATAAGCTCGTCCTGAACCCTATTAACCATGAATAAACTGTAATAGCCCAGGAGGCGGGCCTATTATGGAAGTTATCGCCTTGACTACCCCGCTTTGGGAGATAGCGATTCGGGCCACCGCTGTGTACCTGGCGGTTTTCCTGCTCCTGCGCCTGGTGCCGAAACGGACGGCAGGCAAATTTTCGATCGCCGATTTGCTGACGCTTATCGTCATCGGCAGCATGGCAAAATCGGGCATTGTCGGGGATTCGACATCAGTGGGGGATATCGTGCTGATGATCGCATTCGTCCTCATCTGGGATTACGTCCTCAATGCGCTCGAGTATCACGTCCCGTTCTTCCAACGTATTCTCCGCGAGAAAGAGGCTGCCTTGATCCAGGACGGCCGCCTGATGCACGGAAACATGCGGCGGGAAATGGTGACGGAAGACGAACTGCTGGCAGTTCTCCGCAAAAAGAATGTGACAGATGTTTCCGATGTGGATTCCGCCTACCTCGAGGCCGATGGCGATATCAGCATTATCAGGAAACGCAGGCGCAGGCGCTGACACGGGAGTCTCGGGATCCGTGCACAAACGCGACGTTTCGACGGCGGCCGGCCCGCTGCGGACGCCGGAGCGGTGAATGCGCTGAAGCAAGACAGAGGACACAATGACCGAGCTCGTCAAGGCTCTCCTGGCCGTCTCCGTGCTGCTCTTTCCAATCGCGAGCATGTTCAGCGTCGGTCTCAGCTTCACCTTCCGCCAGATCGTCGGACCCCTGCGCCACCCCGATCGGGTGTTTCGTGCGCTCATCGCCAATTTTATCCTCGTGCCATTGCTCGCAATCGGGATTTCACGTCTGCTCGCACTTGACTCTTCATTGGCCGCGGGGATGGCCCTGGTCGGCACGGCCGCGGGCGCGCCATTTCTCCTGAAGCTGACCCGGGTCGCCAACGCCGATGTGAGCCTGAGCGCTTCACTTCTCGTCCTGCTGATGCCGCTCACTGTCGTTTACATGCCGGTCGTTATGCCGCTCGTTCTCGTGGACGTTTCGGTAAGCGCCATCCGCATTGCAGCGCCACTGATCTTGACGATGCTCTTGCCATTAATCATCGGACACGCCGTGGATTCCTTTCTGCCGCGCCTTGCTGCGCGCTTGCGGCCGATCGCCGGCAAGCTCTCGAGCATCGCGCTGGTGACACTTATCGCCTCAACTCTGGCGCTCAATGGCCCACTCTTTCGGGACCTGCTCGGGACCGGCGCCGTCACCGCGTCAGTCCTCCTGACTGTCGGAGGGTTCGGTATGGGTTACCTGATCAGCAGCACGGGCTTTAATCGGCGTGCCGTAATGGGGCTCGGCGCGGGGCAGCGTAACATGGCCGCGGCGTTGGTCGTTGCATCCCAGGATTTCGAAAATCCAAACACGCTCGTCATGGTCGTCTTGTTTTCCGTAATCGATCTGATACTGCTGTTCCCGATTGCTTTGATCCTGCGTCGGCGCTCGCCGCCGAGTGGTGACACATGACTCTCAAGAACTACCTGCCGTCGCAAACGCATTCTCATTTGCACCGGGGCAGCTCTTTCAATTTCCGACATGCTCCTGCTTCACAAAAGGAAGCCGGAACCGGACAACATGGCCCATCCGGATTTTCCCTGGCAATTAAACACGTTGAGGGTCTTCCTCAACAGTGCAGGTACAAACGGGACCCCGGTCCGGCTGCAAATCTGAGATATTGGGAGGGATAAAAACAATGAAAAGCCATATTCCGCGCGAGGTGCTTCCGATTCCCGGTCGCAGGCGTATGGGTCCGGCAATGTACGATTCCAGGGACCCGGATGCCTGCTATGAGCCAATAAAGCCGCTCCGCCCGCCGAAGGGGGCGCCGAACATCCTCCTCGTCCTGCTCGATGATGCCGGGTTCGGGTCGAGCAGCGCTTTCGGCGGCCCCTGCCGGACGCCGACATTCGAACGGCTCTCGAACAACGGCCTGCGCTATACCCGGTTCCATACGACGGCAATGTGCTCTCCGACCAGGCAGGCGCTGTTGACCGGCCGCAATCACCACTCCGTGGGGATGGGCACTGTCTCCGACATGGCCACGGCTGCGCCGGGCTACACATCGCAGCGGCCGAATTCGGCGGCAACGATTGCCGAGACGCTGCGCCTTAACGGGTATTCGACCGCGCAGTTCGGAAAATGCCATGAGGTCCCAACCTGGGAGTGGAGCCCCATGGGGCCCTTTGATCGCTGGCCCACAGGCAGCGGGTTCGAGTACTTCTACGGCTTCATCGGGGGCGAAACGAGTCAGTTCTACCCTAGCCTCATCGAAGGAACAAGCTCCGTCATGCCGGACAAGACGCCGGAACAGGGATATCATCTGAGCGAAGATCTCGCGGTGAAAGCGCGCCACTGGATCGGTCAGCAACAGGCGCTCGCGCCGGACAAGCCGTTTTTCCTGTATTTTGCGCCGGGCGCCACGCACGCGCCGATCCACGTGCCCGAGGGCTGGCGAGACCGTTATCGCGGCGCCTTCAACAAGGGCTGGGACGTTGTTCGCGAGGAAATTTTCAGCCGACAAAAACAACTGGGAGTTGTTCCGCCGGACTGCGATCTCACCGCCCGACCGCAGGGCATTCCGGTATGGCGCGACATTCCGGACGAGATGAAAACCGTGCTGGCCCGCCAGATGGAACTTTACGCCTCGTTTTTGGAGCATACCGATCACTGCATCGGCCGGATAGTGGATTTCCTTGAAAGCATCGGCGAGCTGGACAACACCCTGATCTGGATAGTAACCGGCGACAACGGCGCATCCGGCGAGGGTACGGTCAACGGAACCTGGAACGAGTCGCTGACAATGACCGGAATGACGGACGTCGAGACTCCGGAGTTCCTGCGCGAACGCCTCGCTTCGTTCGGAACGCCCGAATCATACCCACAGTACTCCCTCGGCTGGGCGCACGCCATGGATACCCCGTACCAGTGGACAAAGCGGGTCGCCTCTCACTGGGGCGGGACGCGCAACGGACTGATCGTCCATTGGCCGGCCGGGATCCAGTCGCGCGGAGAACTCCGCCGGCAGTTCCATCACGTCATCGACGTTGTCCCGACCTTCCTCGAGATCGCCAAACTCCCGCACCCGCTGATAGTAAGCGGCATCGAACAGCAGCCCATCGAGGGCGTCAGCATGACCTACACGTTCGACGATCCGGATGCACCCGACCGGCGCCGGACGCAGTATTTCGAAATGCTCGGCAACCGCGGCATCTACCACAAAGGCTGGACAGCAATCACTGCGCACAACACCCCGGTCTCCATTGGGCCGCAAAGGGAATGGGACGACGATATCTGGGAGCTGTACGACACGAATACCGACTGGACCCAGGCGCATGACCTGGCGCGTGAAAATCCGGAAAAGCTGCGTGAGCTTCAACGCCTGTTCCTTATCGAAGCCGCGAGGTACAACGTTTTGCCGCTTGACGACCGGGCAGCCGAGCGGGCCGATCCGGATCTCGCGGGACGGCCGGTCCTTGCAAAAGGACGGAAACAGAGGCTTTATCCGGGAATCGGCCGGTTGAACGCGTTCTGTGCCATCAATATCAAGAATAAGTCCCACCGGGTGATGGCGGAAATCGTCGTGCCTGACGGCGGCTGTGAAGGGGTAATAGTGGCCCAGGGAGGCTTCCCGGGGGGCTGGTCTCTCTATGCGAAAGAAGGTCGCCTCAAGTACTGCTATAACTTTTACGGAATTGATTTATTTCACGTCGAGACCGCCGAGCCGATGCCCGCAGGGAGGCGCCTCGTGCGGATGGACTTCGACTATGACGGGGGGGGCGTCGCCAAAGGCGGATCTGTCCGCCTCTCTGTCGATGACCGAGTCCTGGGGAAAGGACTGGTGGGCCGGACCCAGCCGCTTCCGTTCGCGAGCGACGAGCCCCTGGAAATCGGCAGCGACAACGGCTCGCGTGTAACCGACGACTATCCTGTTCATGAATTCACCGGTGAAGTCAGCTGGGTCGAAATCGAGATCCCCATGGGCGCAAAGGACGATGATGCGGACATTTCGGATGAGCAACGGCTGCGGGCCGCCCTCATCACGGAGTAAGCGGATTGTGAACGGAAATCCTGCCTACCAGGTGATGCCCAAGCCCGTCGGGCCGGCGTGCAACATGGCCTGCCGCTACTGTTACTATACGCAAAAGACGGGGGCTCGCGAGTCATGCGGAAACACCATGATGAGCGAGAGCCTCCTGGAGCTGTTCATCCGCCAGTTCCTGCTTTCCCAGGAGCGGGATTCCATTTCAATAACGTGGCATGGAGGAGAGCCTCTGCTGAGAGGCATCGAATTTTTCAAAAAAGCCGTGGAACTCCAGCGGAAGTACTCGGGCGGCGGACAGGTCGAGAACTCACTTCAGACCAACGGCCTGCTGGTGGACGAGGATTGGTGCCGTTTTTTTCATGAGAACCGTTTCCTGGTAGGCCTCTCGATAGACGGTCCTCAGCACATTCACGACCGGTATCGCCGGGACAGGAGCGGACACGCGACCTTCTCCCGAGCCATCCGGGCGATGAGGCTTTTTCAGAAGCATAAGGTTGAATTCAATACTCTCTCGACGATTAATGATTACAGCTCTCGATATCCCGTGGAGACCTATCGCTTTTTCAAAGAGCAGGGTGTCCGCTTTATGCAGTTCATTCCGGTCGTGGAATGTCTCTTCCAGCCGTCGAGGGAAGCGCAACCACGAATAGTGCCCCCCGGGGAGCGCATTGACAAGCTGGTTGCGCCCTG
>CAZKYN010000137.1:0-9131 GCA_964556675.1 uncultured Syntrophaceae bacterium
GCGACACGTGGTTGGCGTCGTAAAGATAGATCAGCTTGCCCAGTTTAAGGTGGCCCGCCAGCGAGCCCGCCTCGGAAGAGATGCCTTCCATCAGGTCGCCGTCGCTGACGATGGAGAAAGTGTAATGGTTTATAATTTCATGGCCCGGACGGTTGTAGTTGGCCGCGAGGTATTGCTCGGCGATTGCCAGTCCAACCCCGTTTGCGAAACCCTGGCCGAGCGGTCCGGTAGTGACCTCGACGCCCGGCGTGTGCGCCCGCTCGGGATGACCCGGGGTCCTGCTGTCCCACTGCCGGAATTGCCTGAGGTCGTCCAGGGACAGTTCGTACCCGGTAAGGTGGAGCATGCTGTAAAGGATCGCCGAGCCGTGGCCTGCCGAGAGAATGAACCTGTCTCGGTCGAACCAGCCGGGATGGGCGGGATTGAATCTCATATGGCGCATCCACAGCACGTATGCCATCGGGGCCGCGTCCAGCGGCAGTCCCGGATGGCCGCTGTTCGCCTTCTGGACCATGTCAACGGACAGCATCCTTATTGTGTTAATGCAAAGCTGGTCAAGGTTTTTGCTTTTTCTAATTCTGCTCATTGGGCCTCCGGTTTTTATTTATTCCCCGCGCCCCGCCCTGATGATCGAGAGGAACTCGTGCCGGGTCGCGTGCGAGTCACGAAACGCGCCCTGCAGAGAGGACGTCACCAGGGAGGAGTCCTGCTTCTGGACCCCCCTCATCATCATGCACAGGTGGACGGCCTCAATTATAACTCCGACCCCTTTGGCGTTGACCGCCTTGCAGACGGCGCTGGATATCTGTTCCGTAAGGCGCTCCTGGATCTGGAGCCGGCGCGAATACATGTCCACAAGGCGGGCGAGCTTGCTCACGCCGAACACCTTTCCTCCCGGTATATAGCCGATGTGGCATTTCCCGAAAAAGGGCAGCATGTGGTGCTCGCACAGGCTGTACATCTGGATATCCCTGACCACAATCATGCTGTCCACCTGCTGGGTGAAACAGGCCTCGTTTATCAGCTCCCTCGCGTCTTCGCGGCAGCCCGAGGTCAGGAATTCCAGCGAGACCGCGATCCGCCGGGGAGTGTGAATCAGGCCCTCGCGGTCCGGGTCCTCCCCGATCTCAATGAGGATTTCCCTCACCAGGGCTTCTATTTTCTCGTAATTAATTGCCATGGTGATGACCATGAATGTCTTTTCTCAGCAGTTCCGTGAAATCAGGCAGCGGGACCATTCCTGAACCCCCTGATTCTGCCGCTATATCGTCGATGCTCCTGCCGGTGCTGGGAAGCCTGTAACCGGGCAGCAGTTCCCGGATGCTTTCAGCCAGGTAGTTCCGTTCGTAAATGTCCGGGTCCGGGATTCCCTGTTTGCCGATGAACTCGTCTCCGAACAGCACCAGGTCCAGATCTATGATGCGGGAGGCAAACCTGTCGCCGGTGCGCTCCCGGCCCATTTCCCTTTCCATCTTCCTGAGCCTCGCCCTGATCTCATCAAGGCCCATTGCTGTTTCTATCAGGATGCTGCAGTTGAGAAACCAGGGCTGGCGTCTCCCGCCCGCGGGCCTGGTCCTGAAGACGTTTGAAATTTTCCTGATCCGGAACAACCTGCCCAGGCGCTTGAGGGCCTCCCTTAAATAATGCTGCGGCTCAATGTTGGAGCCCAGGGAAATTACGGCGCGGTTCATTTCCGTGCCCTTTCTATCTGCACGCCCACGCTCCTCGCGAAGCGCAGGGCGGAGGGCTTTTCCACCCGGACGGTTACAGCCGGGACCCGCTGGTCTTCCAGGCATTTAGCCGCAACTTCCTCGGCCAGCGCCTCGACAAGGAAGTGCCGGGACTGCTCGACAAGGCCGAGGACGGCTTCCTTGAGGCTGCGATAATCGACCGCATCCTCGAACCGGTCGGTCGTCCCCGCTTTTCGCGTGTCCGTATGCAGGATTATGTTTATCACCACGTCCTGCCTGTCCCGCCTCTCACTATCGTTTACGCCGATGATGCAGCGGGCCCGCAGGTCGCTTATTATTATCCGGTCATTATCTGTCAGGTCCTTCAGGTTCACGGCCATACTCCTTAAGGCGCCTCCCTCCGTCCACATGGATGACCGCACCGGTGACGAAATCGCTCTTCAGAAAGAATAATACCGCGGCGGCGATGTCCGGGGGGCCTCCGTGCTTTTTCAACGGCACAGTATTCGCAAGCCTCTGAAGGTACTCTTCAGTCTCGCCGGGCGGCGGCAGGATCAGGCCGGGCGCCACGCCGTTCACCGCAATGCGCGGCGCGAATTCGAGAGCCGTCATCCTGGTCAGCGCCGTGAACGCGTGCTTGCTCAAAATATACCCGACGTGGTTCCAGTCGTAGCCCTCGGTGCGAGCATCGAGGAGGTTGACGATGGCGCCCTCACGCGCGTTGCGGGCAAACTCGCGGCTCAGCACAAACGGGACCCAGGCGTTCACTTCCATGTTCAGCATGAGGCTCTCGAACGTGGCGGTCTCCAGCGTTTCCTTCGGGAAGATGGAAGCGCTGTTCACCAGGAAATCAAGAGCGCCGGCCGTGGACACGGCCCTGCGGATGAGGGTTTCGTAATCCGCGGGACGGCTGAAGTCCCCCGCGAGGGCCCAGGCCTTGACGCCCGTTGCCTGGATCTCGCCTGCCAGCCGCCGCGCATGCTCAATCGAACTGTTGTAATGGATGATCACGTTGACGCCGCTTCCCGCCAGTTCGAGCGAGATCTCCCGGCCTATTCTCTTCGAACCCCCGGTCACCAGGGCCGTTTTCCCGGCGATATCTTTTTTCAAAAAATGCCTCCCTTCAATAAATGCAATCGGATTTGGCCGCCATGATGAAATCGTTTCTCGAAAGCCCGCCGACCTTGTGGGTTGAGAACGTCAGCTTCACCCTGTCGAACGAAATGAAAATGTCGGGATGGTGGTCCTCGTTGATGGCCGTCGCGGCCACCCTGTTGACAAAAGCGAGGGCCAGGAAAAAATCCCCGAACCTGAATTCCCGGGTCAGGCCGTTTGCGCCCGTCTTCCATGCCGGGACCTGGCGGGCAAGCTCTTTCGCCTCGCTTTCACCCAGCGGCCTCTCCCCGGCCAGGATCGTGCGGCAATGTTCGTTGGCAATGCCCATATTCACCTCCCGGCAGTAAGGGATATTCCGCCGCCCAGGCTGTCGAGCCCGGTCGAACTGCGGATTATTTCTCGGGCCGCCGGGACCCGTTCCCACACATTGCAAAGCATGATGCCCCTGATCTTGCCGTTTGCCAGATAATAGATTATCCCTTTTTCAAATTCCTTCTCCCAGACCGCTTTCGTTTCGAGCGACGAATTGACTTCGCCGACCGCCTCATAACCGAATTCGAACAGGTCCGAGAAAAAGTAAGGCATGTAATCGTACCGGTCCGTCTTGCCTGCCATGTTGCGCCCGGCATACGTCCCCTGGTTGAGCGCATTGTCCCAGTGCTCCACGCGCATCCCCTTGCCGAGCACCTCGTAAGGGAAGAAGGCGTTGTCGCCCGCGGCATATATGTCGGGGTGGGAAGTCTGGAGAAACGCGTTCACAATTATTCCATTGTCCGTGGCAAGGCGGGCGCTTTTGGCCAGGTCCGTCTCCGGAGAAATCCCGACTCCCACAACCAGGATGTCGGATTCGACCCGGTTCTTCGCGGTACGGGTGATGAATTTGTCCCCGATCTTCTCGAAGCGCTCGGGCTTTTCCCCGGCGAGGACCTTAATGCCCCTGTCCCTGTAAACTGATGTCAGTCTGGCCCCCAGGTCTCCGGGAAATACCCTGTCCACAAGCATGCTGCCGGGGAAAATCATCGTCACCTCCACGCCGGCCATATTGAGGGAGGCGGCAAGTTCGGAGCCGATGAACCCGCCCCCGATGATCGCCGCCGAACTCCCCTTGACGGCCCCGGCCCTGACCTTTTCATAATCGTCAAGGTCGCGGTAATAAACGATGCCTTCCATGTCGCCCCCCGGCACGGGCAGGCTGCGCGGAATTCCGCCAGTCGCGATCAGGAGCTTGTCGAATCTAACCGCATCGGGCCCTATCCGTATTTCCCTGCTGTCCGGGTCTATCGAGTCCACTTTTGTCGCCGGCGACAGTTCCACATTGTTGCGGTCGTAAAATCCGGGGGGGTTGAGGAAAATGTCTTCCAGCTTCTTCTTGCCCCACCAGAGCTGTTTTGTGAGCGGGGGCCGGTCGTAGGGCAGATGCCTTTCGCTGCCCACGAGGAGCAGCGGCCCTTGCGGGTCAATCTCGCGGATGCCCTTGACGGCGGAAGCTCCCGCCAGGCCGCCGCCGATTATGATGTATTTGTACGTCCCTGATTTCATGTTGTCTCCTTAAAACTCCGGACCCAGGCCGATGCTGATCCCGGCAATCCAGTCGAGCAGCGGGGCAGGATAGATGCCCCACCAGATCAGAATTATGAGAAGCACGCCCAGGACGATCCTCCCCTCGTAACGAGGGGCTGCAGCGGGAGCCCTTTCCGGCGCCCCGCTGAAAACGGCAATGATGAGCCGCAGGTAATAGAAAAGCCCGATGCCGCTGTTGAGAATCAGGAATATTATGAGCAGCCAGAGGGAAGACCCGACACCGGCGGCGACCAGATAGAACTTGGCGAAAAACCCGGCGGTCACCGGCATCCCGGCAAGCGACAGGACCATGAGCGTGAAGAGAGCGGCCGTCCCCGGCTGCCTTTGAAAGAGGCCCCGAAAGTCTTCCAGCGAATCGGGTTCCCTTGCGCCGCCTGTCGTCAGAACCGCGATGACTCCGAAACAGCCCAGCGTCATCACGAAATATATCACCAGGTAAAAGGCGACTGCCTGGAACCGCATTGCCCCGGCCGCCAGGAACGCAACAAGGATGTAACCCATGTGGGCTATGGACGAGCAGGCCAAAAGCCGCTTTACATTGTCCTGGTAAAGCGCGAGCAGGTTCCCCACAAACATTGATGCGACGGACAGGACGGTGAAGAATCCGAACACGGGGACCTGATCCTGGAGGTCGTATACCGAAAAGATGCGGAACAATATCCCGAACACCGCCCCCTTCGAGACCGTGGCGATAAATGCCGTAGCCGGGGCCGGGGAGCCCTCGTACACATCGGGCGCCCACATGTGGAACGGAGCCAGGGCCAGCTTGAAAGCAAAGCCGGCAAGAGTCAGGGCGAGGCCGCTCACGATGAGGGGACTGAGCGCTTTTTCCGCCTCCGGACCGGCTATGCGGGAGGCGACGATGGAAATTTCCATGCTGCCGGTGGAGGCATAAAGCAGGGCAAGGCCGAAGAGCAGGAAAGAGGAGGATACGGAAGCCAGGCTCAGGTACTTTATTCCCGCTTCGAGGCTGCTCTCCTTCTCTCTGACGTAAGCTATCAATGCATAGAGCGAAACGCTCAAAACCTCGAGGCCCAGGAACAGCGTCGTAAAATGAGCGGACCACGTCATCGCCACGGCCCCGAGCGCGGCCAGTACTGTCAGCAGGTAAAACTCATCGGCGGGACTTTCCCCCATGCCGCGGTAACTGCGGGTGAACAACAGGACGGCGAGCGCGGCGAACAGGATCAGCGCGGCAAAGAAAACCGATAAACCGTCGACGATAAGCAGCCCGCCCACCGACCGGAAATTGTTTGCAGAAACAGGGACACAGGCGATCGACAGGGCCGTCCCCGCCAGAGCCGACCAGAAAGAAAATGCCTGGTTGCGTTTGATCGCAATTCCGAGCAGGACTGCTAACGAAGTCGCGAGCAGGGCCAGAAGGGGCAGGATTGCGGTGAGATCGGGCGCGGTCATTTCTTCCTCTCTTTTGCCGCCGGTCCGGTCCGGTCCAGTAAGATTTTTTCAATCCGGTGCGAATCGAACTCGTCCATCCTGCTGCCGGTCTCACGAATCCCGGCTTGGGGAGATGCGATGATAATAGTGTTCAACACAGGCTGGGGGTAGAGCCCGATCCAGAGCAGGATTGCAATCAGCGGCGCAACCAACGCAGCCTCCCTGCGGGACAGGTCCGGCAGAGAGGTTCCTATCGGAGATACGGGAGGCGGGCCGAAGAAGATCCTCCGGACCATGTACAGGGAGTAAACCGTGGAGAAAACCAGTCCCACGGAGGCTATGACGGCCGCCGGGATGTTTACCTGGAATGTCCCGAGCAAAACGAGGAATTCGGCAATGAAGTTGCCGACACCGGGCAGTCCCATCGACGCCAGGGCGAAAAAGATGGTCACCGAGCCCAGGCGCGGCATAACCGGCCAGAGCCCGCCCATCCTGTCGAGTTCCCTCGTGTTCAACCTGTCCTGCAGGAACCCGGCAATGACGAAGAGCGCCCCCGTGCTGAACGCATGGCAAATAATCTGGAGGACTGCACCCTGAAGGGCTATGGCGGTCCCGGCATATATCCCGAGCAGGACGAAGCCCATGTGGCTCACGCTCGTATAAGCGACGAGCCTTTTGAGGTCCGTCTGGGCATAGGACATGAAAGCGCCGTAAAGGACCCCGATGACGCCCAGGGCCAATGCGACCGGCGCGATGTGCCCTGAAGCCTCGGGGAAGAGCGGCAGCGCAAGGCGCAGGAGCCCGTACGCGCCGGTTTTCAGGAGCAGGGCCGCCAGGATTATGCTCCCGGCCGTCGGCGCTTCCGCATGCGCGTCCGGGAGCCACGTATGGAACGGCACAACCGGCAGTTTGACTGCGAAGGCCGCGACGAAGCCCAGCATCAGGAGCATGGCTGCGCCCGGCCCCGTTTTCGTACCGATAAGTTCGGGCAGGTAAAAGGTGAAATTTCCCGTTGCGTTTGCATGGATAAAAAACAGCCCCAGGGTGGACGCCAGCAGGAACAGCCCGCTTACTTGGGTGAAGATGAAAAATTTAATGGAAGCGTAAACCCGCCGCTCATGGCCCCAGACGGCGATCAGCAAGAACATGGGAATCAGCATCAGCTCCCAGAAGAAATAAAAGAGGATCAGGTCCATCGAGAGGAAGACTCCCAGGACCCCGGACAGGGTCCAGAGCAGGCACAAGTGGAAGAACCCCGGCTGCCTCTCCTCTTCTTTTTTCGTCGAAGCCACGGCGACAATCCCGATTATGACGGTCAGGATAACAAGCAGCAGGCTTAACCCGTCCATGGCCAGGTCGATCCCTATTCCCAGCCCCGGCACCCAGGGCATGTGGAATTCAGAGATCCAACCGCGAGTCGCCGGCCCCGAGGTCGTCCCGTAAACGCCGATCCATGCAAGCGCCGCCAGGACCAGGTCCACGGCAAGGACGCAGTACGAAACCAGGCGAGGCCCGTCCGGACGGGACCTTCCGAGCGCCCAGGCCAGGAGCCCGCCGAAAAAGAGGATCAATATCATCCAGGGGAGGACCATTTCATTTGTCCTTTACAGGGTCATGGCCATTACCAGCAAAACGAGTGCGCCGAGCGCGATGCCGGCCGCATACCACCTTAGCTTGCCGGCCTGGGAAAACCTCAACCCATCGAACAGCGCCGCCGCCGCATAAGCTATCGCCGAGAAAAAGAGGTCGAAGAAATCTCTCCGGTTGACGCGCGCCAGCCACCGGAAACGGTCCGCGAAGATCGCGGCATAGATGAAGTCGAATCCCCATCCCGTAGAAAAATACCTGCCCAGGGCGGTCCCGGCAGGCTCCGCCGCAATCCTGTCGACATATTGCGGCCTCCTCACATAAAACCAGTATGCAAGGTAGAGCCCGATCAGGGGGGCGACGAACGTATCCGTGTAGAGGAATGCCTCAGTCCAGATGGAAATTGTTTTTTCAGCCGGGAGCGGAAGGGAACTCCGCAGGTATCCGGTGAACATGCTGATGTCGCCCAGATAAGCGGGCGTTTGGACGAACCCGGCAATTACTGACAGCACGGACAGGATCGTCAGGGGGGCAATGATGAGAAACCCGCTTATTTCCTTACTGATGAGGGGAAGTACCTTCATCTCCCCGAAAAATGTGACAAAGACCATCCTGAACGTGTAAAGCGCTGTCAGGACGGCGCCCGCGAGTCCTCCGGCCCACAGCCAGGCGTTTCCGTTTTCCGAAACCCACGATTCAAAAAGGATCAGGTCCTTGCTGTAAAAGCCCGCCGTGACAATCGGGACCGCCGAGAGGGAAGCCGACCCGATGAGGAAAGCGGCAAATATCAGCGGCATGGTCTTCCTCAGTCCGCCCATTTTGAACATGTCGTGCTCGTCCGCCATGGCCTTGATCACCACACCCGCGCAGAGGAAGAGCAGCGCTTTGAAACAGGCATGGGTCCCAAGGTGGAATATGCCCGCGCCGAATGCGCCCACGCCCAGGGCGAGGAACATGTAGCCGATCTGGCTCATTGTGGAATAGGCGAGCGCTCTCTTTATGTCCCGCTGCACGAGGGCGCTCACCCCGGCGATCAGCAGAGTCAGCGTGCCGATGACGGCGGTAAGGGCCATCACTGCGGGGGCGAGCTCGAAGAAAGCGTAAGACCTCGCAATCAGATAGACGCCGGCGGTTACCATTGTTGCCGCATGCAGCAGTGCGCTGACCGGCGAAGGCCCGGCCATGGCGTCCGGCAGCCAGATCTGCATCGGCAGCTGGGCCGATTTGCCCACCGCCCCGCCCAGGATCATCAGGGCTGCCATGGCGGCCGTAATATCGCCGGCATACCACTGCGCAGAGGCCCTCCGTGAAGCCTCGCCGATGTCCAGCGTCCCGAGCTGGGTGAAAATTATGAAAAGCGCTATAGCCAGCAGGAAATCGCCGATGCGCGTCACGACAAAGGCCTTCTCGGCGGCGATTACATTTTCAGTGTCCCTGTACCAGAACCCGATCAAAAGATAACTGCAAAATCCCACACCCTCCCAGCCCAGATATAAAAGTAGAAAATCGCCCGCGAGCACCAGCAGGAGCATCGACCCGGCGAAAAGGTTCATGCCGGCGAAGAATCTGCCGTATCCTTCATCGTCCCGCATGAAAGCGGCGGAGTACAGGTGGATCAGGAAAGCGATTACGGAGACAATGATGGCCATAACGGCGGAGAGCGAATCGAGGTGCAGGGAAAAACCGGGGCGAAGAGACCCGACGGAAAACCATGTCCAGAATTGCTGGATGACAGCTTGCCCCGTATTTTCCAAAATATAA
>CAZKYN010000138.1:0-9108 GCA_964556675.1 uncultured Syntrophaceae bacterium
GGCAGCTCGACTCTTTTTCCTATGATAACGAGGGTTGGGGGATCACAACGGACGGCCGGTGCCTCATAATGAGCGATGGCTCAGACACCCTAATGTTCATGGATCCTAGGAGCTATGGGGTTTTGAAGAAAATAAAAGTCCGGGACGGCAATAGGCCGGTATTCCTTCTCAACGAACTCGAGTATATCAAGGGGCAGATATTCGCCAATGTCCTGGGAAGCGATTACATAGCGTGTATTTCACCGGAATCAGGACATGTAAAAGAATGGATCGATTTGAGCCGCCTCCGGCCCAGGCTCAAGTCAGACAAGGCGGATGCCCTCAACGGAATTGCATACGACACAAAAACAAGCCGACTTTTTGTAACGGGCAAGAACTGGCCTACCCTTTTCGAAATAAAAATAAGCAATTAGCCTGGACTTGAATGCTCTACGTAGTATTCAGCAGGATCCCTGTCAAATTCTTCCAAGCATTGACCGGAGCAAAAGCAGAAGCTCGTGCCCTTGTAATGCCTCTTGAATTCCGTCTCTTTCTCGTCGATTTCCTTTTTGCATACGGGATCAACGTACGTTGCCATATCTCCGCCTTTCTTGAAAGGAATGGCCAATTTTACATAAAGTCAGGGATATCTATCGATAAGGGAGAGTCTGATTTTTTGGCCACTGCGGACTGAGTCTACCTGAGATAAATGGGGTTGGAGAAGATCCAGGGTCTGCTTATGCCGTATGATTTTCCATATACTTCCACTCTGTACACGCCCTTTTCCCGCAGCATTAAATCCAGAGATACTCCCTTGACCTCCGCGACAAGACCGCCGTTTCGTATCAGCCGAATAACCCCCGGAGCGGGGGTCCTGACCCTGGCTTGCGCATTTCCGGTGAAGGCCTGCTCATCGCCGAGGTGTAGCTCTTTGCCGTCCTGGAGAACAGTGAACCGAAAACCGCGTGCCTGCCTGAAATAATCAAGACTCACAAAGATCCTGCCCATTCTGATCGCGCAGTAAACTGATGATATATCAGCTATATTGTCATGATTCAGTGGCTTGTCCAGGATGAAATGGTTCCTTATGAACCGGAAAGCCTTCTTGAAGGGGAATACGCTCCAGGTTCGCCCGATAAATTTATACGGGGTGTCATGATTGTCCAGCTCACCTATCCCTGTGATTCTGGAAATTTGATTAAGCTCGTCCCAGCGCTGGAGCGTTGCCTTCCGAGGCCCCTGAAGGAAAAAGGCCGGGAAAAAATAGCTTGCCAGACCCTTAAAATACCCGCTCAGGGATGATTGCCAGTCTGTCATGAAATCCCAGATCCCCATGCCCGTGAATCCGGAAACCGGCCAGTCCTTCCAGGCATATTGTTTCACGTGAAACAATTCCGTTCCCTCGTGGTCGGGATGGGCGATTATGCCTATTCCCCCTTCGTCACGGACCCTGTCAATAATCTTTTGCGGCAGGGTATCCCGGGGAAAAAACCGGCTCAGCGGCTCCGGCGCGCCGAACGCCAGATAGTGGTTGAATTGGGCCGGACAGATCTCCTCCCCGGAAATCAGCAGCACGGGGCCATGCCAGCCTTCCTGGCCCGCATGGCGCGCGTCCAGGTTTTCATGGTCGGTCAGCATCAGGATGTCGATTCTGTTTTCCCGAGCCGCTTCAATTATTTCCGGGATCGAAGCCCTTCCATCACTGGAGTATTCCGAATGGAAATGGATTATCCCGGTGTATTCATGCATGATCAAGCCCCTTTAGAGGGCATTGTCCACACAGCTGCTTTTTCCGGCAGAAGTCCTTGCCTGCCTGAACTATCAGGGCGTGGTACTGGTTGTACAGTTTCACATCTCCAGGGAGATTGGCTGTTATCATTTTTTGGATATCCTGATATACGGCATCGCCTTCAATTATACCATGCCTCGTCATTATCCTTTTCGTATACGCATCCACTACGAACACAGGCATTCCTCCAGCGTAGAGCAGAATGCTGTCCGCAGTCTCCTCGCCGATGCCATTTACATTCAAAAGCTTTTCCCGCAGTTCCCCGGGTTCCAGGGAAAACATGGAATCGATCTTTCCTCCAAATCGTTCAAAAAGGAAATCCAGGAAATTCCTTAATCTTTTCGCCTTAACATTATAGTAGCCTGCAGGCCTGATCAATCCGGCAATTACCGCATGTTCTGCATTATGAAGCTTGTCCGGCCAAAGCATATCCGCTGCCTTGAGATTTTTTATGGCTTTCGAAACATTTTCCCAGTTGGTATTCTGGGTGAGAATGGCGCCTACGATCACTTCAAAAGGCGTTTCCCCGGGCCACCATTTCAGATCGCCGTAATATCTGTCCAGGACAGTGTATATTTTTCGGACCAGTTTATTGGCGGCCTGATTTTTCTGCATTCCTTGTTTTACCCATAAACAGAAAGGGCGGGCCATCCTGGCCCGCCCCTGCGGTCCTTATTTCTGAATTACGACGTAATGTGAAACCCCGCCGCTCTTCACGAGCAGCAGGACTCCGTCTTTCGACCCTTTGCCCATTTCCCGCTGGAAATCTTTCATCGATTTGATATTGACCTTGTTGACCTGCAATATAATGTCTTTCGGCTTAATGCCGGCCTCATCGGCCGGGCTGCCTTCCTGGACCGAAGTGACGATGACCCCGGAGCGCTTGCCCAGCCCCAGACGCTCTGAGATCTCCGGGGTGATATCCTGGGCAGTCATTCCGAAATATTCTCCCGCTTTTTCCCTGACCGCGACTTCCTGGTCCTTGCGCTCGCCGACTGTGACATTGAAACTTTGGACTTTTCCGTCGCGGACGGCTTTGACATTTATGGATTTACCTACCGGTACCCCGGCCACTATCCGGAGCAGCTCGTGCGTGTCGTGGACTTTCTTGCCGTCTATTTCAGTAATTATATCGCCGGTTTTGATACCGGCCTTCTCTGCGGGATCCCCCGAAACCACATCGGCAACCAGAGCCCCGTCTCTTTCTTTTATACCCATTTTCGCGGCGAGATCTTCCGTGATGTCCTGGACGGAAATGCCCAGCCAGCCCCTGGTCACCTTGCCTTTTGATTTAAGGTCATTAAGTATATCTTTGGCCATGTTGACCGGAATGGCAAAACCGATGCCCTGGCCATGGGCCACAATCGCCGTATTTATCCCGATTACCTTGCCCTCCAGGTTGAAAAGGGGCCCGCCACTGTTGCCCGGGTTGATCGATGCGTCCGTCTGAATGAAATTATCGTATGGCCCGGAGCCTATAACGCGACCCTTGGCGCTCACAATTCCCTGGGTTACGGTCTGCTCGAGGCCGAAAGGATTGCCGATCGCCAGGACCCAGTCGCCTACCCTCAGTTTATCGGAGTCACCGAGTTCGGCTACGGGAAGGCTGTTGGACGCGTTTATCTTGATCAGAGCGATATCGATCTTGGCGTCCTTCCCGATAACCTTTGCGTCATATTCTTTCCCGTTGGAGAGTCGCACTTTGACTTTGTCAGCCTTTTCAACGACATGGTTGTTTGTGAAAATATACCCGTCCTTGGTGATGATAAAACCGGACCCGAGGCTCCTCTGTTTGAATTCCCGGGGATTGTCTCCAAAAAATCTTTTCATGAAGTCATCCCCGCCGAAGAAGCGGTCAAAAAAGTCATCGCCAAAAGGGGTCCCCTGTCCCCGTCCTCCGGTCTTTATGACTTTTGTGGTGCTTATGTTGACAACTGCCGGCTTTATTTTCTCCACAAGGTCGGCAAAGGATACAGCAGGAATCGATGGTATTTCCTTGGCACTGACTGCAGTTACCGGGGTGACTTTAGAGGCAGATTTGGCAGCGAACGAGAAGTGAAGGATTCCGGCAGCAGAGACGATTAGCAGTCCGATGAAAAAAATGAACCAGAACTTGAAAAAAGTCTTTTTGCTCCTGTTTTCCATAACTTATTTGACCCTCCAGACCCAGATTTTTTCATTTTCGCCGCGAGGATATCCCCATTTCGGGCAAAATACAACTTCAATTTTCCCCGCGACCTGTTATCACAGCTGTCGAAAAATGCCGAGCTCTCCAGGCGCAAGATATATAAAAAACCCGTATTGCCAGGCATATAAACTAACACGCTGAAAGATGCGGTTTGCAGTGCAATGCAGCAGATGAGCTTTTTTCAACAGCCTGTAATTTAGCTATGCTTTTTGAAAAGTAAACCCTTCAAGTAAAGGGATTGGGGAATATTGATAATGTAAGGATGGTCCAGGTCCTGGAAAAGAAAGTCCATTACTTCCAGCCTGGACCTGGTGTCCTGTGCAGCCTCCATGGACAGGGCCATAAGATCATCTGTCGAAATATGGTGCGAGCATGAGAAAAGCGCAAGCAGTCCGCCTTCGTTCAGGACGCGAAGGCCCTGGAGGACAAGGTGTTTGAGGCCGCCGATTGCACCCTGCCGGGCCCCCCGCGACCTGCTGAATGGCGGAGGGTCGAGGATTACTGCATCGGCCCTTAATCCTTTGTTAACGGAATCATCAAGGAAATCAAAGGCATCTGACTTCACGGCTTCTATTCGCACTCCATTGAGAAGGGCATTCTCTGCTGCAACATCCAGAGCCGGCTGGGAGACGTCAACCGCCTTGACCCGGGCGCCTTTTTGGGCCGCATAGATTCCGAAAGCGCCCGTATGGGAAAAGATATCGAACACCTGCATGCCTTGCACGATCCGGGCGGCTGTCAGGCGGCGGTTCCGCCTCTGGTCAAGATAGAAACCTGTTTTCTGGCTCCCTTTGATCTCGACGAGGAATTTGATGCCGTTTTCCCGTATTGTCACTCTTTCCGGAATCTCGCCGAATACTATCTGTTCCTCTGCGGCGAGCCCCTCCTTTTGCCGCGAACGGGGATCCGACTTTTCATAAATCCCTTTTAAATCAAGGACTTCACGGAAGGCATCGATGATAATCTCCCGTTTTTTTTCCATTCCGGCCGTGTTAATTTGAATAACAAGGTAGCCGTTATAGAAATCGGCTATAAGCCCGGGCATGCCGTCTGCTTCGGAATACACGAGCCGGCACGCATCCGTGGTCTTGAGGATATCCTGCCTGGCAGCAAAGGCCTTGCCGATCTTTTCAACGAAGAACTGTTTGTTGATTTCCTCTTGGCGGAATGAAAGGATTCGCACGGATATAACGCTACGCGGATTAAAGTAGCCCGTCCCCAGGAAAGCACCCTTCTTCGTGAAGACCTCGACGATATCGCCCGCCCTCAAATTATCTGAAGACAGCTCCAGAATCTCATTGTCGTAGACCCACGGGAAATACGACGCGAGTTTCGCCGCCGAGCTCTTCTTAATTATGACCTTCTTCAACTGATGATCCTACGGCACAACTTCCAGAATGCCTTTCATTCCTTTCTCCGCATGGGTCTGGGAAGAAAAGGGCGACTTCTTGTCACAATGGAATTCATATTTTCCCGGCTTTGCCGGCGTAAAGCGGATGATCCGCGTTTCCGAAGAGAGTTCCACCTTAAAATCCATTCCGGCTTCGGGGGCATTGAGCACGAAGTCATGGGGGATCAGCCCGCCCTCCTTGCGGATACTTATTTCAACGGGGACATGGGCTTTCACTAATATATAGCTCGGCTTGAAGAAATACGACCCGCCCACTATTTCCACTCTCTGAATGCCGTCCGGTCCGATATTGACAATAAACGGCTGATCAGCCGCCAATAACCCCTGCGCAGATAAAATCAAGCCAAGCAATACAATGACAGTACAAGAAATCTTTTTCATCTTGCACCTCCATCCCATCAGCTATTCAGTTAAAAATCAATGGACATGCCCGGATGGGGCCTGGTGCGGAGTTTCCGGACCCGGTGCGGCGCCGGGAGGCGGCCCCTGCATCATGCCTCTCCTCATATCATCCATCATACGGTCGAGCCTCTTGAGTTTCTCATCGAGGTCGGCCAGCACCTGTTTACGTTCTTTGGCGCTCAAACCTTTGACCATTTTCTGTTCGACCTGAATAACTTCTTTCATCAGCTGCATCATTTCGCTTGTAATGATTGCCTGGCCCATCATTTGCTTCATCATGGGCGCGCACATCTGCATCATATCGCCCTTCATCATCATGCCCGCCTGCCCCTGCTGAGCCGGGATTTGCCCGGGCTCCTGCCCTCCGGCCGGCATTGCTGCACAGGGAATATCTTGAGCGAATACACAAGGACATATCATGAGCAAAAACAATGCTCCCCAAAGGATATTTTTCATCAGATACTCTCTCCTATAAATCAAATTCGATCTTAGCAGGTAATCCGGTTTTTTTCACAGAATAAAGGAACAAAAAGGCCTGCTCCTTGCGGGGCAGGCCTTCTCACATTTTTTAATCAATAAAAATTAATGGCTGTGCCCGGACGACTTCTCCTCTCCGAACACTTCCAGTTTGCCTGATTCTTCCATCTCATGCAGCCATTTGGCGTGCTGTTTCTTGGCCCATTCCCTCGTGACCCACCCTGTTATCATTGCGGGCAGAGAACCGGGGGAACCGATTGTCCCCAGGTACAGGTGAACAAAGAAAAACGCGAATAGCGTGACAAAGCCGAGCGCATGGAGAGGGTACATGAGGCTTGTAAGCCAAACCGGGAACCCGGTCGGGAACCACATTACCAAACCCGTGACCAGCATCAGTATGCCGCACCCCGCAACTGCAACAAAGAACGCCTTTTGTCCAGGGTTGTATTTGCCTACCTCGGGCACCTTGTCCACGTGCCAGAGATATCCTCCGGCACACATCATCCAATCGAGGTCTTCCGGCATTGAGAGGACACCGGCTTCCTTCCACCACATCCGGATTGCCAGAAAAACGGAAACTCCAAAAACCAGTCCTGTGAAATTGTGGAAATATTTGAGGGCATGCATGCCGCCCAGCAAATCGCCAATAAAATTAAATGAGCGGAACATGAGCCCCAGCCCCGTTATGAACAGGAAAATGCACGAGAGCGCCAGCATCCAGTGAATGATCCTCTCGTAACCGTCTGTCGCTTTAATCAGTCCTTTTCTCATTGCTATTCACCCCCTTCCGCTTTATGGGAACCGGGCTCGTCGGGGAGCTTCGGACCGTGGAGGATATAATGGAGGAAGGCCCCGCCGATAACGCCGCCGCCCGCCAGGAGGGCGAGTGGCTTTAGCCAGTCTTTCCACGCCATTACTGTTATCGGGAAAGATGGGTTCTGTTTTAGCGCCGTGTAGATAGCGGGCTTCTCCTGAAGGATATACACAAGGTGGGTCCCGCCGAGATATTTGTCGCCGTAGATGTTCGCCGTGCCGCCGAGCTGCTTTACCCTGCCCGAGGCCTTTTTAAGCATGTCCTCCTTATCACCGAAACTCAAGGCTCCGGTCGGGCAGGCCTTCACGCAAGCCGGATCGAGGTTGTTCTGGAGACGGCTCTCGCACATGTCGCACTTGGTCGCCTTGTCAGTGTACGGGTCGTGTTTCGGAATTTCAAACGGACATGCGGATGTGCAGTATTTGCAGCCGATGCACTTTTCCTTGTCCAGGCCGACAGTCCCGAACTCCTTTACGTAGTGAAGGGCGCCGGTTGGGCAGGCGGTCACGCATGCCGCATCAGTACAATGCATGCAGGCTTCCTTGCGGAAGATCCATTTTACATTGCCCTTCTCATCTTCAAAATCCTGGAACCTGATAATCATGTATGTATTCGGCTGGAGGGCCGGCGGGTTCTGGTAAGTCCCCGCATTCACCGTCTGCCTGGCTTTCAAGCTGTTCCACTGCTTGCATGCCAGCTGGCAGCCCCTGCAGCCTGTGCACTTGGAATCATCGTAAAGTTTAATTTTTTCGGGCATCTCAGCTCACCCCCTTTTTCACAACGTTGACCATGAAGGCTTTGCTCTCCGGTATGTGGGTGTTCGGGTCTCCTGCACTGGGTGTCAGAAGGTTCGCGGAATCACCGAATGTGAACACCTCCGGCTTTTTGTCATTCGGCCCGTATTTGCGGGTCGCCGTCGTGGCCCAGCCGAAATGCCAGGGTACGCCGACCATATGGACCGTGTTGCCGTCTATGTTGAAAGGCTTGAGCCTCGGGGTTACTATTGCAGTGCACTCGACCTCTCCACGGGCCGATTTGACTATCACCTTTTCCCCGTTCTTAATCCCTTTCTCTTTCGCCAGGTCCGTCCCCATTTCGACAAACATACTCGGCTGCATTTCAGCCAGCCAGGGCAGCCATCGCGTGAGGACGCCCGTCTGCCAGTGCTCGCTCACCCTGTAAGTGGAGCAGATGAACGGGAACTTGGGATCGCAGCTGGCCACAAGGTCGAGCTCCGTCCCGATCCCGGGCTTGTCGAAGCGCTTAATAACAGGGTTGACCTTCTGGTCCGACATGAGGTTCTTTTCCACCGGGCACTCGAGAGGTTCGTAATGCTCGGGGAAGGGGCCGTCGGCCAGGCCGGGGCCGTAAAGGCTGGCGACTCCGTCCGGCTTCATTATAAACGGCGGTCTTCCCGACCCGGGGTCTCCTACTCCGTCCGGAACGTCTCCAGTCCAGGCTGTGCCGTTCCAAACAATAACCGGGCGTTTCTTGTCCCATGGGACTCCGTTCAGATCAACCGACGCGCCGTTGTAAATGATCCTGCGGTTAACCGGCCAGGACCAGGTCCATTCAGGATAAAGGCCCAGGCCCGAAGGATCTTTGGTGCCCCTGCGGGCAGCCATGTTGGTCCCCGGATAGGAACCGCAGTAGATCCAGCAGCCTGAAGACGTCGACCCGTCGTCCTGAAGGAAAGCGAACGCGGGCACCGGGTCGCCCTTCTTGAATTCCCTGAACTCGCCTTTTTTATTCGGGACTTCCACTTTTTTGTCCTGCAGGAAGAACCCGTTAATCTCTTTCGCGATATAGTGAACATCAAGGTGCTTGAGGTGTCCGGAAAGGTCTTTCGGCCCGTAATTCCAGGTCATTTTGGTATACGCCTCTTTAAGAGGGCCGCCTTCCTTCTCATACAGCTCTTTGACCTTGTAATAGAGCTCGGAAATTATTTCACCGTCTCCCTGCGCTTCTCCTGGCGGCTCGACGGCTTTATATCTCCATTGCATCCAGCGGCCGCTATTGGAAATGCTGCCTTCCTTTTCGACCGAGGA
>CAZKYN010000139.1:0-5690 GCA_964556675.1 uncultured Syntrophaceae bacterium
GGACGTCTATTACATATCCAACCGCATCCTGGCCCTTTATGACCGCCGGATCGTGTTCCAGGGGACCCCGGAAGCGCTCGAAGAATTCGACCACCCCTTCAAAGACGAGGTGATCAGGAGCCTCGAAGGCCTCCAGGACGAGCTCACCGGGTTCTATTCCCGGCGGCAGTTCAAGATACGCTACATGGCCGAATTGAAGGGGAGGACGGCAAAAGAAAAGTACGTCATCATATTCTTTACTCTCGGCCAACTGGACCGGATCACGACAGTTCTCGGCTACGAGGCCGCCCAGGAGTCCATCCGCTGTTTTGGAGAGTACATTGAAAAGCACTTTGGCGCGACCGGCGGATTTTCGACCCGCCGCCACAATAACGAGTTCCTGACTATCATGCCTTTTTCCGACATGGATGAAGCCGAAGGCCTCCTCAGGAACTTCATCGAGGACTTCCGCGGGCACGGCGCGTGCGACGGACTGTGTCTGCTCAAGGGCGCCGATTCCAAATCAGTAGTAGTAGAACTGGTAATCAATGCCGGAATTGCGCAGGGCCAGACCGGTTCGCAGATCGATGCGGTGATAATGGCCGCCAGGAAAGGGCTCAAAGAAGTCGCCCGCATACCCTGCGGGCAAGTTGAACAGCCGACCTGAAAGAGACGGGGAAATGAAAAAATACGCCATGGAAACCGCCGTGGGGATATTCGTAGCCATAGGGCTGCTTGCCATAGCTTACATGACCGTCAAACTCGGCCATATCACCGGCCTGACGGGTGACACGTATACGCTCAACGCCCGGTTTACCAATGTGGCCGGACTGAGGTCGGGGAGCCCGGTCGACGTTTACGGGATCGAGATAGGGCGGGTCGAGGCGGTCGCCATAGACCAGCAGAATGAAAGGGCGCTGGTCCGGATGAGCGTTAATAATAATGTGACCGTTTATGCCGATGCAATAGCCTCGATCAAGACGGAAGGGCTGATCGGCGACAAGTACATCAGCATCGACCCGGGCGGCGCCGAAGAGCAGTTGAAGCCGGGAGGCCTGATAGTGGAAACCCAGTCGGCGATTGACATCGGAGACCTGATCGGGAAATACGCTTTCGGCGAAGTCAAGGATACCAACAGCGGCCCGCCGGCCGCGAAAGGGCAAACAAAATGAAAAAATGTTTAATCGGCTTGTGTGTTGTTCTGCTCGCGGCATTTACTTTACCGGCCTTTGCCGGGACGCCGCTGGACACGATCAAGGGATACATCAACAAGGTCCTGGCGATCGTAAGCGACAAGTCCCTGCCGAGGGATGCCAAGGTGAAAAAAATCGAGGTCCTTTACGAGCAGATGTTTGACGAGGAGGAACTCTCAAGGCGCAGCCTGGGGAGGAACTGGAAGAAGTTCACACCGGCCCAGCAGAAGGAATTTATCCCGTTGTTCCGGCAGGTGCTGGAAAAAGCGTACATCGACAGGATACTCTCCTATAATAATGAGAAGATCGTCTTTTCCAGACAAGTGATGAACTCCGACACCCTCGCGGAGGTGCGCTCGACGGTCATAACGGCCAACAGGGAGGTGCCGATCGTCTACAGGGTCATCCTGAAAAACGGCGTCTGGAAAGCCTATGACGTCGTGATCGAAAACGTCAGCCTGGTCCAGAACTACCGCACCCAGTTCAACGAGATACTCTCGAAGAATTCCCCCGACCAGTTGCTCGACATCCTGCGCAAGAAAGTAAAAAAGAAATCGTCATAATTTCCATGCAGAGCGTTTAAGGATTGGGGCAGCCGGGGCGTTTTTGCCTCCCGCGAACGGTTCATAAATCTTTTACCAGAGGCAATCCCATGAGACGTTTCTGCTTTTTGTTCATTGTGTTTCTATTGCCGGCCCTTGCAGCGGCCGGCTGCGCCCACAACAAATCCGTCCCCGTGACGTCCGGAATCGTCGACGCCGGGCCGGAAACGGCCGCGGCGGCCCGGCAGCCGGAGCCCGAAATGCAGGCGCCCGGCGGCAGTGAATCCGGGCAAAGCGCCTCGGCCGAAGAGAAGAAGTCCGATATTTCGCCGCCGGAAGTTTCGTCGCAAGATTTGAAAGACGAAGACGATGAATACAGCGACCAGGAAGGGGCAGGCCTGGAGGAAGGAGATGAAAAACGGGCCACCCCCATCTCCGATCCCATCGAGAAGTTCAACCGCGCCATGTTCACTTTCAACGACAAACTGTATTACAAGGTGCTGAAGCCGGTCGCCCAGGGCTACGCCAAAGTCGTCCCGGAGGGCCCGCGGGTGAACGTGAGCAATTTTTTCAACAATCTCGGCTCCCCGGTCCGCGTCGTGAGCATGCTGCTCCAGGCGGATTTCAGCGGGGCGGCGACGGAGTTCGGGCGCTTCACGGTCAATACTGTCTGGGGGCTCGGCGGGCTGCTGGACCCGGCGTCCACCAAACAGCTGGAGATCCCGAAAAAAGACGCGGACCTGGGACAGACGCTCGGACTCTATGGAGTCGGCCAGGGCTTCTACATCGTGTGGCCCTTCCTCGGCCCCTCCAGCGCCCGCGACTCAGTGAACATAGCGGGAGATTATTTCCTCCACCCCAGCTTTCTGCTGCTCTGGTATGAATGGCTGCCTTTGCGGACCTACGGCGTGGTCAACGACACTTCACTGCGGATCGGCGATTACGAGGCCCTGACCGAGGCGGCAATCGACCCGTACATAGCCATGCGCGACGCCTACGCCCAGTATCGCCGCAACAAGGTCGAATCAGCCCGGGGCAAGGCGGAACCGCCACGGCCCGCGGGGGTCAGGGTGGGGCGGATTCTGGTTCCGCAATTCAACGTCATGCAGTCATTGGACATCAGGGAAAACCGGGAGAGGTGAAATGGACTGGAAAAAAATCAGTGCAGCGGCAGTCCTCGTTTCTGTCATTTTATTGCCCGGCACAACAATAGCGGGCGCCCTGTTCGGCCCGCCCCAGCCTGTCTCGAGGCATGAGGGCGGCCTGCATACCGCGATCGGCTATTGGCGCTGCGAGGACAAATTCGAGAACGGACGGGACTACGTGATGAAACAGAACCAGGTCTACACCCACGCCGGCTACGGCGCGCGCGATCTGTGGGAGATCTACGGGCGGCTCGGCCTGGCTGACATGAAGCTGGAAGACGCCTTCAGCCCGGCGGACGGGCTGACATCGGCCTTGAAGAGCAACCTCAACGATACCTGGAACAACTTCTTCGGCTCACTGGGGGGAAAGGTCTTTTACCCGTACAACAAAATTTTCGGGGCCGGCGCTTTCCTGCAGGGGACGTATTACTTCAACTATTTCTCCGACGGCGTGTCAGGGACCCGCAACGGCGGCCCGTACGAAGCCGGCCTGAAGATAAAAAACATGTGGGACCTGAATTTCGGCATCGGCGGCCAGATGAGCGTGGCGGATACCCGGTTTTACCTCGGGCCTTATTATCGCCACGCCGAAGCCGAGGCCTCCCCTTCCCCCGCGGCGCCCGGGCTGCAGTTCACGCAGGACACGACCATCAGGAACAAGTCCGGTTTCGGGGCCTTCGCCGGCATAGACGCGCCGCTCGGCAGAGGTTTCCGCTTCAATATAGAGGGCCAGTACTCGGAGCAGCTCTCGATCGGGGCTGCCGTTTCTTTCACTTACTGAACGGGATCACAAAAGAACCGGGGCGCAAAGAAAGCCGCCCTGGAGGGCGGCTTTCTTCATATCCGTCAATGCCTGCCGTGGGGGCCTCCATGCCCCTGGTCAATGTGCCGGGCCTGGTACCGGGGCACATACACCTTGTTGTACCACCTGTCCTTCACAAAGTAGACCGGCCGGTCGCAGGCGTTGTATCTGCCGCAGTTCCTGCTCCAGTTCCTGGCGTGCCCGGGAGGGACGTGCAGGTAGACCGGTTCAACCACCCGGGCCGGCGCGGGCCGGACCACAACCGGACTTGGGTAGAGAAGCTCCGGATGAGGGAAGCCGCCCACGTCGATGCGGCCGTAGAACCCGGGCCGGCCGACACTCACCGAGACGCCGACATCCGCGGCGTAAGCGCCGGAGGCGGCGGCTAGTGTAAAAACGATTGCCAGAATTATTTTTTTCATTTTTTGTTTCCTTTCTGTTCCTTGCGTTTGTGTTCCAATCCCCATTCTTTTTGCTTCCCCGGGACAGCTTGATTTTATGCTTATTCAACCGGCGTGCCACCGCTGTCGAAATCTTTTAAGCGCCCGTTTTGCCCGGCAATCGCCTGTGTCCCGCAAAGCGCAAAAATTCTCCGGGAGTGAAAACGGCAATATCGTATCCAGCGCATTGGATATAAAATACACAGGATGAAATCGCGGGTTGACAAAGCTGCAAGCGCTCCTGTACAAAATCTGGAAATTTTCCGATCAGAAAGGATGATGGACATGGGACCTGTAAAAATAATGCCCTGCCTCGATATGAAAGAGGGCCGGGTGGTCAAGGGCGTCCACTTCGTGGACATCCGTGACGCCGGCGATCCTGTCGAGAACGCGGCCTTCTACCAGAGCGAGGGCGCGGACGAACTGGCGATGCTGGACATCGCGGCGACCCTGGAGAACCGCAAAACGCGCCTGGAGTGGGTGCGCCAGGTTTCGGCAGTCATAAAGATCCCGCTCACGGTCGGGGGCGGCATCAACAGCCTTGAAGATATCGACCTCGTCCTTTCCGCGGGGGCGAAGAAAGTCTCAATGAACAGCGCCGCCGTGAACAATCCCGGCCTCGTGCGCGAGGCGGCGCAGAAGTTCGGCTCCGACAGGATCACGATTGCCATTGACGCCCGGAGGAACAAGGCAATGCCTTCCGGCTTCGAGCTGGTCGTTTCGGGCGGAACAAAACCGGTCGGCAGGGACGCGATCGCCTGGGCCGCGCAATGCCGGGAACTCGGCGCCGGCGTCCTGCTGCCGACGAGCATGGACGGGGACGGGACGCTGGCCGGCTACGACCTGGAATTCACGAAGGCGATAGCTGCGGCAGGCGGCCTTCCCGTGGTGGCATCGGGGGGCGCGGGCAAACTCGATCACTTCTACGATGCGGTCGTGAAAGGCGGGGCTTCCGTTCTGCTTGCCGCGTCGGTGTTCCATTTCCGGACTTTCCGCATCAGGGAGGTAAAAGATTACCTGAAGCGGAAAGGGATCGAGGTCGCGCCCTGATCTTTCCAGATAAAAAGGGCCCGTTTCCGGGTGACAAAGAAAAAGGCGGCCGTCCGGGCCGCCTTTTTTTGACTCTGAAAGATTTAGCTAAACCGGGATCTGCACCAGCACAGCTTCGCCTGCGGCGCGGACTTCGCCTCCGGCGGACAGTGTAACAGCCACGACCACTTTTCTGCCCTTCATCTCTTTGACCTTCCCCCTGAGTTCGAGGACGCCGATGGGCGTCGGCTTCAGGAAATCGACCTTCAGCGAGGCGGAGACGAACCTGGCCGCAGGCCTGTCGCCGGATCGCAGGCCGTCCGCCCGCATCCTGGCTGCAGAAGCAGTTGCCGCGCTATGGCAGTCTATCAGGGATGCAATGAACCCGCCGTAAACATAACCGGGAAACCCTCCGCAATATTTCGGATCCGCCTCATAGCGGCAGACGCTTTCTTCACCTTCCCAATAGCTTTTGATATGCAGCCCTTCCCTGTTGAGCCGCCCGCATCCGAAACAGTTGGCGAATTCATCGGGATAGGAGTCCTGGATTGCCTTGTCTT
>CAZKYN010000139.1:5790-9043 GCA_964556675.1 uncultured Syntrophaceae bacterium
CATCCGAAACAGTTGGCGAATTCATCGGGATAGGAGTCCTGGATTGCCTTGTCTTCCATGTTCAGTCCTTTGTGTTTTGTGATCCCGGCTGGACTTTATCGCACGAGGCATTCCACACAATATATATTCTGCCTTGCCGGGCTGGTGTTTAGAAAGACCTTGGGAATGCCGAAATCCACCTCCGGGGCGCCGGGTAAAGCCTGGGGCTGTGTGTCCATGGATTTGACAAAGACGTACAGGGGGGCGGCGACGACCAGCGTCCCGGTATTGTTAGTGACGGCTATGCTGCCTTCCAGGACATGGAAATAGACCCCGTCCTGCGCCGGGGCGCAGCTGCCGCCTTCACATATGACCGCGTCGAAAACGGTCCCCCTGACGCCCGCGACCGAGGTGAAAGTCTCAATCTTGTACGACCCCGGGTTGCCTCGCTTGCTGATCCGGCCCGTGATTGAACGGGCTCCGCCCTTGATCAGGTTGAAAACGGCACTGTCCTTGAGCGGCGAGTTCTGCTCAAAATGATAGGCATTCACCTTGAACCTGGACCGGGGCCGCAGGATGACTTCACCGTTGTCGATAAACCGGATCCGGGCCATGGAATTCTTTTCCGTGACGAGGGTATCGGAGAGCTCGATGGCCGACTTGACGGCCAGCACCCTGCTGCTTCCGTCCGCCTTAACTGCGGAAACAGTGCCCTGCAGCTGGATGACCGTCCCTACCGGATCCCCGGCCAGGCACGTGCCCGAGAGCCATCCTGAGCAGAAAAGCAGCGCCAGGAAGACGCTAATTACAGAAAACCGTGACGGCTTTGGTATCATATGTATTCGTATCGCCTTCTTTCTTTCCCGTGGTCGTTTGAGGGTTGTCCCCCTGGTCCGGATTTGCACCCGCCCCCTGGTAATAATTCTGGGCGGGTCCTCCCCACTCCTGCATCTGGTTCATGGCGGCCGTCGTTGCCGTAACGACGAGCTCGAAAGACGTGTTATTGCCTGCTGTGGCCGCCGATTGCGCGGGAGTTGAGGGGGGCGCCACTGGCGTCGGCGGGACATACGGCAGCCACCTGAGATAAGGGTAGGATGCACCCTGGGTTATGCCCCAGGTGTTCGCAAAATCCCAGCCGGCAAATGTCGCCTGGTCCTGCATCTGGGCGGTCGTTCTGCCCGTACCGCCGTAACTGGCCGCCTGGCCGGAGGTCTGCGTGTCCCAATAGCTGTTGGCGACGCTTCCGGCGTTATATCCGGACAGTCCGCCCACATTGCTGTTGCCGCTTACAGGGCCCGTGCTGTAGCAATTGACAACGCTGCTGGCGGCGCCGTAATTTGCCCCGATCAGTCCTCCGACATATGTATTTCCTCTCACGGCGGCAGTGCTGTAAGAGTTGCTGGTCGTGCCTGCGCTCAACCCCACCAGTCCGCCGACGGTATTGTCGGTCCCGGTCACCGTGCCGGTCGTGAATGCATTGCTGATGATGCCGCCGGTATGCGCCACCAGCCCGCCCGTTTGAAAGCCGCCGGTGACATTGACGTCGACCAGCCCGATATTCCTGATGACTGCCGCGCCGCACCCGCCGAACATGCCGACGTATTGCGTCGCGGGCCGGTTGATATAAAGCCCGGTAATTGTGTGGCCGAACCCGTCGAAAGTTCCGGTGAACGATTGCGCCGGGATTAAGCTGTCATCCCCGAGGGGCACAAAACCGCCGCCGTTGTTCCAGGTTGACGTGATAGAGGCGTCGATGTCCCTGGAAACGGCATAGGTCCCCGCGAGGTTCGCCGATATTCCCTGTAATTGATTGACATCTTTGACCAGCATGTACGCAGTCGGCGTTACGCCGGTGAAAAAGCCTGCATAGTTATCCGGGGATGCATAGCCTCCCGGCGGATTATAAAAGATTGCAGCCGTGCCGCCTCCCGTAAGGGTCACAAGACAGTTCAGAAAGATGACGCTGCCGGCGCCGCTTGCATCTGAATCCGACCTGAAGATAACACTGCCGCCGGAGTTGTTCGTGATGGACGACTCGACATAGATATTGTTATGTGCCGACAAGGTCAGGGTGCTGCTGCTGCCCCAGCTCACGTCATCGCTGACGGTGATGTTGCCCGGCAGTTCCCCGCTGCTTTCCGTCTGGATGGTAACGTTGGCCAGGTCCAGTTGAGACCCCAGGGCAGCGCCCGTAATGTCGCCCCCGGCAGCGGCTATGGTGTAGTCTGTCGGGTCGAGAAGCAGCGATCCGCTCCTGCCTTTGGGCGCTCTGAGATCGGCCAGCCCCCGGTAAACCAGGGTTTGCTTGCCGGACACTTCCACATTTCCGCCGTCGCCGCCCAGCATCCCGCCCCGGGCGCTTATCCGGCCGTAAAATTCCGTCTTGTCATCAGACCAGAGGACAACCTTGCCGCCGTCGCCGCTGCCGGCCGCGTCAGCCCTGATCAGCGCGCCGGAGTGCATTGTTACGGATTGGGCATTGGGCACCCCGGGGTTTTTGCCCTGGAAATCGCCGCCCACGAGGACGGTCCCGCCGCCGCTCTTTCCCGATGCTTCGACACTCGCCGTTCCGGTCAGGTCGATGCCGCCGCCGAGGATTTTGATTTCACCGCCCCTGCCCTCACTTCCCGCGGCTGATATTTTCCCGGACACTTTTGTCTCCGGGCCCTGCACCGTTATGCTCCCGCCGGCGGGCCCGTCGGCGGTCGTGGAACTGTCCTCTTCCAAAAATACGCTTTTTGACGCCTTGATGAATATCCGGCCGTTCTCCCCGACACTGGCGTTGTCGGCGCTGACGACCCCCTTCTGGACGATAAGGCTGCCGTATATGCCCACTTTCCCGCTCCGGGCGACTATCAGCCCGAGGTTGAGGGCCGCGTCCTCCGGGGCGCTCACCACAACGGCGATGCCGGGAGTAAGGGAATCAGCAAGCTGCACGCTGTGTCCCGCCGCCAGGACCACTTCCCCCTGCGGCGTGTTGATGATCCCGCTGTTCTCGACGCTGGGCGCAATCAGGTATACATTGCCGCCCGCGGGCGTTGTGATCGTCCCCTGGTTCTGCACGGGGCCGGCAAGGCCGCCGGCGCTGAAATTGTATTTGCCGGCGAGGAAATCACCGTCCGCCATGTTGAGGGATGAGGCGACCAGCCCGTTCACGTTGATCTTCGCACCCTGCCCGAAGATGATGCCGTTGGGGTTGACGAGGAACACCCGGCCGTTGGACTGCAGGGCCCCCAGGATCCGGGAAGGATCGACGCCGGTAACCCTGTTCAGG
>CAZKYN010000140.1:0-8901 GCA_964556675.1 uncultured Syntrophaceae bacterium
CTATTTCAATCGCCCGGATTATCCTCTCCCGGGCGCCGAGATCCGTCGTGTTGTGGAGTCCAGGTTTATGCAGCCTCAGGATCGCCGTAAGCTCCTCAATGCTCTTGCCTTCAAGCCCGGCCCGCAGGGCCTTGTCAACAGGGGCATGGGGCATCTCATAACCGAGCAGGACTGATTCCAGGTACATGCCCGTTCCGCCCACAAGCACGGGGACAATCCCGCGCGACCTCATTTCCGCAAAGCACCGGTAAAACGCCTGCTGGTAATCATAGACGCTGAACTCGTCGACAGGTTCGACGATGTCGATAAGATGATAAGGGACGGGATTTCCGTCAACGACATAATCCGCCAGGTCCTTGCCCGTCCCGATGTCCATGCCCCGATAGACCTGGCGCGAATCGGCTGAGATCACCGCGGAGCCGAGCTCCCGGGCGAGCCTCGCCCCCAGGCGCGTCTTCCCGCATGCGGTCGGGCCGAGGATGGCAATGAGATTTATATCGAGAGGAATTTTCAAGTCATTCACGATTATGCCGAACTCTGTCAGGCAATTGGAAAGGGGCGACTGAGAATTTTTTCAAGTTGTACTATCCTTAAGTTTATCAAGCCAATCAGAACGCGGAATTTCGGGTAATATAGTTGACACTGTTAAAGCCATTTGACCAGGACCGTCGGCATACCTGAGCAGACCTTTCCTGAAAAACGGAATCATCAGATTTTGCGCCCCAGTTCGAACCCTTCCCTTACAGCATCCCGGATCATGCGGACGTTCGCGCAATCGCCGATGAAATATACTTCCGGCGCCATGTTCCGGAATGACTGGTTCAGGCCCTTGTCCGCCCTGTAACCCGCGGCCATGACCACCGTATCGCCCTTCAGGAACCCGGTCTCGCCGTTCTGCTCAATGCGTGCCCCCTGTGCCGTAATTTCGGTCACCCTGGCCCCGGTCAAAAGCTTTATCCCCGCCTTTTTCAATCGGGCGAGGAAAAACGGGCGATACGTCGTGGAGATATTGTCCGCCATGCGGTCGAGCATTTCGAGCACGGTAACAGATTTTATATCTATTCCTTTCTCAATCAGGTATTCGGCTGTTTCGCAACCGACCAGACCGCCGCCGATGATCAGGACGTCGCCGCACGCCTGTTTTATCCCGGAGAGGATGTCCTCGACGGGAATAACGTTCGGCCCGCCTGATCCGGGGATCGGCGGCTTGATCGGGTCAGCTCCGACTGCCACGACTACGGCGTCGGGCTTTTCGCCTGCTGCCGGACTGCCGGGAGCGATTTCGCTGTTCAGAATTATTTCAACTCCTGCCTTTTCAGCCCGGGCCTTCAGGCTCCCGATCAAGTCCTTGATCTCTTCCTTATGGGGCGGCACGCATCCGATTAAAAGCTTCCCCCCTACATCGGGGCCCTTTTCGTAAACGGTGACCTTATGTCCCCGCAGGGAGGCCTGGATAGCCGCTTCCATACCGGCCGGCCCCGCGCCGATGACCCGGATTTTCTTCCGCCGCGCAACCGGCGTCGTTGAGACCATCCCTTCCAGCCCGGCGGCGGGATTTATCGCACAGGAAACGGAAATGGACTTCCCCCAGTCCTTGTACCCGGATACGGCGTCGGCGATGCACTCCGAACATCCCAGGCAGGGCACAATTTCGCCGGCCCGCCCTTCCCTCGCCTTGGCAGGGAACTCGGGATCGGCGAGCAGGGCGCGCGCCATGCCGGCCATGTCGGCCTTGCCTTCCGCAATTATACGTTCGGCCGTGAACGGGTCGTTGATGCGGTTGGATGCGATGACCGGGACTTTTACCCAGGATTTCAATTTTTCCGCCAGGCGGATAAATGCCGCTTTCGGCAGCATCGCCTGTACTGTCGGGACCGGGGATTCATGCCACCCTGTATAAACCGTAATCGCCACAATGCCGGCCTTTTCCAGGGAAACGGCTATATACTCGCAATCGCCTATTGTCAGGCCGCCTTTTATCTGCTCATCGCAGTTGAGCCGGCAGCTGATAGGGAAATCATGGCCGGCTCGGCTGCGAATGCTCTCGATTATCTCCAGGATGATCCGCAGCCTGTTTTCCGGCGATCCGCCATAGCCGTCTTCGCGGGTGTTTCCGAAGGGCGAAATGAAGCGGTTCAACAGATAACCGCCTCCTGTCATGATCTCAACGCCGTCGAATCCTGCATCGCGGCACCTCCGGGCCGCCGCGCCGTATTGTTCGACAATCCAGCCGATCTCCTCCGCCGTGAGGGGACGCGGGTTGCATCGCATTATGCCGTTCCAGACCGGCGAGGGAGCGACCACCTCGGCGATACCGTTGGACTTGATGTGATACGATATTATGAGCTGGGCAAATATCCTGGGACCGAGTGAATGGACTTTTTCCGTGAGCCGGCGGGCTCCCGGGATGAGCCTGTCATGATAGATACCGGGCTCGACCGGCGACCCGGCATCGACCGGGGCAAAGGGGATAAATATAATCCCGGGCCTCCACTTCGCCCTTTCTGCAAAGAAGCTGACCATGCGGTCGCCGACGCTGTCGTCCGGTTCGGCGTACCCCGTCGTCATCGGCAGCATGCAGATCCGGTTTTCGATTTCCTGTTTTCCGATTTTTATTGGTCTGAACAGATGCCGGAAGGGTCCCATTCCAATCTCCTCTTGAATATAGATTTAAACAGGACTGCGGCATCCTTTGCGATGCCGCAATCCGTTCTCTTAATATCAAGTTTTCGATAGGAATGGAAATGTGAAAAAAACGATTGTTCTAAACCATTTCCAGGGCGGTAGCCATGGCAACCCCGCCGCCGCCGCACAGTGTGGCGAGCCCCAGCGTTTTGCCGGTCTTCTTCATCCCGTGCAGGAGTGTAACCATGATCCGGCAGCCGGTGGACCCGACCGGGTGTCCCAGTCCGATGCCGGAACCGTTCATATTGGTGATATCCCGTTTAAACCCCAATTCCTTCTCGCATCCCAGGTACTGGGCTGCAAAGGCTTCGTTCACCTCAATCCGTTCGAAATCGCCAATTTTCAGGCCGGACTTCGCCATGAGGTCTCTCACGGCGGGCGCAGGCCCCAGTCCCATGACACAGGGATGGACGCCTCCGTAGCCGACGGCCTTTATTCTGGCAATCGGCTTCACGCCAAGGTCCCTGGCCTTCTCCGCCGACATTATCACCATCGCGCTTGCCCCGTCGTTGATCCCTGATGAATTGCCGGCGGTGACTTTCCCGGTTTTCGGGATAAATGCCGCAGGCAGGGCGGCGAGTTTGTCCATCGTAAGGCCCGGCATGAAGTGTTCGTCCTTTTCGAATATAATGGGAGGCTTGCCCTTTTTCTGAGGAATCTGTATGGGAACGATCTCCTCCCTGAAGTCGCCGCTTATTGTCGCACGTTCTGCGTTGTTATGGCTGCGGAGGGCCACTTCGTCCATCTCCTGGCGGCTTATATTGTAAATCTGCGCGATGAGTTCGGCCGTGTGGCCCATTATGTAAGGCTTTCCCCGGAACATGTCCACGACGGGACCGTCCTTCGCGGGACCGAATTCCATCCCGGGCTGAAGACGTGAGCCGCAGTAAAGCGCTTCGATCATCGAGTCCTCGAATGTCTGGTTCTGGAGGCGGCATCCCCAGCGGGCAGACGGAACGGCATAGGGGACGCCGGACATATGTTCCACCCCTCCGGCCAATATAATCTCGGCAAGCCCGGCCTGGATCATGGCCATCCCCGATACGACAGCCTCCATTCCGGAAATGCAGACGCGGTTAATAGTCACTGCTGTCGATGTTATTGGCAGCCCCGCGTCCAGGGCGGCCACCCTCGCCACGTTTAATGCATTATAGGGCTCGAGACAGCAGCCGAAGCGCACGTCATTAATCGCTTCCGGCGATATGCCGGCGCGTTTTATCGCCTCCTTCATGGCGGCGCCGGCTATCTTGTATGCATGAATATCCTTCAGGGAGCCTCCGAACGAACCGATGGCAGTGCGGCAGGCAGATGCTATCACAACGTCTTTCATGATCAGACCCTCCTTTTTCAATTTGATTATACCTGGAATCAGGACTTTGCCTGTATCGATTTCATTAGCCACGCCATGTTCCGGCCCAGCGTCTCCATTGTCTGCACCCCCTCCGCGTCGTTTTTGACGTCGCCCGGGTTCATGCCGATGCCGATATTCCAGTAGCTGGAGCCCGGAATCACCATTTGCATATAAGACAGGAACAGGTTAATGGAACTGAAAGCGGGGATTGCCCCGGCCCGTCGAACCGCCACGACGCCTGCTCCAACCTTGCGCTTGAGCATGTAATCGTTGGCTCTGCCTACAAATCCGCATCTTTCTATAAGGGCCCTGATGTTTGCGGAAACATCCGAAAAATAAGTCGGTGAGCCGATCAGGATGCCGTCTGCCTCCCTCATTTTCGCTAACAATTCGTTTAATATATCTTTGTCCTGAACGCAGCAGAAATTTTTATTTTTGAAACATTTATAACAGGCCAGGCAACCGCGGATCTGCTGACCCGACAATTGGACCATTTCCGTCCCTATACCTTCCTTTTCCAGTTCCCCAATAACAGTATTGAGGAGAATAGCCGTATTACCGTCTTTTCTGGCGCTGCCGTTAACCGCAAATACTTTCATCAAGCGACTCCCTTCCAGTGGTTTCATTTAGAGCATCAAATAAATCCCCCTTTACTAAGGGGAGTTACAGATTCATTTCACTCGTTGCCGTTCACTTTTATAGCGTATTTTTCTATCCGGTAGATCATGGTCGGCCGGCTTATGCCGAGCAATTTGGCAGCCTTGGTCCTGTTTCCGTGGGCCGTCTCCAGCGCCTGCTCGATAAGCTTCTTATTCAATTCATCAAGGCTCAGCCCCGCCGGTGTGAAGGCGGTTCCGCCGGCCGCAGGTTCGGCCGCAGCAAGGTTCTGGGCTGATGTCAGGAAAGACAGATGGGAGGCCTTGATTTCCGTGTCTTCCTCCATGAGGACGGCCCTTTCGATAATATTTCGCAGCTCCCTGATGTTACCAGGCCAATGGTAGCTTACCAGGATTTTCTCCGCTTCGGGAGAGAGGCCCTGGAACATCTTTCCGAACTTGTTATTGTACCTGTTCATGAACATGAGAGAGAGCGGAACAATATCCAATTTCCGCTCGCGCAGGGGAGGAAGGAAAATCTTCGCCACATTGAGGCGGTAAAAAAGATCCGAGCGGAACTTGCCGGCCTTGATCGCCTCTTCGAGGCTCTGGTTTGTAGCCGCGATGACACGTACGTCCACTTTTTTCTTTTCTGTCCCGCCAACCTTGTAAATCTCTTTTTCCTCCAGGAACCTGAGCAGGTTCACCTGGGCGGAAGGCAGCATCTCGCTGATCTCGTCCAGCAGCAGCGTCCCGCCGTGCGCGCTTTCGATCTTCCCCTTCTTGCCTTCGTTCAGGCCTCCGGTGAAAGTCCCCTTTTCGTAGCCGAATAGTTCGCTTTCGATCAGGTCCTTGCTGATCGCGCCGCAGTTGATGCTCACGAAGGGCTTCCCCAGCCGGTCGCTGCGAAAGTGGATGGCCCGGGCTATTACTTCCTTTCCGGTGCCCGTCTCACCTTCGATCAATATCGTTGTGTCGCTGCTCCGGGCCACTTTCAGGGCCATGTCCATTGCGGTCCTGATCCCTTCGCTTTCGGCTACGATATCGTCAATTGCGAACTCCTTGAGGTAATGCCGGCGGAGGTCTTCCACATATCTTTTCAGCTTCAGGTGTTCCAGCGCTTTTTCCAGTATCACTTCAAGCTGATCGATATCCAGCGGCTTCACCAGATAATCGGAGGCCCCGGACTTCATGGAGCTGATGACTGTTTTCACATCTTCGTAGGCGGTCATCATGATTATGACCGCATCTTTGCGGATCTCCCGGATTTTTTTCAGAGCCTCCACACCGTCCATGCCGGGCAGCCTTATATCCAGGAGTATAAGATCGACATCGCTGCAAGAGAGCATTTCAATACCCTTCTCGGCGCTTCCGGCTATCAGTATATCGTATTTTTCCGCGAGCACGTTTTTCAGGGAATTCTGAAGAAGCCTGTCGTCGTCAATTATCAGGATCCGGTACCTGGACATGATTTCTTACGAGTGCCTCCTGATCGGGAAAGAGAGGATAAAACTGGTACCCTTCCCTTCCTTGCTCTTGATGTCGATCTTGGCGTCGTGCTGATCCATTATCTTGTGCACTATCGAGAGGCCCAGCCCCGTGCCCTCCGGTTTCGTAGTGAAAAACGGGTCGAAAATTTTTTGCAGGTTTTCACTGGAAATACCGGCCCCGTTGTCCCTGATTGTGAGCAGGAGCAGGTCGTTCGGAGCGTTTCTTTTCACACTCGTCCTGATATCGATAATACCGTTGCCGTCCTGTATGGCCTCAACCGAGTTAAGGAGGAGATTGACCAGGACCTGCTGGATCTGGTGCGGATCGAATATGCTCTCGGGCACTTTTTCCAGGTATTTCTGTATGTCTATTTTCTTCTTGTTCAACTGCGGGGCGATCAGCGCTATTGCTTCCTCAAGCACATCGTTTATATTGGCGCTCTTGAACACAGGCGTGCCGGTTTTCGTGAAATCCAGGATCCGCTTGATAAGCATATTGATCCTGTTGATGCCTTCAAAGGTGTCGGCCAGTATGCTTTCCTCAACGTCGGCGCGCTGCAGCTTCTTGGCCATGAGCTGGACATTGAAATTTATGCTGGCGAGGGGGTTCCTTATCTCATGGGCCATACCCGCGGAGAGCGTTCCGAGGGAAGAGAGCCTGTCCATCCTCCTGATCAGTTCCTCCGTCTTCTTTGTCTCCGTGAGGTCCTGGATCGAGATCAGCGCTCCCGAGGTGTTTTCCTCGATGTCCAGTGTGACTGACGTGAGCCCGAAAATGCTCTCGCTTCCGTCCTTTCCGGTTACGACAACTTCTCTGTTGCTTATCTGGGTGCGTTTGTCCAGTGTTTCGTTCAATATGTTCAGGAAGTCGCCTTTGAACACGTCGGATATGCGCTTGCACAGAACGGGTTTTCTTCTCAGGTCGAGAAGCAGCTCCGCTTTCCTGTTTACAGCCCGAATCCTCTTGTGCTCGTCAACGACCAGGATGCCGTTGGGTGAACTCTCCAGTATATTTTCGATCCTGTTGCGTTCCTCCAGGACCTGCTCGTATAGCCGGACATTGTCGATCAGGGTTGCCGTGTGGCTTGCGAAGACCATAAGCAGTTCCAGGTCGTCCAAAGAAAATGCCGACCTTTTGTGGCTGTCCACGCTGAGAACTCCGAGCACCTCCTTTTCGCTCCGGAGGGGGACTGCGAGCTTGGAGCATATGCCGTGAATGACCTCGACATACCGGGGCTCCTCGCTGACGTTGTTGATCAGCAGAGGAACGCCTTTTTCCGCCACCCACCCGACAATGCCTTCACCGACTTTCATCCTGAACTTTTCGACATCTATGACCGGGGGGCAGCCCTTCTGAGATACTATTCTCAGGTGTTTGTTGTCCCGGTCGATCAGGAACAGGGAGCAGACTGAAGCTTCGGTTATCTTCAGGGCATTGATGCTGATTATATCGAGCAGCTTCTTGAGGTTCATGGTCGAGCTGGTCTTCTTGCTCACGTCCTGCAAGGCAAGCAGCTGGCCGATCTTCTTCTGGGTCTGCTCGTGCAGCCGGGCGTTTTCGATGATGATGCTCGCCTGGCTGGCAAAAGTGGAGAACATGTTTATATCACTTTTTGTAAGGATCAGCTCGCGGCTCTCCCGATCTCCCTGGAGCACCCCGATTATTTCATTCTTGATCTTCAGCGGCATGCTGATAGTCGAGCTCCTGTTCCAGATGCGGTCCATTTTGAAATCGAATTCCGTGACCATGGAGCTGTTTTTGGCGTTCCTGATGTATATTGTCTTACCCGTCCTGGCGACAAGCGTTTCCCGGCACTTGTGGACAGTCATATCCAGCGGGTATTTGCGGGCCCTTTCCACCTCTTTCGGGCTGAAGCCGATGACATACTTCACCTCCAGGAAGTTCTTGTTAAGCAGGAAAATGACAACCCGCTGGAAATCAAAAACACGCTTTGTCTCGTTGACAAGGGCCTGCAAAAGCTTATCGCTGGTAATGGGGCGGTTGAGCAAACGGCTGATTTTGTGGATGGAGGAAAGTAGCCTGTCCTTGGTTTTTACCTGGGCCTTGTATTTGGATATTGTTTTTTTCTGAGCTTTTTTTAAGGGTGTCATCAAAACTTTAACTTCTGGTAAATAGCCCTCTTATTTATTTCGATGTAAGCATGTGCATTTTCCACCTGGATTTGAGCTTTTCAAATATTTCCCTGAGCGTCTCCAGCTTTCCGTATTCCAGGAGAATATTATTTTCCAGGCCGTCCCGGTCCTGGTATTTTATGGTGATGAAATGCCTTTTGCGGTCCTTGAACATTACATTGTTCAGCGGACCGTAGAGGACCATGCTTCTCTGCTTGGGGTCGGACTTTACAAGAATCGAGAACTGTTCGATGTTGGTCCAGCTGCTGAGGGGCGATTTCCCGAAATCTCCCTTGTCAGTCAGAAAAACCAGGTAGCTTTCGCCAAGCCCCACAGTCAGTTTCTGGGGCTTTGGGATCTCCGGAAATCCGCCGTGATACGACATGACTGCGAGAGACTCAACTTTCTCGCTGTCTTCCGATCCGATTTTCTCAAGCTGCTCTTCCCTCAACTTTAAAATCCTGTTGCCGCGATAAAACAATACGGAAAAAGTAGCGAGAAGGACCAAAGCGAAAACAAATGAAGCAAACACGTTTTATTACCTCTCTGGAATTGTTCCAGCCGTTTGTAGCATTCGCTTATATCAGAAAAAACCTTCTAATTCAAGGCACATAAGCATTGCAGGGGCAGGGAGCGCCAGCGCTCC
>CAZKYN010000141.1:0-8806 GCA_964556675.1 uncultured Syntrophaceae bacterium
ATAAAAAAGGCCTCATCAAGGATGTAAGGGCGACAAAAGCTAGCCTTGAAAGTTTAGAAAGAAATAACAAATTAAATGATAATATAAAACAGGACATAACGAGAAAAATAGATAAATTAGACGATCTCATTAACCAGATTGAAGGGAAAATACCTGATATAACAACAATGCTTGTTGAGAAATTTTCTCCCAAAGAGCGTGGGATAATTCAAATGGTTCTCGATGCAGTATACGATATTTTTCCAAAAACAAGTGATCGTGTAAAACTAATTGAAAAGGTAGTGACCCATATAAATCGTAATAATTAGTTAGATTCCTTGATGGGAACCCTAATATGAGATGCCATTGCCAGGGTTACAATGAAAATGTATTTTCTGCTCAGGGACTGGCACTATTTCAGAATCTAAATCATAACTAATCCCCCCCAAAAAAATTGGCACCTGCAGATTCACTTCTCCCGCCCTAGTGTGCAGCTTCAGTGCGTGCCTCTGCGCGTGAGGCATTATTGGGAATTATAATTAGAGCAGGTACAAGGACGACCGCTTTTGCAGGGTAGACGCCCTCCCCCAGCACCCGCCAAGAGGTACTCGTTTTGACAGGCTCAACGAGCGGCTTTACACACTTCGACAGACTCAAAAAAATCCCCCCTGCCCCATTTAAATGTGAAATCAAAAACAGATTCTTCGGTCGCTTCGGTTCCTCAGAATGACTCAAGGACTGGATTCCTGCTTTCGCAGGAATGACGCCCTCCCCCAGCACCCGCCAAGAGGTACTCGTTAAGACAAGCTCAATGAGCGGAATTGACCTCCCCCTACCCCCTCCAGAGGGGGACACAAAAGAAGCTCACTTCGACAAGCTCAGGACACAATTTAGAGGCGACCAGCCGGTCGCCCCTGCGGGGGTTGACCTCCCCCCTTCCCTCCAGAGGGGGACACAAAAGAAGCTCACTTCGACAAGCTCAGGACACGATTTAGAGGCGACCAGCCGGTCGCCCCTGCATAGTTTTACCCTCCCCCTGCCCCCTCCAGAGGGGGACATTAAACGTGCGCATCAGATCAGCAGTGCCGCGATGAAGATGCCCAGCATGGTGAACGCGATGGCCACCTTGGCGACTGCCGCTATGAGCAGTCCATACCATGTTGCCGTCCCTATTTTACCCGCGCGCAATAGATCTTTGTGCGCCATGTATTCGCCGATTGCAGCGCCTGCCAGCGGCATGAATATCAGCCCCCAGAAGCCCGTGAACAAGCCGGCAAGGGTGCCGATGGCTGCGCCGATCATGCCCTGCCTGCTTGCGCCGGCGCGTTTGGCGGACATGGCGGCGGCGATATATTCAATGACGATCCCCAGTACGGCCAGGCCCGCCAGCACATAAATAGTGGATAAGCTGATGAGCTGAAAATCGTCGATCCAGGCCGCGAGAAGCGCCCCGGCAAAGATCAGCGGCAGACCGGGCAATGCGGGGAGCACAATGCCGGCGAGGCCTGCGATTATAAGCAAAACGGCTGTTATCCAGAGAAATGTGTCCATGATAACCTCGCAGATTTTTGTTTCACTTCAGCCGCCCGGGTAAATGCATCGGGTCTGGTTTATATTTTGTATACTCTGTCGTTCAGTTTTTGTGGACAGTGGCATATTGTCGTGAGGAATAGGGCGGCCAGCCGGTCGCCCCTGCGGGGGTTGACCTCCCCCCTTCCCTCCAGAGGCGGACAAGAGGTACACACTTCGACAGGCTCAGTGTACGGTTTCGACAGCATCAGTGTGCGGCGGCGCCTCCCCTGCTGAATATGTCCACTCCCTTAACATTTGTGCCTGCCTGCAAAGATGTCAAGAAAAAGCCTGAAAAGTCCTCTCCGGTTATCGGCCGCTGGAATTTCGATCCGGGCCGGCCCGCGAATCCCGGATTGAAAAGGCCGCGAACAAGGGGTAAGTTAAAAGGAACCGGCCGAAATCTGCAGAAGCGGCTGCGGCAGGGAAGCCATTTGAAACTTATTTTCGAGGTTAAAGACAATTGCTTTTTCATCAAACCGACCTGATTGATTTAGAGTATGCAAAGTTGCTCCTGGAGAACCCGGGGATTGCGGTGAAACTCGCGAACCGGCTCGGAGAGCCGATAGAAAAAGCCCTCGACCGCCTGCCCGCCGGACTGCATCAGAAGGTGGGGGAAATCACGCGCTCGGCGCTGACCAGGGCTGTGAATACCGCCGTCCTGACGCTGGATGATGCCCCGCACAAGGCGGCTTCGAATTTATGGCACAAGCTCGGGGTGGCGGCCACGGGCGGAGCGGGGGGATTTTTCGGGATGGCGGCCCTGGCCTTGGAACTCCCGTTGTCCACCGTGATCATGCTGAGGTCGATTGCCGATATCGCCAGGAGCGAGGGCGAGGACATCAGGAGCATCGAATCACGCATGGCATGCATCGAGGTGTTTGCGCTGGGCGGGTCGCGGCCGGGCGACGATGCCGCCGAAGTCGGTTATTTCGCGGTCCGGGCCATGCTGGCGCGGTCCGTTTCCGAGGCGATAAAGTACATTTCGGGAAGGGGCATACTTGAAGAAGGGTCGCCCGTTTTGATGCGGCTGATTATGAAGATCGCGGAGCGGTTCAGCATCCAGGTTTCCCAGAAGGTCGTCGCCGAATCGGTGCCGGTAATCGGCGCGGCGGGCGGAGCCATTGTCAACCTGATCTTTATCGACCACTTCCAGGATATGGCGCGCGGGCATTTTACAGTCCGGCGGCTCGAGAGGAAGTACGGACAGGATGAGGTCCGGAGGGAGTACGAGAGGATATAAGGAGGACAAGAGGTGCTCACTTCGACAGGCTCAGTGAGCGATTAAGCACCCTCTCCCCGGCCCTCTCCCATCAAGGGCGAGGGAGGTAGAATTGGACTCCTGCTCAGCATTGACTTATCTCCCTGCTGTAGGGGCGGGTCTCAGACCCGCCCGCTTCTTGGAGTTTACATCTCATCACGGGCGGGTTTTAAACCCGCCCCTACGGAGGGAATTGGAAGTGCAGGGGTATTGCAATATGCCCCTGCAATCGCAAAATAGAGCGGGTGTGTTCCAAATACCCGTCGTAAAGATTTGTCATGCCTTCGAAGCAGGCAGAAAGGAGATTTAATTTTGTCATCCTGAGCAATGCGAAGGATCTATCTTTTAAAAAACAGATTCTTCGGTCGCGTTGCCCCCTCAGAATGACACAAGGACTGGATTCCTGCTTTCGCAGGAATGACACCCTACCCCAGCACCCGCCAAGAGGTACTCGTTTTGACAAGCTCAACGAGCGGAATTGACCTCCCCCTACCCCCTCCAGAGGGGGACACAAAAGAAGCTCACTTCGACAAGCTCAGTGCGGCGCAGGCTCAGGGTGCGGTTATTTCTTCAGTTTACTGAGCGCGTCCGCAAACGGGTTGTTGAAGGGTTTGGGTTCCGGCTTGGCAGGTTTTGATCTGCCGCCCCCGGCCGCTCCCGGGCCTTTCTTCCCGCGCTTGTCGCCGCCCGCGCTCGCGCCTTTTCCGGGGTCGCCGCTTTTCGGGCCGACGGGTTTCGCCCCCTCCCCCTTACCCGCGCTGAGGTCCGGGTTGGTTTTCATTGAAAGAGATATCCGGTTCCTCTCCAGGTCGACTGCGATGACTGTGACGTCCACTCTCTGGCTTACCTTGACCACGTCGCCGGGGAATTTCACATAGCGGTCGGCGAGTTCGCTCAGATGGACGAGGCCGTCCTGGTGGACTCCGATATCGACGAAGGCGCCGAAGGCCGTCATGTTCGTGACGACGCCGGGGAGCTTCATGCCGGGGACCAGGTCGGTTATCTTTTCTATCCCTTCGACAAAGGCGATGTTCTCCAGCTGCGCGCGCGGGTCCCGGCCCGGTTTGGCAAGCTCGGCCATAATGTCTTTCAGGGTGGGAAGGCCGGTTTTTTCCGTAATGTATTTATTCAGGTCAATCTTACCGCGCAGCGCCTCGTCGCGCATCAGGTCGGTGACGCCGCAGCCCTGGTCCTTCGCCATGCTCTCCACGATGGGGTAGCTCTCCGGGTGGACGGCGCTCGCGTCCAGGGGGTTCAAGCCGTCCCTGATCCGGAGGAAGCCCGCGGCCTGCTCGAAGGCCATGGGCCCGAGGCGTTTGACTTTTTTGAGCTCCTCGCGAGAGCCGAAGGGGCCGTTGTCGTTGCGGTGTTTGATTACGTTCTCCGCGAGGGCCGGGCCCAGCCCCGAGACGTACGAGAGCAGCTGGGCGCTCGCGGTGTTGACTTCGACGCCGACGGCGTTGACGCAGCTCACGACGACGTCGTCGAGGCACTTCTTGAGCTCGCCCTGGTCCACATCATGCTGGTACTGGCCGACGCCGATGGCCTTGGGGTCGATCTTGACGAGTTCCGCGAGCGGGTCCATGAGCCGCCGGCCGATGGAGACAGCGCCGCGCACGGTGATGTCCTGGTCGGGGAATTCCTCGCGCGCGACCTCGGAGGCGGAGTACACGGACGCGCCGCTTTCGTTCACCATGACGACCTGGATCTCTTTGGGGAGATTGAGGGTGCGCAGGAAGCCTTCAGTCTCGCGGCTCGCCGTGCCGTTGCCGACAGCGATAGCCTCGATCCGGAATTTGTCGCACATCTGCCGGACGGCATTGGCTGAGTCCTCGCGGGCCCTGTCGGACATGAGCGGGAAGATCGTTTCGTGGTGGAGGAGTTTGCCCTGCCGGTCCAGGCAGGCGACCTTGCAGCCCGTCCTGAACCCGGGGTCGATGGCGAGGACGGCCTTTTGCCCCAGCGGCGGCGCGAGGAGCAGCTGACGGAGGTTCTCGGCGAAAACGCGGATGGCCTCCGCGTCGGCCTTCTTGCGGGCGGCCTGGCGGGCTTCTGTTTCCATCGAGGCGGCAAGCAGGCGCTTGTAGCCGTCGTGGACGGCGGCCCTCACCTGATCCGAGGCAGGCGCTTCGCCCTTTACGAACAGCGCTTCGAGGTCGGCCAGCGCCGTCTCGGGCGGCGGCGTGATGCTGAAAGCGAGGAACTCTTCGCGCGCACCCCGGCGGATGGCGAGCATCCGGTGTGATGGAATGCTGGAGACGGGCTCCTCCCACTCGTAATAGTCCCTGTACTTGATCCCGCTTTCTTCCTTGCCCGCGAGCACGCGCGAGGCCACGGTGCTCTTCGTGAGGAAGAGGTCGCGGATAGCGGCCCTGGCCTCCTGGTTTTCGTTCACCCACTCGGCGATTATGTCGCGCGCCCCGGCGAGCGCGTCGTCTGCGGACTCGACGCCTTTTTCGGAGTCGACAAAGGCGGCAGCTTCGGCTTCAGGGTCGGTCGCTTCCTCCTGGGCGAATATCTTCAGGGCGAGCGGCTCCAGCCCCTTTTCGCGGGCGATGGTGGCTCGGGTGCGGCGTTTCGGGCGGAAGGGTAGATAGATGTCTTCAAGGATTGCCAGCGTCTCGGCGGCGGCGACCTTGCCGCGCAGCTCGTCCGTGAGGAGGTTGCGCTCGGTGAGGGACTTGATGACGGCCTCGCGGCGGTTTTCAAGCTCCTCGAGCTGCTGGAGGCGGTCGCGGATACTGGTGACGGCTACTTCGTCAAGGGAGCCGGTGGCCTCCTTGCGGTAGCGCGCTATAAAGGGCACCGTCGCCTCGGCCTGGAGCAGTTCGGCGGTCGCCTGCACCTGCGCGGGCGCGATGTTGAGTTCATGGGCAATCTTTTCGTAGCGTAAGGCGTTCATGCTTCTCCTTGTAAATGGGGTTTGTTATCGGGGTCGTTGGAGATGGTATTAATTCAGGTGATTTTCAAAAATGATAACTCTTCGTTGTAAATTTTAGAAGGTCTAAATCCCCCCTGCTGGAAGGTTTAAACCTCCCTGTCCTTCTTTTAAAAAGGGATTAAAAAATAGATTCTTCGGTCGCTCCGCTCCCTCAGAATGACAATATTTTTGTAGGGGCGAGTCTCCAGACCCGCCCGTTTTTTAACCCGGCCTGCGGGCATGACATATCCGTTTTTCGTTCCGGGGTGAGTATCAGATGAGCGGGTTGAAGGCAAGACAAAAGGATGGTTGCCGAAAGTCTCTCGTCCTTCCCGGCTTTGACCGGGAATCCAGGTCCTTCAGACGAACCATTAAAGGGAGAACGGCAGTCCGCCCCTACACAGTAGAATCACTTTGCGGTCACGGTTACTGAAGTGTTGCCGCTGACGCAATCAAATGTCGCCGTGATGATTGCCGTACCCGCGCACAGTCCGGTTGCCAGGCCCGCCGCATCGATCGAGGCAATCTCCGGGGCGCTGCTCGACCACTCGCAAGTGTTTGAGACGTCGGCCGTTTTACGGTCGTTGTACAGGGCTGCCGCCGTAAACCGCCTGGAAGACCCGGCGGGAATGCAGGGATCTGCCGGGCTGACCGTGATCGAGTCCACTTTCCTGTGCCACAGGAAACCATCGCCTCCGCACGCCGCGACCATGGGCGCTCCCCCCTTTTTTCCATATTGGATCTGACGTGCCGGAGTATATATCACTTCACCGGAAATTTAACAGAGGCTTTGAATCGAACTGCGCCCTTCGACAGATTCAGGATGCGGTTATTCCCTCCGTTTTAGACAGCTTCTCCCCGGTCTCCCCCCCGACCTTTTCCCCTCTCGATATTTCTGCTAGACTCTTCGCCACATCGAATAAAGGAGCCGGCAGGCAGTGGGCGATACAGGAAAGATCTTCAACCCCAAAACAGTCGCACTGATCGGGGCGAGCGGCAAAGAGGGGTCCGCCGGCTCGCTGCTGCTGAAAAACCTGATCTCCTCCCGCGGCCTCAAGGTTTTTGCCGTGAACACAAACCGGCAAGACGTACAGGGCCTGCCCTGCTATCCGGGGATCGCCGATGTGCCCGGGCCGGTGGACCTTGCCGTCATTGCCACGCCGGCCGCCTCGGTGCCGCAAATGGTCGAGGAATGCGGGAAGGCGGGCGTCGGGGGCGTGCTCATAATCTCTTCGGGGTTCCGCGAGACCGGCGCGGTCGGGGAGAGGCTCGAAGGGGAAATAGCCGAAATCCGCAGGCGCTACGGGACGCGCGATTTTCGAATTATGGGCCCCAATTGCCTGGGCTTTATCCGGCCGAACCTGGGGATCAATGTCTCCCTGATCCGGAACGCCCCCGAAGGCGGGAAGATCGCCTTCATCACCCAGAGCGCGGCTTTCGGCAGGACGCTGCTTGACTGGGGGATGAGCGCGCATGTCGGTTTCAGCATGTTCGCCTCGCTGGGGTCGACCCTGGATGTGGACATCGGCGACATGATCGATTTCCTGGGCAACGACCCGCACACGCGAAGCATAGTCATCTACATGGAAGACAGGCTCGGAGACGTGAAGAAGTTCGCGAGCGCGGCGCGCGGTTTTGCCCGCAACAAACCAATCGTCATGCTCCGGCCGCCTTGCCTGCCGCGCCTCTCGGAAATCGAGAGCCGGGCCGAACCCTCCGGCAGCTCGGGGCATACGCATACGGACATCCTGGCCGGGCCCGACGAGGTCTATGACGCCGTCCTCAAACGGGTCGGGGTCGTGAGGGTCAGGGAAGCCCAGGACCTTTTCAACGCGGCGAGCGCCCTGTGCGCGCGGCACAACCCGAAAGGCCCCCGGCTGGCGATCATCAGCAATTCCGGCGGGGTGGGGACGATGGCGGCAAGCCGGCTGCTGCGCTCGGGCGGCCGGTTAGCGGAGTTCTCGCCCGAGGCCGCGGCGGCCCTGGTGGCGGCCCAGCCGCCCTGGTGGAACAGGGAGAATCCCATTGACGTATACCGGTGCGCCGACCTGAAGCGGTATGAAGCGATAATCCGGACCTGTGTCAACGACCCCGGGACGGACGGGGTGCTGGTCATCTTCACGCCCCAGGATGTAGTCCGCTCGGGCGAGCTTGCCGAGATCATCCGGAATGTGGTCAGGGACGGCGGAAAGCACATCACCACTGCCTGGATCGGCGGCAGCGAAGTCCGCGATGGCCGGGAGCTCCTTATAAAGAGCGGCATCCCGGCATATGAGACCGCCGAGGACGCTGTCCGGACTTACCTTTACATGTGGAATTACGAGCACAACCTCCAGCTCCAGTACGAGACACCATCCGAGCTGCGCGTCGACGAGGGGCCGCCCCGGAACCACCTCAAGGCGCTGATCAAAAAAGTGAGCAGGGAGGGAACGCTCGTCCTGACCGAGGAGGAGACACGGAAGTTCCTCGTCAATTACGGGATACCCACGATGAGGGCCAGCACGGCCCGGTCCGCCGCAGAGGCCCTGGAGTGCGCGCGTGAGATCGGATACCCGGTAGTATTAAAAATCATCTCCCCGGACATTGTCTTCCGTCCCGATGTCGGCGGCGTGGTAACGGGGATCAATTCCGACAAGGAATTGCGGGAGCAGTATGAGAAGCTCCTTGCGCGGGTGGAGCGGCTCCAGCCGGGGGCGGCAATCCGGGGGGTCACCGTCCAGAAAATGATGGAGATCATTGACTACGAACTCATCCTGGGCGCCAAAAAAGACAAGGATTTCGGGACCGTGGTCCTCTTCGGGATGGGCGGGATCGGCGTGCGGCTCTTCCGGGACTTCTCGGTGGGCCTGCCGCCGCTCAACCAGACGCTGGCCCGGAGGCTCATGGAGGAAACCGAGGTCTACAGGATGCTCCAGGGATACCGCGGGAAAGCTCCCGCCGACCTGCGCCGGCTCGAGCAGATCATCGTCGGGTTCTCCAACCTGATCGTGGATTTCCCCGAGATCCGCGAGATGGACGTGAACCCCATTGCCATCCGCAACGGCGAGGCCTGCGCTCTCGATGCCAGGATTATCCTC
>CAZKYN010000142.1:0-8766 GCA_964556675.1 uncultured Syntrophaceae bacterium
TGCTCGGCTGCGACAAGGGTGCAGATATTGAGAGAGGAAACGGGATCGGACTTCATGTCCGTAGGTTTGCGGACATCGTCGAATGGATTGCGGTGTTCGGCAATGGTGGGCCGTCCGGGCATGATCTCGGTCATTTTGCCCACTATCTTTTCCGCCTTCTTTCCTTCCACTGTCTCCAGGAGATTGGAATACCTGTAGAGATGGTCGAAATCTTCCAGAAGGCCAAAATCAAATACCTGCTTTACATAAGGGTCCGGTTCCATTTTGGCAAGACAGGCAGTCAGGTCTACAGCGAGCTGCTCGTAGCCGATTGTATTCTCAATCGTGGACTCATCGCCGGGGATCAGCCCATTGATCATTTTCTGCTGTTCCTGTTCTATTTTGCGGGTCATGGCAACCTGCCGGTTCAGATCGAGGTCCGTGCAATGCCTTGCAAACTCGTGCTTGAACAGGGCGGCATCAACCTCGATCCCGTTCATCAGGATCACCCGGCACCGGGTATAAGGGTCTACCTCATTTTTGTCGTACGGCTGCAGGTTGATTTCAGGCCAGCTCTTAACCTGTTTTTCTATTGCCATGCCTTGTTCCTGAAAAGGTTTAAAAGCCATAATTACCTCCTTTCCTTTAATCATAATCTTCCACAGTTTTATTCATGCAGTGGGATTAATGAATCGGAGCAGGTCTTATTTAATGGCAGCGAATTAACTATTTTGAACTCCGGAAAGGTAATAACCCGTAAGGCTTTGACCTGCTTGAGGATGAGGAAGGGATCTGGAAAGCAATGCCGCCGTCCATCAACTTGGAAGACGGATCATGCCCCTTTAGTCCGGGTACCGAACCTGAACAGCCCTTTTATGGATTCGGCCGTCTCGCTCAACAATTCATGATAGGATGCTTTGCCCAGCAATACGCGGAAGTGTTTTTCCCGGATTTCCGTATGGGCTTTGTATATTTTGAACGACACCTTCGGAAAGGCGTACAAGGCCCTGGCGATCCTCCACGCGGCCCGAAGTTCCCGGAGTATATCGTTTTCAATCTCCTTCTTATAAAAATCTGCGGCGGTTCCGCCCGGTCCCGAGCTTAATACGGAGCAGGCCGCAAGCTGACCGCTTTTCAAAGCATAATAAATCCCCTCGCCCGTGACCGGGTCGACAAAAGACGCGGCATCGCCGGCAAGCAGAATGTTTCCCCTGCAGTAATGTTCGCCCGAAAAGGGGGAGAAAACCGGGATGATATGCCCTTTCGCGCCTGACGCGTAACTCGCCGGTATATCGAGCCCGGCCAGAAAACTTTCCAGATGCCGGCGCGCATCCTTTGCACGGCCCAGGTCGATCCCGATCCCGACGGATGCTTCGTTCCTCCTCGGGAAAATCCAGCCATACCCTCCGGGAATATCACCGAAATAGAAGCCGAGCCTGTCGCCGTTATTGCCGACCGCCGGATATGACCTGGGCACGTGCACCTCAACGCCCAGCAGGCATGAATTGCTTTTATAACCGAGGTACCCGGCAGCGGCGCCATTTGCCCCGTCGGCGCCGATCAGGGCCCTGCACCTGTAATCACGGCTGCCGGCAGAGCTTCCGGCAGGGCTTCCAGTGGACACCCGGATTAAGCCGTAGTCCTCGCTGATCCTGGTGACGCTTTCGTTATCATGGATTTCGACGCCGTGCTTTATCGCCCTTTCCGCCAAAAGGAAATCAAACGATTTTCTGTCGACAACGCATCCCGCCTTGCCCAGGTCGGGATAATCAATGGTCTCGCCATGCCTGAAGCAGATATATGCGCTTCTGACCTCCTGTTCGACAGCCGGGGAAAAATCAAAATCAAGCAGAGGAAATGCTTTCGCGGTGATCCCGCCCGCGCAGAGCTTCGCGCGCGGCAGGCGTTTTTTTTCCAGAGCAAGGACCTTCATCCCCGAGCGCCCCAGGTGATACGCCGCGTTCGCGCCCGCCGGCCCCATTCCTATGACAATGGCGTCATAAGGGGACTCAATCTTGGATGTGCATTCAGCCATGGATTACCCGAGTTCCGTATCCTGTTCGGTCCCAGTGAAAGATACCCCGCTTTATACAGAATTTCATGCCGGAAAGCGATATGATTTGCAATGGGACAGGGCATGCCGCGACCTGCTTCGAAAACTACCTCCTCACCTGAGCCGATGCAGTTCGACCACCATCAAAAACAGGTGGCCGGCCCGAGAGAAAGAGTTTTGATTAAACCGCAGGCCTACAAGGAATGAGAAACTTGAAACAAGATCGGATTAGCGGTGATCAGTTTTGAATTGATCCAGTTTTAAATTGATCCAGTTTAAATTGATCCGGGGATTAAGCGGATCAGTCGGCAAACAGGGCGGACCGTCAGCGGCCCGCCCTGCCGAGACCGGAAGGGTTCGGTAAATATGCTTCGCCTCCAGAGCCGGTTTGTTAACGGATTCTATCGTTCGGGGACAAGCTGGACTCTCCTGTTCATTTGATACCCCTGCTCCGTTTTCGCACTGCTGAAAGCATCGACTTCCCCGATTACGGTGGTTACCAGGAGACTGCCGTTTACACCGTGCTTAACGAGCCAGTTTTTCACAGCTTCCGCCCTTCTCTGGGCCAGCTTCTTGTTGTATGCAGTCGACCCTCGTGTGTCGCTTGTCGCTTCGATTCTCAATTTTTTGCCGGGGTTAAGCTCAAACCATTTCAAGTTTCTCTGCAAGGTCCGCTCCGCATCTGGGCGGATATTGGACTTGTTGTAATCAAAGAAGACCGGGAGCATATTGAATTCTTCAATCTTCTCAGCTTCAGGCTTTGGCGGAGGCGCAGCCGGCACTGCGGCCGGAGGGGAAGGCGCAGACTCCGTCACAGGGCCTTTCTCTCTTTCCGTTTTCGCAGCAATCGGCCGTTCGGACGCGGCCCGCGCAACCGGTTTTCCCTCTCCCCCGAAATAAACCACCAGGCCCACCGTGTACTCTATATTGTTCTGAACCTCATTGAATTTCACAATGTCTCTCACGTCCGCGCGCAGGGCCAGGTAATCGGTAAAAAAGTATTTAATGCCTGCGCCGGCATTGACGTAAGCATAGCCCCCGTCGGAGTTCTTCGATCCGTTTGGTCCGTTGATCTGCATCCCGCCGAGGCCGGCGGCGAGATAGGGGACCAGTTTCGATTCAGGCTTGTAATACCAGAGAACATCCAGGCCGTAGCGGTAGAAATCCGCGGAGCCGGAACCATGCTTCCCGTCCGGGTTCGCGTAATCGAAGAGACCCTCCAGGCCCCAGTATCCGGTCAGGTTGTAGCCTGCCCTGAGCCCGACAACGGGTGTGGTTTCAAGGTTCTGTCCGCCGTCAAAGGTGTAACCCCCTATCATCGGGGACAGGTAAAGACTTTTTTCGCGGATCTGGGCCGGCGAATCCGCAGGGGATAAAAAAAGAACAACTAAAATGATTGCCGCGGCTGCTTTCCTCATATTCACCTCCGAGCGATTCCTTTTTTATTTAACGATGATGGGAGCTGCCTGACTGATAACTGGTCCTTCTACAAACAACGCTTATTCTGAATAGAGTATCCCGGGTATGACGGCAATCATCATAAGTATGATTTTGGAATTCGTTTTTACTTAAATAACACGCGGTATATGGATTATGCCTGCGAATACTCGTCCCGTCCCGCGGACTGGCCTGGGCTACGACATTTCCGTCGCTCCCGGTGAAGTTTTTGTCGCTCCCGGAAAGCCCCTGTTTTGAGGACTGTTTACGGCCCTGACTTTCTTTTTGTCATATCGCCGGTGAAATTTTCTTCATCTCCAAACTCGCTCAATTTCCTCGAACCCTGTGCCTGCGGGCCTTATTGCCCGCGGCACGGCGGTTGCAATTCATGGTTCAAAAGTCATCCGGCAAAGGCGATTCAACCAAAACTCTCACGGGGGACGAAAGTGGCTAACCAGGAAAAAATGGGCCGGGAAAATATCGGAACAATACTTTCGGTCAGGGGCAGCGTGGTGGATGCCCGCTTTTCCAAAAATCTGCCATCCATCCGCAACGTCTTGAGGGCCGGCGACAACGGCCGGATACTGATCGAGGTGAACACTCAGCTCGACGCCGAAACCGTCCGCGGAGTTGCGCTCACCCCTACCCAGGGGCTGGCGAGGGGGTCGGCCATTTACGACACGGGACATCCCTTCAAAGTGCCCGTGGGCAAACGACTGCTCGGCAGGATGTTCAATGTGTTCGGCAGCGCGATTGACGAGATGGAGCCGATAGACGGGGGGGAATGGAGGTCCATTCACAACAGCCCTGTTCCCCTGACACAGCAGTCGACAGTCTCGGAAATCTTCGAAACCGGCATCAAGGCAATTGACGTGCTCGCTCCGCTTGAAAGGGGCGGCAAGGCGGGCCTTTTCGGGGGGGCCGGCGTCGGTAAGACAGTCCTCATAACCGAGTTGATCCATAACACAGTCTCAGGGTACCAGGGCATCAGCATCTTTTGCGGGATCGGGGAGCGTTGCCGGGAGGGCGAAGAGCTCTACCGGGAAATGCGGGACTCAGGCGTCCTCGGCTCGACTGTCATGGTCTTCGGACAGATGAACGAACCGCCGGGATCGCGCTTCCGGGTGGGCCATGCCGCTCTCACAATGGCGGAGTACTTCCGGGATGACGAGCGCCAGGATGTTCTGCTTCTCATAGACAATATTTTTCGTTTCATCCAGTCCGGCCAGGAGGTTTCGGGCCTTATGGGGCAGCTCCCGTCCCGTCTCGGGTACCAGCCGACCCTGGCCACCGAGCTTGCCGCTCTCGAGGAGAGGATCTGCAACACAACGATGGGGGCGATCACTTCCATTCAGGCTGTGTATGTGCCGGCAGACGATTTCACCGACCCCTCAGCGGTTCATACATTCGGACACCTGTCGGCCTCCATCGTCCTCTCCCGAAAGCGGGCAAGCGAAGGTCTTTATCCCGCAGTCGACCTCCTGCAGTCCGGTTCGAAAATGCTCATGCCCAATATCGCGGGCGAGCGGCATTACAAGCTGGCGCAGGAGATCCGCCGCACCCTCACTGTTTACGAGGACCTTAAGGACATCATCGCCATGCTGGGCATCTCCGAGCTCTCACGGGAGGACCAGCGCCTCGTATACCGGGCGCGCCGTCTCGAAAGGTTCTTTACCCAGCCCTTTTTCACAACGGTCCAGTTCACAGGCATCGAAGGGAAGCTGGTGCCGCTCAAGGAAGCTCTTGACGGGTGCGAGCGCATTCTCAATGACGAGTTCGCCGATTTCCCGGAAAGCGCGCTCTACATGATCGGCCGTATTGAAGAGGCTGAGAAATGAAGCTCAGGATTATGCTCCCGTCCGAAATGCTGCTGGAAACAGAAACCTCAAAGGTCGTGGCGGAAGCGCGAAACGGCCTGTTCTGCCTTCTTGAACACCATGTGGATTTCACCGCCGCGCTCTCGCCTGGACTTTTCAGCTATAGGACACCCATGGGCGAGGATTTCCTTCTCGCGATGGATGTGGGAGTCCTGGTCAAAAGGGGTGCGGATGTAATTGTGTCGACGCGCAATGCGGTATGCGGACCCAACCTCGGAGATCTGAAGCGGGTCGTGGAAGGACAGTACCAGGAGCTTGACGAACGGGAGAAAAAGGCGCGAGCCGCCGCGGCCCGCCTCGAAGCGGACCTCGTAAGGCGGTTCATGGAGTTGAACGAGGAATGACGGACGATTACGAACGCTCAAAAGAAAGGCGCCGCAGGATGGCCGAATCGTTTACGAAAAAAGTAGGCCTGCGCGAATCGCTCAGGCTCAGGGCGGGCGCACAGAAGCGGCAAACGCTCTGGTTCGGCCTCGGCATGTTCGGCCTTATCGGCTGGTCTGTCGCTGTCCCCACCCTGATTGCGACGGCTTTCGGCCTCTGGGTGGATTCCACATATCCGAGCCGCTTTTCGTGGACGCTCATGATGCTGATTATAGGCGTCGCAATCGGCTGCATGAACGCCTGGTACTGGGTCAGGAAGACCGGGATCAGGGAGCTCGATGAATAGAAGGGGGAAGAAGTATTGTGGCCGCTTGTCCTGATACTGATCGCTTCATTCCTGGCGGGCATGGCCCTGGGGGGGTTCTACTTCTGGGCGCTCTGGAGATCCGTCCGCAGAATCTCGGGGGAGCGGGCGCATTCGATGCTGCCGGGGTATTTTTTCCGGCTCGGAATCGTCCTGACGGCTTTCTTCTTCATGATATTGGGAGGGCACTGGGAACGGCTCGTTTCCGCTCTCCTGGGGTTTTTGGTCATAAGAGCAATTTTAGTCCGCCGATGGGGAGAAGGAAAACGGGGGACAATTTAAGACTGAGGAGAAAACAGTGGAGATAATGTCCATATCACAGATCAGCCCGGACCAGGTCATCTTTTGGCAATGGGGGTTCATCACGATAAACGCCACCCTGATCTACACCTGGGTGGTGATGGCGATCCTGGTAATCGGATCATGGCTGGTGACAAGAAGCATTTCGCGGGAGATCAGCTTTTCGCGATGGCAGAATATGCTGGAAGTCATCATTTCCGGGATCAGCGGCGAGATCCGGGAAATCTCGCAGGGCGGCGACAAGGATTACCTTCCGCTGATCGCCACCCTCTTTCTCTTCATATCCCTGTCCAACATCCTGGCGATAGTTCCGGCAATTTATATAGCCCCGACTTCGTCGATAATAACCACCGCGGCTCTCGCGGTCACGGTGTTCTTTGCCGTCCCGATCTTCGGTGTCGCCAGGCAGGGCGTGCTGAATTACCTGAAGGAATACTTTCAGCCGACGTTCATCTTCTTCCCGTTCCACATTATGGGCGAGTTCTCCCGCACACTGGCCCTTGCGGTCAGGCTGTTCGGAAACATAATGAGCCACGAGAAGGTAATCGCAATTCTCCTGGCCATCACCCCCCTGTTCTTCCCCGCGGTAATGGCGGCAATGGGCCTTATCCTGGGGATCATCCAGGCCTATATCTTCTCGGTCCTGACAATGGTCTACATAGCCTCGGCCACGCAGGCCCATCACGAGCGCCAGGAAAAAGCGGAACAGCTGCAATCTGGGGCAACTGCATAAAAATAAAGAAGAAAGGAAGAAAAAATGGACACAATGACTGTAATCTCTTTGGCTTCGATCATTTCCGCCGGACTGTGCATGGGGTTTGGGGTTTTCGGGCCCGGCATGGGGCAAGGGAGGGCCGTCCAGGGGGCGTTGAGCGCCATGGCGCAGCAGCCTGATGAGAGAAACGCCCTGACCAGGACCCTGTTCGTCGGATTGGCAATGATTGAGTCCCTGGCCATCTACTGCTTCGTCATCTCGATGATACTAATCTTTGCCAATCCGTTTTGGATGTATATCACTAAAAAAGCAGGAGGATGACAATGCATATCGACTGGTTCGTCTTTTTCGCCCAGATATTCAACTTTCTGCTCCTGGTCTATCTCCTCAAGAGGTTCCTGTACGGCCGCATTGTCAAGGCCATGGACGACAGGGAGGCAAAAATCATCCGGCGCCATGCAGAAGCGGAGCAGGAAAAAACCAGGGCCCGCGAGCAGGCCGAGCAATATGACAGGAAGTACCGGGAGTTGTGCGAGGCGTCAAACCAGATGATCAACGATGCACGGGCCGACGCGGAAGCATACAAAACAGAACTGATTGCAAAGGCTCGCGCGGAGGTGGAAACCCTTCAGCAGCGCTGGGTCGAAACACTGGCCCGCGAGCAGGCGGCTTTTCTTGAAGAGCTGCGCCGCCGGGCCGGCCACCAGATCTATTCCATAGCCCGCAAGGCCCTAACGGAACTCGCCGACGCCGAGCTGGAGCAGAAGATGCTGGGCGCATTTTTAAAGCGGCTGGAGAGCATCGAGGAAAAAGAGGCAAATGCCATCAGGGAAACGATGGGCCGGGACAAGGCCGGCATAATCATCCAGAGCGCCTTCAACGTTCCGCCCACGGCCCGCGAGAAGATCCGTGAGGCGCTGGCGCGCTACATGATCAACAATACCGCGATCCATTATGCCACATCAGATGAAATCGTGTCGGGCATAGAAATGAGAACTTCCGGCCATAAAATATCCTGGAGCCTTAACGATTACCTCTCGTCCCTCGAAGAGAATTTTTCCCGGGCTCTCAGGGAAGCGTCGGGGGCGAAGAACTGATCCGGTCCAGCGGAAAGAACGGGAGGAAAATTTCATGAGTATCCATGCAAGCGAATCGGAAGCCCTTCATACTTGCCTTGAAGACCTCTTCAAAAAAATGAACGGCGCGCTGTCCGGGACCAGACAGGACATGGGCCGGCAGGAGGTAGGGATTGTCAGGTTCGTGGGCCAGGGCATTGTCAAGGTCGGCGGCCTGCCTAACGTCAAAGCCGACGAAATAGTCAGGTTCCCCGGCAACCTCCAGGGCCTGGTATTCAATGTCGACCCGGATGAAATCGGCGTCATATTTCTCGATCCCAGTGAAGAGCTGAACGCGGGGGCCGAAGTGCAGCGCACCGGCCGGATCCTCGACGTCCCGGTGGGAGAAGGTCTTCTCGGCCGCGTCATTTCCCCCATGGGCAAGCCGCTCGACAACCAGGGAGAGGTGCGGTTCGTAACAAGGATGCCGGTCGAGCGGGAGGCGCCCCCGATCATGCACCGGGACCCGGTCACGGTCCCCCTGCAGACGGGCCTCAAGGTCATTGACGCCCTGATCCCTATCGGCCGCGGCCAGCGGGAACTCATTGTCGGCGATCGCCAGACGGGGAAGACCGCCCTCGCTCTCGACGCCATCATCAACC
>CAZKYN010000143.1:0-8761 GCA_964556675.1 uncultured Syntrophaceae bacterium
CAAACATTGCGTCCCCTACTCAAAAGGCTCTGTTGAAAACGGTAATTTAGAATTGCCTGTACATAATTCAAGGCATATATGCCGTCAAGAAAAATAAAGTTGGGAAAAAATCCATTGCCCTTTTTTTTAATGTAGGAAATAAACTTTTTTTATTGTAAGGTTAATAAAAAGTCTCAAATTCTATTTTCTTTTTGGAGGGTGCTATGGAGATGAAGGAGCTGATAAAGTATATTGCGCAAGCGCTTGTTGATCATCCCGATGAGGTTAAGGTTTCCGAGACTACAGGTGAACAGAACTCAGTTATCGAATTGCGTGTGTCCAAGGAAGATCTGGGTAAGGTCATAGGCAAACAGGGCGCAACAGCCCAGGCGATGAGGACCTTGTTGAATGCCGCTTCAGCAAAAGTGCGACGGCGTGCCATCCTGGAAATTCTTGAATAATCGCGTAATTTACTAATCGGAGCACGGGAGTGCAGGTTGCACTCCCTTTTCTTTTTTGTGGATTCCCCCTGCATACTCTTTTTCCTCATTAAGATTTCAGAAAAAGCGAATGCGCGATTAAGTTGCCGCCCGATAGCCGGTCCAAGTTTCATTTCAGATAATGCGGCCATGTCGGGAAGTGATTTGCAAGCCTTAAAAATGCTTTGGGACCTCTTCAGCGGATCGATAATAGGTCCGTTCGTGGCGGCAATGCTGTTCACCCTGGGTTTTATCCTTCATGATGCTCTTGCGGAAACCACTGCTGATGAGGAACAGAGCGAATCGATTTTAGGCCGGCCCTGAAGCCCTCCCACCCCGGAGTTCCAAAAAAACATTTCCATATCATCCAATATCTGATAGATATCCCATCTAAACACTTACGAACCGGAAACAAAAAAACAAGGGAGAACCATTTTGAAGAGAAAGACCGCGGAAATCAGCAGGAATAACCTGGAAAAAACTCTCTCAGACAAGCTTCTCAAAGGAGAATCCTCTCAGTTGAAATGTCCTCCTTCCCACATTATCGAATGCGCGTCCCTGGGCGAAGCGCTTCCGGAGGAGGACGCCAATGCCAGGGGATATGCCTTTTCATGGGGGCAGCTGCTGGAGATTGAAAGGGATGATATTGTCACATGGGAGATAAGGTTCGAAAAGCTGCACCGCGACTTTCTTGATGCTAACAAGTCCTCCGGCGAACTATCAGACAAATTCCTGGATTCCATCGGGCGCCTCGGAGTTCCTGATTTCCTCCTGCTCAAAAAAGGGTCGCTGAGGAGCAGTTCCGCATCGATAATTCTGACGGACCCAAAGAAAGAGAAACCGGCCCGGAAATACCTCTTGTCGATCTTCTCCAGGGGCAAAGGATCTCCCATGATATCAATTGTGAGGTCTATACGCAGGCTCATCAAATCGAATAATTCCACGTAATCAATCCAGTCGCTCTCATAATCCGCTTTTTTGATGGCTTAAAAAATGATATGAAGTCCCATGCTTTTACTGGCCATTGAATCATCGTGCGATGAAACTTCCGCTGCCGTCGTCCGCGACGGCAGTATTCTTTTGTCCAATGTCATCGCCTCTCAAATAGATGTCCACAGCAGGTTCGGCGGGGTGGTCCCGGAGATAGCTTCCCGCAAGCATATTGAATCAATTGCCCCCGTCATTATGGAAGCCCTTCAGAATGCCGAGGTCACGCTGGGGGAGATAGAGGGAATAGCCGTAACGAGGGGCCCGGGACTGATCGGGTCCCTGCTGATCGGGCTTTCGGCCGCTAAAGCCATTTCTTTTGCCAGGTGTATTCCTTATGTCGGTGTCAACCACCTGGAAGGGCATGTAGCGGCCGTTTTCCTCACGGAGCAGAGGCCGGCATTCCCATTTGTGGCCTTAGTTGTTTCGGGGGGGCATACAAATATATACCTCGTCAGGGGGTTTCAGCATTTCCATACCGTCGGGCAGACCAGGGATGATGCGGCGGGTGAGGCCTTCGACAAGGCAGCCAAGCTCCTCGATATCGGTTATCCGGGAGGCGTCGTTATTGACAAACTGGCCAGGAACGGCGACCGGGAGGCCATTGCCTTTCCCCGGTCGATGAAAGGCAGCCTGGACTTCAGCTTCAGCGGGCTGAAGACATCGCTGTTGAATTACATCAAGAAAAGACCCCCTATCGCCGAAAGTGAAATCCCGGACATAACAGCGAGTTTCCAGGAGGCCATAGTTGATGTTCTGGTCCAGAAAACCATCAAGGCGGCGCTGAATTACGGCATCGGCAGGGTCGTCGTTTGCGGCGGGGTTGCGGCAAACAGCCGGCTGCGCGAATCATTTCTCTCGGAATCTCAAAGGGAGGGCATCGAGGTATTCATCCCGCCCATAAGACTTTGCACGGACAATGCCGCCATGATCGCGGTAGTGGGCGAGCAGCTCCTGGCTGCCGGAAGGCGCGACGGCATGGACCTTAACGCCGTCTCCCGCTGGCCGCTTGACACATTGAATTAGCGCTCTGCGATGATCAGGTATTTTCACAGGAAATCGAAAGAGTTCTATCACAGGTTTCTCTGCCTGAAGGGCGATCCGCGCAGGATATCCATGGGTATGGCGATTGGCGTGTTCATCGGGATGACGCCGACCATTCCGTTTCACACGGTGCTTGTCTTCGCCTTCATCCTGCCACTGAGGCAGAACCTGACAGCTGCTCTCCTGGGGACGTGGGTCATGAACCCTATAACGCTGCCCGTTTTCTATCTGGTTGAATATGAGCTGGGCAGGCTCTTGCTCGGATGGGAGCGGTTCGCGATAGTTTTCAGCGATGTCTCCGTCGGGAACATATTGCAGATCGGCTGGGAAATTTTCTACCCCCTGCAGATCGGGGGCCTCATCCTGGCTCCTTTTTTTGCGGTTCCCGCTTATTTTATAACGTATCACGCGATAATGGCCGTGAGGGGCAGGGGAAATGCCGACTGTAAAGGGCCTGCTGAGGAAATATGATATCCGCCCCAAAAAGCGCCTCAGCCAGTCATTCCTGATCGATCCCAACATAACTTCGAAAATCGCGGCCCTGCTGGAGCCCGCTCCGGATGATACCGTCGTAGAGATAGGCGCCGGCCTGGGAGTCCTCACCGGCATCATCGCCCGGCAGGTGAAGCGAGTCATTGCGCTGGAGATAGACTCCGGCCTGATCGAGATACTAAGGGCCGAGGTCGACCGGGATAATGTGCTGGTAGTCCACGAGGACTTCCTCAAATTCGACTTTCGGGAGTTCCTCGATTTATCGTCCGGGCCGGCAAAAGTCGTCGGCAATGTCCCTTACAGCATCTCTTCCGCTATACTCTTCCGTATCCTTGATTTCCGCCCCTATGTATCGGAGGCAGTGCTGATGTTCCAGAAGGAGGTCGCCGAAAGGATCGCGGCCGCCCCGGCTTCGAAAGATTACGGGATCGTCTCCGTAATTGTTTCAATGTATGCTGATGTCACGCGCGAACTCATTGTTCCTCCGGGATGCTTCTTTCCCCGGCCCAAGGTTGACTCCGCTGTTATAAGAATGTCCTTCAGGGACAAGCCTTTGGTTGAACTCATGGACCCTGAACTGTTCCGGGAACTGGTAAGGGCCTCTTTTGCCCAGAGGCGCAAGACCCTCCTGAACAATCTCAAAAGCTCCCGGTTCCACAATTCGGGCATGATTCAAAATATCCTGGATAAATGTGGAATAGACGGGAAGCGCCGGGCCGAAACCCTGAATGCCGAGGAATTCGGCTGTTTGAGCAATGAACTATCCCGTCTTCTTCCCCGCCTCTGAGCAGCAATATTGTCTTGACAACATGTCCGCAATTCTGATAGGCAAATCGATGCCGCCTGGATCCCCACAGGACCGGGACGGAAGGTCATTAAGGAAGCTATGAGCCTGCCGTCCCCCGGCAGGTTTTTTTTTACCCCCGCCCGGCGATCCGAGCGGGAATGAAATCAGGGGAAAAGGGGTCAATGCAGGGCTTTATGAAGGTAATCGGCGGTGTCAAGGAGATGCAGGCCTTTTCCGAATCAATACGGAACTCGGGAAAGATCGTTTCGTTTGTCCCTACTATGGGCTACCTGCACCAGGGCCATTTGAGCCTCATGGAGGAAGGCAGACGCAGGGGCGACTGTCTGGTGACCAGCATTTACGTCAACCCCACCCAGTTCGGCCCCAACGAGGACCTGGCGAAGTACCCACGGGATTTTGAGCGGGACCGGGCCCTTTGCGAAAAGGCCGGGGTGGATGTGATCTTTTTCCCTTCCAACGAGGAGATGTACCCCGAATACTACCAGACCTATGTGACGGTCGAAGAAGTGACTAACAACCTCTGCGGCCTGTCGAGGCCCGGTCATTTCCGGGGAGTGGCGACAATCTGCTGTAAGCTGTTCAACATGGTCAAGCCGCACGTGTCCATTTTCGGGAAGAAGGATTTCCAGCAACTCGTGACAATCAAGCGCATGGTGAAAGACCTTAATATGGACCTGGAAATCGTTGGACTTCGCACGTTCAGGGAACCGGACGGGCTGGCCATGAGCTCCCGCAATATATATCTCAAACCCGAGGAACGGGAATCGGCGCTGACGCTGAGCCGCTCGCTGCTGCATGCCAAAGGCATGTATGAGAAGGGCGAAAGGGACGCGGCGAAAATTATCGGCGAGGCTAAAAAAATCATAGAGGCCGGGCCCCATACAAAAATAGATTACATACAGATTTGCGATACGAATACGATGAAAGACGTCGATCACATCAAAGGCGAGGCGGTCATGGCTCTGGCGGTAAGGGTGGGCGTGGCCCGGCTGATCGACAATTATGTTTTCGGCGAGGAACTGGATATTAAACCGTAGCTTATTTCCGGCGAGGTATTACGATGCAGCGGTTCATGTTAAAATCAAAAATTCACAGGGCCACCGTCACGGGCGCCGAACTCGATTACGAGGGCAGCATCTCGATAGACGAGAAACTGATGGAGGCGGCGGACCTCCTTCCCTACGAGAAGGTAAACATATACAATGTCTCCAACGGCGAGAGGTTTTCAACTTATGTCATAAAAGGCAGGAAAAATTCCGGGGTCATCTGCCTGAACGGGGCCGCCGCCCGTAAGGCCTCCAGGGGCGACATCATTATCATTGCCAGCTATGTCGCCGTCGACGATGAATCAGCCCGGAAATGGTCCGCCAAGTGCGTTTACGTGGACAAGGAAAATAAGATCAAAAAGAAATAAAATACCTGTGTTGATATCAGGTTGCGAAGAGCGGGGCATTGCTTCGCTCTTTTTATTTTGAATTGAAAATAGGGTTGAACTTTGTTAGAAAAACTCGAGAAATACCCGATGCGAACAAAAATAAAAAAAATATTTCTCACCGGCATTGTCGCTATTATTCCCGTAATAATCTCGATCTATATTTTCTTTTTCCTGCTCGGCCTGATAGACAATTTTCTCAACGTGATCCCGCAGCGTATCCACCCGGACCGCATTCTCGGGTTCCACATCCCCGGCCTGGGCGTAATATTCACGTTCATGCTGATCTTTATAACTGGGCTTTTCACACAAAGTTATATAGGGGGAAAGCTCCTGAAGGCGGGCGACAGGATGTTGAACCACATTCCCCTGTTCCGGAGCATTTATCAGCCGACCAAGCAGGTTGTGGATTCGCTCTTCAGCGACAAATCCAGGAATTTCCGGGGCGTTGTTCTTGTGGAATTTCCCCGAAAGGGGGTATATACTTTAGGCTTTGTAACCGGGGATACGCAAGGGGAGGCCGACGAGAAAACCCGGGACAGCTGCATAAACGTGTTTGTCCCGACGACGCCGAACCCGACTTCCGGGTATTACTTGATAATGCCCGAGAAAGAGGTCATTCACATGGACATGAGCGTCGAGGAGGCCATCAAAATCATCATTTCCAGCGGTCTTGTCGGGCCGCAGAAAGAAACAAAATACAGCAAGGAAACAGGAAAGGAGACTAACATCAAATGCTGATCACTTCCGAATCAATCAAGATAGGCCACCCTGATACCGTGGCCGACTGCATCGCGGCAAACATCATTGCGGCCATTATCGAGAGAGAGCTCAGGAAAGGGATGACAGTCGATACCATGCCTCATTGCGGACTGGAAGTATTCGTCGGTAAAGGGTTCTGTATAGTCGGAGGCGAGGTTTCAACCCGGGTCTGGGTGGATACGGAGAAGATCGTCAGGGAAACAGTCATGGGAATCGGTTATAACGATTATGCACTCGGTCTGGACGGCTCTTCAATGGGCGTCCTCAACGCCATAATCCCCCAGTCTCCGGATATCAATATTGGGACGAGGGCCGACCTCGGCGCCCACAAGGAGATCGGCGCCGGCGACCAGGGTATCATGTACGGCTATGCCTGTGATGAGACCCCGGAGCTCCTTCCCCTCACCTTCGTGCTGGTAAACAAGATGATGAGGGCTTTCGAGGATTGCGGCATCCCGTTTTTTGCCCCGGACGGCAAAGGCCAGGTCACGATAGACTACGACGATACGACCGGAGAGCCGAAGAGGCTGGCCAAAGTCCTGATGTCGAATGCAGTGGATTACCGCTGCACAGGCAGATTGGGAAAAAGGGGAATCGAAACCGAAGCCAAACGGATTGCTTTTGCAGCAATGGGCGAATGGGCCTCGAAGAAGACGGAGTTCCTTTTCAATCCCACCGGCGAGTGGCGTTCCATTTATTCCTGCAGCGCCGCGGACTCAGGAGTCACGGGCAGGAAACTTGTCGTCCAATTCTATGGCGGATACCCTGGAGCGCAGGTCGGAGGCGGGTCTGTCGTAAACAAATCGCCGGAGAAAGTGGACTGCTCCGCTGCTTTCGGCGCCCGTTATGCGGCCAAGAACATCGTGGCCGCCGGGTTGGCAAAGAAGTGCTCCATCCAGCTTTCTTATGCAATCGGCATCGCCAAGCCGATGTCCATATACGTAAACACGTTTGGAACCGGAAGGATTCCCGATATCAAAATCGCCCATCTCATCGAAAGGGTATTTGACCTGACCCCGAGGGGCATGATTGAGGGGTTCGGCCTGCTCAGCCCTGATATTTACAGGAGAATACCGAAGACGCTCTTCATGGACAAGTACCCATGGGAGAGGACCGACAAAGCCAAGGAAGTAAAGAAGGAGGCAGGATTGTGAGCCGTCCCGCAGCAAAAGTGAATTTCGACATAAAGGATATCAAACTTGCCGATGAAGGCAGGCTTAACGTTGAGTGGGCAAACCGCAGCATGCCTGTCCTGAATATCATAAAGGAAAGGTTTAAAAAGGAAAAGCCTTTGAAAGGCATCAGGCTGGGGGCGTGCCTGCACGTGACTACGGAAACAGCGAGCCTTATGGAAACGTTGAAAGCGGGCGGTGCGCAGCTGGCATTGTGCGCTTCGAACCCTCTGAGCACGCAGGATAACGTTGCGGCGTACCTCGTAAAATACTGCGGTATACCCGTTTTCGCCATCAAAGGGGAAGACACCAGGACTTATTACAAGCATATCAACTCCGTGCTCAATTTCCGGCCGGCCATGACGATGGACGACGGCGCCGACCTGGTGAGCGCCCTGCACTCCGAAAGGACCGACCTTGTTCCGGGCATTCTCGGGGGGACCGAAGAGACGACCACCGGGGTTATCCGACTCAAGGCAATGGCGGAGAAAGGCGTCCTGCGCTTCCCGGTTATCGCTGTGAATGATGCCCTTACGAAGCACCTGTTCGACAACAGGTACGGCACGGGACAGAGCACGCTGGACGGCATGATCCGGGCGACCAACAGACTCATTGCCGGATCGTCCTTCGTTGTTTGCGGGTACGGCTGGTGCGCCAAGGGTGTGGCCATGAGGGCTTCGGGGATGGGCGCCAACGTGATCGTGACTGAAGTGAACCCCCTGCGCGCCCTGGAGGCGGTAATGGACGGCTACAGCGTTATGCCCATAGCCGAGGCGGCAGCCGTGGGAGACTTCTTCTGCACCCTGACCGGTGACATCAACGTGATCAGGAGGGAGCACTTCCTGAAAATGAAAGACGGGGCCATTGTCGCCAATTCCGGCCATTTCAACGTCGAACTGGACCTCCCGGGCCTGAAGAAAGAGACACGCAAGGTGAGGAGGATCAGGGATTATATCGATGAGTACGCGTTGAAGGACGGCAGAAAGATATACGTCCTCGGGGAAGGGAGACTGATAAACCTGGCTGCGGCCGAGGGCCATCCCTCGAGCGTTATGGACATGAGCTTTGCCAATCAGGCGCTCTCAGCCGAGTACCTGGCAAAGAATTCCGGCAAGCTCGAAAAGCAGGTCTACAGCGTTCCGGAAATCCTGGACAGGGAAATCGCCAGGCTCAAACTGCAGTCTCTCGGCGTGAAAATCGACAAGCTCACTGCCGAACAGGACAAATACCTGCACTCCTGGGAGATGGGGACCTGAAAGATAGAAATTAAAATTTCAAATTTAAAAAGGCGGGCCTGGCCCGCCTTTTATTTGGTCGCGGATTCGACCTTGTCTTAAAGGGCGCTTTAATCATGCGGTCACTTTGACGGGCCCGATGACAGATTATCTTATGTTCTGATTTTGAAGATCATGAATATCGATCCCGCGCTGAAAAGTATGTTGGCCGTCCAGGCCGCCAGGAAGGGGGGGAGCGTCCCGGAGCGCCCCAGGGAGAGACCGAGGGCGAACACTATCCAGTATGAGAAACCAAGGACTATTCCGGCCCCGAAACTGGCCGCAACCCCGCCGCTCCTTTCCGTGCGCAGCGAGAATGAAATCCCCAGCAC
>CAZKYN010000144.1:0-8701 GCA_964556675.1 uncultured Syntrophaceae bacterium
ATCAATCGATTACTCGCGTGTGTTCAAGGCCTCCAGCTACGGCGGGGGCGAGGGTGACTACCTGAATTGCCCGCTGACCGAATCCGAGTATGAAGATTTCTGGAACGCGGTGCGGGCTGCCCGCCTCGTCGAGCTGAGGCAGTTTGAGGACTTCCGTGTCTTCGAGGGATGCCTGCCCGTTGAGGTGCTGGCCGGCAGAGGTCCTAAAACACTGCTCTTCGGCCCGATGAAACCGGTCGGTCTCGTCGACCCGCGGACCGGGCAGCAGCCGTTTGCCGCCGTTCAGTTGCGCCAGGAAAACCGGGAAGCCACGCTCTATAATATAGTCGGCTTTCAGACGCGAATGACCTGGCCGGAACAGCGCAGAGTCTTCCGGATGATCCCCGGGCTGGAAAACGCTGAATTCCTCCGGTACGGCAGCATGCACCGGAACACTTTCATAAACTCGCCCGTACTGCTGACCGAAAGGCTTCAGCTCAAGTCCCGGCCGGAGCTGTTCTTCGCCGGGCAGATCTCCGGAGTGGAAGGATACGTAGAGTCAGCCGCCATGGGCCTGCTCGCGGGGATATTTGCTTCCGCCATGATCGGCGGCAGTCAAATCCCTCCTCCGCCCCGCTCAACTGCAATCGGGTCCCTGCTCCATCATGCCGTGGGCAGCGCGCCCGAGAATTTCCAGCCTATGAACGTAAATTTCGGATTATTCGAACTGCTTCCGGGAAAGGTTAAGAAAAGGGACAAGGGATCAGCCTACGCCCGCCGGGCAATCGAGGCCATTCAGAAGTGGCGGGACACGATTCAAGATGTAAAGAGGTGATCTCCTTTGGAGCGAAGCTGAAAATGAGATCATGACACAATGTGACTTTACGTTTAGGAACGGCGGCAGTTGGGCGTAAGCAGCGGGCGTGAAGCGCAGCCATCGGCTTTCGCGAGCCGCCCGTTACGCTTCTTCGTTGGCAGACAAAGGCCCTAACGCAGCCCCTCCACGCGCCTCACAAAGGCGCCCATCAAAGCTGCGCATTCGGAAGAATGGGTTTCCAGCAGGAAATGAGGACCGTCGAGGATGTGCGCCTCCATGCGCGGGAGCGCCTTCATCCAGGAGAGGGTCTCTTCGAGGCTGAAAAAAATATCATGCCGTCCCCATAAGAGCAGAGCCGGGGGCTGGCGGCTCTCGAGATACCGTGCGATTTCCCCGAACCGAGCGACATGGTTGCGATAGTCCAGCACGAGCGCACGCTGAGTCTCGAGCCGGCCGGGTAAAGACATGATCCGCCAATCCTCCTCCCACCGCCGGGGATCAATGCGCTCGACAATATCGGGCGGCACGCCCCCCACATATTGGTCGCGAGTCCCCTCGAACGTCAGGTGCGCGGTCGCCTCGGCCTGCCGCTCCGGTGTGGGCGCGTCCCAATAGGCTATGGTCGCCGACCATTGCGGCCCCATGCCGCTCTCATGGGCATTGGCATTCTGGATAATAAGGCTGCGGATCCTTCGCGGCGCGCGCGTGGCCAGATGAAGCCCTACCGCAGCTCCATAATCGTGAAGGTAGAGATGGAAAGATCCGGCTCCGAGCAGCGCGAGCAGTCCGTCGATCATATCTGCGAAACGCGAGAATGAGGGCTGCTCGACAGGCTCAGAGCTGCCGAATCCCGGAAGGTCGGGGGTGATCACAAAACAGTCCCGCGCGAGGGTTCCAATCACGTTCCGGAAGGACTCCGAGGAGCTTGGAAAACCGTGGATCAGGAGAAGCGCCGGCTTATCCCGATCACCCGAGAGGCGGACCGCCAATTCGGCGCCTTCGACCTCAAACCTCACAAGTCCCGGTTGTCTCATTGCGCCCTGGGTTCCTTTAGACGCTCTCCGTTATACGGTGAGCATCCCAGGCTGATTTTAGCACGCCGCCTCCTTGCCAGGTCAAGCCGCCTGTTTCGTCTCCCTGTGCTGCCTGACACACGAAACATGAACAATCCGCAGCTCGGCTGAAGCGAAATTTCCGCCCCGTTTGGATATTCCTCAACTAATCTTTATGACGCAGGTCGAATATGAACCCGCGCCGCTCGCTCCTGACAGGCCAAGGAGGGATATTTGCGCCTGACCTCGCCCGTTAAGACCGAGCCGCATTGAACATGTCGAATTGTCGAACCGACATCAACTCCTCTTCTAATCCACCAGCATCAGGCAATACAGGTTCTGGGTTTCTGATTTCTCGCTGAGGGCCTTGATAAAGAAACCGCTGTTCCTCGCCGTCTGGAAAACGTCTATTCCGCAGGATTCCATTGACGGTCTGGTCTTCCCGGGCTGGATGCAGGGCTCGTTTCGAACCTTTGCGCATTCCTTGCAAAGCGGACAGGGCCCGGCCAGATACACGAAAGATTTATAATAGCCGTCCTTAAACAGGTCGCCTTCCATCTTGACCAGCATATCAAAAAACTCCAGGTTCTTTTTGCCGCGCTCCGGGGTTTTCGGCGATTCCCTGTGGAACAGGATAGCACGTTTATAGCAGTCCAGCACTTTTCGAGTTTCGTCGGGAGCCGGTGTCTGCGGTGGGCAGCTATGGGAATTTTTATAGGGACAGCCGAAAAGACACTTCTGCCTTACCCACGCCGCGGTAACCACCGTGCTCGGGTGGATTATCTTCGCATCCGTCGCGCCGTTCGTCAGAGCCTTCTCCAGGTATTTATCCAAATCAGATCCGCTCATTTATGACCTCCTATAGTATACCCGGTCACTGAGCTTGTCGAAGTGACCAGCCATTTAATAAAGCTCGTTTCGACAAGCTCAACGAGCATTTTTTTAAAAATCTCCGTCAGCGCCGCCGCCGCCGCTGTCACCGCCGCCGAAGCCCCCCGAATCTCCGGAATCTCCACCTCCCGAGCCTCCGCCGAAGCCTCCTCCATAGCCGCCGCCGTAATATCCTCCACCCGGGCCCCAGCCATGCCGCCTGGCAAAGATCATGGAGCCCAGGGACAATGCAAAAAATGCCAGGACAGCCAGACTCGTCCACGGATTATTGCGGCTTCCCTTTTTGCGCTTCGCCGTTTCGACTGCCTTTCCTGTGAGTTCGACATTCCGGGAAGCGGCAATGGTCGACGCCACCGACTTGAGGCCGTTAAGCAGGCCCTCCCCGAACCTGTCCTCCTTCAGGAGAGGGATCATGTCATTGCGCAGGATCTCCCCCACTCTGCCGTCCGGCAGTATGCCCTCAAGCCCGTATCCCGTCTCTATCCTGATTTTCCTTTCCTGGAGAGCAAAGAGGATCAGCACGCCCCTGTCCTCGCCCTTCTTCCCTATGCCCCATGCATGATAGAGTTTGTTTGCATAGTCGGCAATATAGCTTTCCCCCAGATTCGGCACGGTCACCACGACGACGGAGGCGCCGGTTTTCTGCAGCACCTCCTTTGATCGGGAACGCATCTCTTTCTGGATGTCCGGCGGGATCACTCCGGCGAAATCGTTTATAAGCCCCTGGTGCGGCGGAAACTTTTCCTCTGCGGCGGCATTATGAACACACAAGGCCAGGGCCAGGCAGAACGCAATAAAAACGATTCTTCTCATAATGTCACGCGACCTATCCAATTATGTGCCCCGCGAACTGGGAGTGGTTGGTAATGATACCTTTCTCCCGGCGAAACCCCAATCCGCACGGCTCATAGGAAAAGAACACGCCCGCCTGGTACAGGTATCCTTTGGCATCCGTTGGCAGTTCCGCGAACTCCTGGAACACGGACCTGTATATATCGTATTCTCCGCCGGTTTCGGAAATTTTGTTTCCGCTCTCGTCCAGGACGGCAATGCTCGCCCCCTCCCTGCCGAATGTCCTCTTCTCAACGCATTTCTTTCCCCTCAGGGGGCCGAAATCTGTTTCCAGCAGCAGTGGATGGCGCGGGAAAAGGTCCCAGAGCACTTTCAATATCCCCTTGGTCTGGAATAGGATGCTGTAAGGCGGATTGAGCAGCACGACTTTTTGGTCCGATACCAGGGATGAAAGCATCGCCAGCAGCTCGGGCTCTTCATGCCAGAAGAATTCGTAAGGTATAAGCTTGAACCAGTAATCATAAGCTCCCTCGGAGCTGTTCGTGCGGATACCGCTTTCAGGAGAAAAGGACACCTTGTCGGCGTATTCGAATCCCGTTATCCATCCCGACTCGTAAGCGATCTCCTCAATGAGCCTTGTAGTGTTCTCGTCCTCGATCCACGAGTCGAAACAGGAGAAGAGCGCGTGCGGGATTGCATCCTGTACGGAAAACCCCGGGTGCAGGCTTCTCATTCGCGCAAAAGAGGCTTTGAGGGTTTCGTAAAGAAGGTTGTACTGCTTTTCCTCCGGCAGGTTGTTGTGCTTGAGCAGCATCCACTGAATGAGCGCAACCTCGAAGATCAGCGAGGGAGTGTCGGCGTTAAACTCGATCAGTTTGATCGGAAGCCCGTCAAGACCGCCCGCCAGGTCGAAGCGCCCCACCAAATGGAAGTTGCGGTCGTCCTCCCAGCTCGACTCGATCAGGCCGGCCATCTCCGGCGGGATATCGAGGAGCTGGTAAAGGCGGTTGTCGATCACGTGCTGTCCGGCCTTCACAAACATGTCGTAAAGCTCGGCGGCGGCATAGTAATAAGATTCAGCCTCAGCCTCTCGGACCTGCACCAGTTCATCGGCCACATAACATGTGTCTTCGGGGGAGCGGTACCAGTAGAAACCGAGCTTTTCGTAAACGCTTTCGGGTACCGGCTTTACTGGGATTGTAATCATGTTCCTGCGGCCCTGCCGTTTATCCCGAGAATCCCCTGACACTGGACATCATCCGCGAGAAAAATCCCGTCTTGCCGGCGGGCGCTGATGAAGATGAAACTGTTGGGCCGGGCGCGCGTGTATATCCGCTCCTGCCATACCAGTAGCTCCTGGCATTCCACTGGTTGCCTTTCCTCTCTTCTTCGCGGATCCGTTCGGCGAGGACCTCCCGGTTGGCCAGGCTCTGGGAATAGAGACTGTTGTCCCTGTAGACGTATGGGTTCAGGTTAGTCGTCATGCCCATCATGTAACCCAGCAGCCCCGAGGCGAGGACGGTTCCGACGCCGAAGCCTCCTTCACGGCCGGCGTTCTGCATGCAGCTCTGGACTTTTTCGTAGGGCATGTCCTCCCTGGTACCGTCCAGTTTGTTGACGACAACGCCCGTCCGGCTGCTCGGGTATTCCCGGGTGATCCGGTACTGTCCCGGAGATACTTCCTGCAGCTCAGTCATAACCCCCGCGTCCTTGCGGGCCATGACGTTTTCGCCCTCTTCGTACTGGCCCGTCTTGGGGGCCGGCGCAGGCTGGTCGCATCCGGCCAGCAATGTATTGGCCAAAAAGAAAATCCCTCCCGCCATGATCCGTCCGGCTTTCTCGTGTTTCATCGCCATTTTTCCTATACCAGCCGGCTGATTATGAAAGAGAGGGAGATTATAATCGCCTGGACGATGAGGACGGCCGCGGTATTATCGGCGCACAAGTCATCGGCAATCTCTGTTTTCGGCAGGAATATCCAGTCGGCCGCCTTCTCGAATACAACCAGGGCGGCCATTCCGGTAACTGCGCTGATTGCAAACCAGCCGAGGCTCTCCGCCCATCCCGTGAAATCGCCGGAAATGCTCGACCTCAGGATGAGGCTGTACGCCACGAGAAGGCCCGCAACGGTGATCCCCGCGCTCAGGTTGCCTTTGATCATGCACTCGGTCACATTGAAGCGATATAATTTCTGGTGGATGTAGACCGCCGCAATAAGCAGCAGCTGGCCCAGGAAGAAGAAGGCGATGGAATAGAAGGTCCCGCCGTCCGTTCCGGAAAAGGCGCCGTTGAGCAATATTCCCGTGGCTATAAAGCTTCCCGCCTCCAGGATGCCGGTCGAAACGTTCCCGGCTTTGATCAGCTCGCTGTTGCGGACATGGGGGACAATTGCAAAGTCGTTAATGAAATGAGCCACGAAAAAGATGGCTGTTGCTATCGCGCCGTCCAGGAGAAAGATCAGGATATCGATCCCGGAGACGTCGTCCGTCATAACCCCGGCGAGCGCAATACTGATCCCGATATAAAGGCCGAACCTCCGGAACGACACTGCCGTGTTGTTTTCTTTCTCGATGGCCGCATCGTCATCGAAGCGGGTCAGGGCGTCGGAGATTTTTTTCGAAACGAAGAGGAATACGAAAACGAGAGCTACGTAAAGCAGGATCATCAGGTATCTTTCCATCTGTCTAGTCTCCCAGTTCGAACGGCAATCACAAATATTCTTTACTCATCAGGCTGTTCAAAAATGGTCAGGTGCAAGGCGCGCAAAAACCGTATCGCAAGGCGTATAGACTAATACGTTGAGCGATGCGGTTTGCAGCGCAACGCAGCAGATGAGCGTTTTTCAACAGCCTGGTTATCTGTTCTTCTCGTAAATCAGCCTTAACCCTTCCAAAGTCAAGTTGTCATCGACAACATCGATGCTCTTGGCCTGGGGAGCAATCAGTTTGGCAAGCCCTCCCGTGGCGATTACCTTGGGGTCGGACTTCGACTCTGCTTTCATCCGCTCGACTAATCCGTCCACAAGGCCGGCGTAGCCGTACAGGATTCCGGCCTGCATGCTGCTGATAGTGTCCTTCGCGATCAGGTACTTAGGCCAGCTCAGCTCGATCCTCGGCAGCTTGGATGCCTTCTCAAAAAGGGCCCCGCTGGAAATCATGATCCCCGGCGTTATACAGCCGCCCATGTATTCGCCTTTTTTCGATATGTAATCGAATGTCGTCGCGGTGCCGAAGTCGACAATGATCAGGTCGCCCCCGTATTTCTCGATTCCCGCCACGGCATTGACTATGCGGTCTGCCCCGACTTCCTTCGGGTTGTCGTAGAAAATCGGCATGCCGGTCTTGATGCCGGGGCCGACTATCATGGGCTTTAACTTGAAGTATTTTTCGCACAGCGGTTCGAGGATGTTGAGCATCGGCGGGACGACGCATGAAATAATTATATCCCTGACCTGGCGGGACTTGAACCTTCCCGTCTCATAAAGGTTGAGGATCAGCATTCCGTACTCGTCCATCGTGTGGTCCACGACGGTCCTGATTCTCCAGTTATGAGTAAGCTTGTCTCCGTCATACAGGCCGATAACGGTATTCGTATTGCCGACATCTATTACCAGAAGCATAAATCTCCTACCTTGCCGACAGCGTTATTTCTCCCGCCGTCAGCCTTTTTGTTTTTCCGTCCACGATGCAAAGCAGCGCCCCGTCATGGTCCATCCCTGAGACGCAGCCTTTAATGACGGCGCCCTGCGATATATATTTGATCTCCTTCCCGGTCATGCCCGAGCACTCGAGCCATTTTTCCCTTACAGGAGCAAATCCCGAGCGGCGGTGGATCAGGTACCATTTCTCAAAGGAGCCGAAAAGCCCGGCGGCCACTTCTTCCCGGATGAAATCCTTTCCTGTTTCCATCTTCAGCGAAGTCGCTGTTTCCCGCAGCCCTATGTCCAGGTCTTCCCCGATCATGTTGACATTGATGCCGATGCCGACGACGATGTATTCAATTCTCAATGCCGAGCTGCGCGATTCGGCAAGGATGCCGCAGACCTTGCGCCCCCCGATCAGGACGTCGTTGGGCCATTTCAGCGAAACCCGTCCGGGGCAATATTTTTCCAGGAGTTCGGCAACGGCCACACCGGCGACAATGGTCACCTGCGGCGCCAGGGACAAATCAATTTCCGGCCTGAGGACTACAGTGGTATATATATTTTTTCCGGGAGGGGAAAACCAGGAGCGGGTCATCCGGCCCTTTCCTCCGGTCTGGCATTCCGCCAGTACCGCTGTCCCTTCCGGCGCCCCTTTGAAAGCCAGATAGAGCGCTTGGTTGTTGGTGGAGATTGTTTCTTCAAGGAGCTGTACCTGCCTGCCGAAAATAGAGCACGACAGAAAGGATTTCAGTAGTTCTTCATTGAAAAGCATGTTAACCGGATAAACCTTTACTTTTACAAAGCAGCCTCAAGCTGTTGCATTCATTAATCTACTTTCCTGACAAGCAGAGAAATATCCGCAGCCTTCACGGAGTGTGTAAGCGCCCCGATGGAAATCAGGTCGACGCCGGTGAGGGCGATATCCCTGACATTGTCGAGTCTGACATTGCCCGATGCCTCGACCAGTGCCCTTCCGGAAATGAAGGAAACGGCTTGCTTCATTTCCTCTATGCCCATGTTGTCCAGCATAATAATATCGACCCGGGCCTTAATTGCCTCCCCTGCCTCTTCCAGGTTTTTCACTTCCACCTCGATCCTGGCGGTATGCGGGGAATTTTGCCGGGCGCGGCTTACTGCGGCGGCGATCCCACCCGCCGCTTCAATATGATTGTCTTTGATGAGGATACCGTCGAAGAGGCCGAAACGGTGGTTGCTCCCCCCCCCGGCAGTAACTGCATACTTGTCCAGCTGTCTCAATCCCGGCGCCGTCTTCCGGGTGTCGACAATTTTTGCATTCGTGCCCCGGACAGCTTCCGCAAAGCTGCGGGCCATCGTTGCTATGCCGCACATGCGCTGAAAGAAATTGAGCGCTACCCGCTCGGCTTTAAGGATACTGCTAAGGCTCCCGGCTATTTCCGCAAGCGTATCCCAACGGTCGGCCGATTGCCCGTCACGGTAATGCTCCGAAAAGGTAAGCGAGGGATCAATGAAAAGAAATACTTCCCTGAAAACATCCATTCCGGCGAC
>CAZKYN010000145.1:0-8698 GCA_964556675.1 uncultured Syntrophaceae bacterium
CGTCGCTACCACGGTGTTGATGATGTACTGTCTGTCCGCCGGTGGCTTTGTCCTGCTCCAGGAGTCGTTATTAGTCGCCCCCTTCCATCATTAGAGCTCCGCTGCCTACGTGGGGTTACACGTCCCGCCACCCTCCTCGCCGGTACGATTCCCTTCCGATCTCAACCCCGCCGTGTCTTTAAGGGTGAAGTTCCGGCCGGTCGCTGTTACCGTCCCCAGGTTCGCAATCACGTTATTGCCGTCCAGGATGATGTCATCAGCTGTATTCGTCACGTTCAAGGTGCCCGTTGTGATCACCCCGGTTGACTGGCTGAGGGCTCCCCCGGTCATGAGGGTCACGCTGCCGGTCCCGATCCCGGTAGTAATGTTTCCCGTTAGAGTCAGGTCCGTTGAATTCCTGAAGCTGAAATTCCGGCCGGTTGCCGTCGCTACCAGGTTCGTGATCAGGTTGTTGCCGTTCAACGCGGTGTCCCCCGCTGAATTTGTTACTCTCAATGTGCCGGTTGTAATCGCGCCCCCCGACTGGCTGAGCGCCCCGCCGGCCGTGAGGTTCACGCTTCCGCCCCCCGCCCCGGTGGAAATGTTTCCCGCCAGATTCAACCCCGCCGCGTTGGTAAGGGTGAAGTTCCGGCCGGTCGCTGTTACCGTCCCCAGGTTCGCGATCAGGTTGTTGCCGTTCAAGGTAGTGTCGGCCGCGACATTGTTCACATTTAAGGTTCCGGCGGTAATCGCGCTGTTTGCCGCATTCTGCGAGATTATGCCGTTTGCGGAGAGACTGAGGGCATTGGTCCCGGCATCGACGCCCCTTCTGATTGTTATCCCCTGGGCGCTGCTCAATAATCGGCTCCCTCCGAAATTGCCGAGAGTCCCGTTATAGGTCTGCCAGCCGCCATGCGTTGTTATATTGCCGTCCAGGGTATGGTCAGTCCCCAGACTCGTAACGAAATCGAGATTCCCCTGGACGAGTAAATTATTGCTTGCATCCACGTTAAAGAGGTTGGAATTGACATCGTAGTTTGCGCCATAGAGTGTCTTCAGCCCTGAATTGGAGAAATTGGCGCTCTCGGTGAAAATATTCGGGGATATTATGTTATTCCAGGCATACCGGTTCCCGCTTATGTCGGAAGCGTAAATCGTGCCTCCCTTGGTAGGGGAGTTGCTGAAATAAACAACAAACGGATTATTGTTCGATAGAGAATTCGGGTTGAGCGTGAAATGATAGAATTTGCCTCCCGTTATATTCGCGCTCAGTGATGCGGAGCCGAGGTCAAGGCCGTCTTTGACTATATGCAGGCTGTCTCCCGCGGCCCCGGTTGTAAAGTAACCGGAGATTATCTGCGGCTCGGAGGGAAAACGCCATCTTAGATACGGGTACGAATATCCTTCCTTGATGCCCCACGCGCCGGAAAAATCCCAGCCCGCAAAATCGGCCTGGCTCATCATCTGGGCGTGAGTCAATCCCGTTCCGCCGCCCGGATTGCTTGCCTGTCCGGAAGTTTCCATATCCCAATAGGAATTTGTGGTCGTGCCGGCGGAACCTGAAAGGCCTCCCCTGCTCCCGCTTATCCCCCATACATATCCCGTGTTGTAGCAATTGTCCATGGAACTGCCGGCTAGCGCATACCCGATCACGCCGCCATTATAAATGGCGCCGTTGGTATAGGACATGACCGGCCCGGCATTATAGGAATAAGCAATGTTTCCTGAATTTTCTCCCACCAGGCCTCCTGCATACACGATATTGTTCCCGCCGACCTGACCCGAGTTGTAGGAAGAGGTTATGGCGCCTTCATTATTGCCGGCCAAGCCCCCTATGCTCACGCCGTGCGTCACATTTCCCATATTGTAAGATTCGGTGATATTGCCGTAATTATGCCCGACCAGGCCGCCGACGTTCGCGCGAACAGACGGAGACCCGCTGCTTCCGCTGACCGTATTTGCATTATATGAATTATTGATGCTGCCCCGATTAGTCCCGGCAATTCCGCCTACCACATCATTTAACGTATACATATTTGAGATTATGCAGCCGCCTGTCAGACACAGATTATTAATCTGACTTGCGGCGCCCGTATTTCCAAAAAGACCTGCATCGGGAGTGCCGGCCGCATTCACGAAAATATAGATACCTTTTATAATGTGTCCCAGGCCGTCAAAAATGCCGGTAAAAGGGGTTGCGCTGTTTCCCAGGGGAGCAAAGCCGGCGTGACCGTTCCAGTCGTATGTAGTGGAAGCGTCAATATCGGCGCCCAATGCGTAGCAGCCGGAGAGATTGCCGCTGATACCCTGAAGGTCGGCGCCTGTCGTACTCCCCGCGGATCCCAGGGAATTGATAACCGTATAATCCTGACCGTTGATGGTGAGAAGGCCGGCCCCCGAACGGCTGCCGAAATCCACGCGTCCTGAATACGTCCCGTCAGGACTGTAACCGACCCTTACCCTCCCTCCCGCAACGGCGGCGTCGCCGCCGTTGGCGGTCGAGGTGTTCATGATCAGGCTTGATGTTCCGGACGCCGTCAGGACCGAGTTTATGTTTATGTGGCGTGCCGCCGTGAGGGTGAGGGTGTTGTCGCTCCAGGAGACATCCCCATTGACGTTGATATCGCCGCTGCCTCCGGCCGTGCCGTCGCTGCTTAATATCTGCACATTTCCGCCCGCCAGGGCATTGCTCAGATCGGTATTGAGCATATTGCCGCTGTAGCCGAGTGAGTAGATAGTAAAATCAGCCGGATCAAGCAACCATGTCCCGTTTTTGCCGCGCGGGGCCAACGTACCGACAAGCGCTCCCTGCCCGATATCGAGTTTATGACCCGACGTCTCGACGCAGCCTCCATCGCCGGAGAGCGCCCCGCCGCGGGCGGAGATGGAGCCGTTGAAAATCGTACTGCCGTCCGACCAGACGGCCGCCTTTCCTCCATTGCCGTTCGTGAGCGCGTCGGCATTGATCCGGGCGCCGGTATCTATTGTCACCGCCTGCGCGTTGGGTTCGGGCCCCTTACCCTGGAAATTGCCTCCCACGAGGACTGTACCCCCGCCCCTGTCGCCCGAAGCGTCGACGAGCGCTCCGCTGCCGATCGTTATTTCCTTGCCCAGCACCTTGGCCGTCCCGCCGGTCCGGCCGGCGTTCTTTCCGGACACGTCGATCGTCCCGAAGACTCTGACCAAACCATTGTCGCCCCCGTCGAGAACGACCGTGCCGTTTTTCCCGACAAGGCTCGTGGCCTGGATTACCCCTTCATTATTGACGACTGTGCTCAAGACGTCGCCCGTGGCGCGGGCGCTCAGATACACCTGCCCGCCTTCGGCCCTGATGCTGCCTTTATTGTTTATGCTTGCATTGAGCGCCCCCTGATCGACCGAGAGTTTCACCAGACCGTCGCCGTACATATCGAGGCTGATCCGCTCACCCGCCCCCAGGGCCACCGTCCCCCGGCCGGCCGAGAGGACCCCCTCATTGGCCGCCTGGGGGCCGAGCAGGGCTATATACCCGCCCTGGGCCGCGCTGATGCTGCCCTGGTTGATAACCGATCCCGCCGCGCCGTCCTTGAAATAACTGTATTTACCGGCCAGGAAGTCGTTATCCCTGATATTCAGGCTTGAGGCGGTGATGGCGCCCACATCGACCCGGGCGCCTTTCCCGAACAGGACACCGTTGGGGTTGACGAGGATGACCTGGCCATTGGCCGTCAGTTTGCCGAAAATCCGGGAGGGGTCGGAGCTCAATACCCGGTTAAGGGCCACCGAACTCGCAGAAGGCTGGGAGTAGTTCACCCAACCGTCCTTGCCTATATTATAGCTCTGCCAGTTGATGACCATCTTGCCCGTACTCTGGTCGATCTGCATCTTCGCGCCGTCGGAACTGATTGAGCCCGTGCCGGAGGTTATGGTCCCGCCCGCGGGCAGCGTCGCCGCCGCGGCCTGCGCGGCCGGGCCGAATGCGATTGCGCATGCTAATAACCAGATAAGCGCGCTCTTCTTCGGGCTGCCGGTGATCCGTGATAAAGTATTATGTTTTGCTGTCATATTCGGGTCCTCTCTGGAGAAAGTGTGAATGCGCCTGTTCTATTGAACGCGGTACTGCCTGTTGAGCTTCTCAACTACGCGGCCTGTGATGTCCTGCCCCTCTGTGAAATAAAGGGCCTGATTCATTACCGGGTCGATGATCAGCGTGTACCTCTCCTTTTTGCCGATTTCGCCCACCACCTTCATGATCTCCGGCAGGAGCTTCTGGACGGCTTCCTGGTCGCGTTTCCTCCAGTCGTTGTTGTAGTCGTTGACCAGTATCCGCAGGTCCCGCACCTTCTTGTCATAGTCAAGCTTCATCTCGTTGAGCTCTTCGGGTTTTGCCGATTTGGAGCGGCTGTCGAAATCATCCTTGAGCTTTTTGATTTCCGCTTCCTTGGCGGCCACCGCCTGCCTGTCCTTCTCCATAGACTTCGCGATCTGTTCCGATAACCTCTTGCCCGGTTCCGAGGCGGCCACCACCTTCTGAACATTAACAAACGCTATCTTCTCGGCCGCCATGACCGATGCACCGCAAAGAGAAAGAAAGAAAACAAGTATTCCTGCCATTGCCATTTTGATCTTCATCGTAGTGTCTCCTTGATTTTTCTTTTTTGTTCATTGCATTTAATTTGGAAGGTTATTCAATCCGGGAGCACGGGTAACCTGCTCCCGGGAAATTCTGACTGCTTTAGAAGACCAGGACCGCCTGGAGCCAGAAGCGTCCGGAACGGTCCGAATCCGACTGCGCCGCCTCGTGCCCGAGTTTCCAGGCATAAGAGGCCCTCAGAGAAAAATACGGCCGCAGACCCAGATTGATGCCCAGGCCCGCCCCGGAGAGTTCCCGGGTGACATGGCCCGTTTCGTCCCATGGTTCCTCATTCGCCCACTCCTTGCCGTAGTCGACGAACCCGACCAGTTGGACATTTATCCTGTTGAATTTCGGGATTTCCGGGACGTTGTACCGGAGCTCACCTGTGAGTATGTACCCATGGTCGCCCTGGGCCTCGTTAACGGGATAGCTGCGCACCCCGTAGGGCCCGCCCAGAGAAAATTTCTCTGACGAGTCGAGGTTCTTGAAAGCAATTTGCCCATTGAAAAGCCCGTAGGCCTCGAAGGGACCCCAGATCTTCTGCTGACGCGAAATTAAGGCTGTCGCTTTCTGGTATGTGCCGTCGGTCCGGGCGGTCTGCTGATCGATGGCGTCAACGTCTTCCGAGCGCAGGCGAAGGTTGCCCAGATAATAGGAGATCGTAGAAGTGGTCAGGCCCCCGCCCAGCAGGCCGTCCCAGGACTCCATCTCAAGCGCCAGCATCCCCAGCTGTATTTCCTTCTTGCTCACGGTTCCCGTCGAATTCACCTTATCTGTCAGGTCCTTATGGTCGCCCTGGAGATGGGCGTAGAGATTGAAGGAGCGCGAGCGCACTATCGGATGGAGCAGGTATAGGCTTTCGACCTCGGATTGGCCCCTGGCGTCGACATCCGACAGGTCGCCGCCGAGCCTGTACCTCATAGCGGAAAAAGCAGTGCCCGCCCTGGTGCCGCAGCTCCCGAGAGGCAAAGATGCCGCTAGTCGGATGTAGAACAGGCCGTCGCCGGAGGTAATCGCCTTCATGCCGACCAGTTCCCCTATGCCCGCCTGGCTGTTTTCGGACAGTTCGACCGTGTAACGGTTGGCGCCCGTGTAGCGGTCTCCGTAATTGTCAAACCCGACTGATGCGCTGAAGGGCGAGCTCTGGTTCAGTTCCAGGACAAGGTCCGTAGTGCCCGGGGTGGAGCCCGGCTTGAGAACGGACTGCACTTCCATCGCAGGCAGGTCATTGAGCAGCAGCAAACCCCGGTTGAGCTTGTCTTCCCGAATGGCGCTGCCCCTGGGCACAGCCGAGTACATATAGTCGCGGGCAAGGTCATCGAGGAGGAATCCGCCTTTTCGGTTGATCTCTATTTGGTCGATCTTTCCCTCGACTATCCCGATCTCCAGCACTCCGTCCCTGATCTGCTGCGGGGGCAGATAAGCCCTCGCCACGATGTAGCCGTGCGATTGGTAGAAAGCGGTGAGAGCGAGAACCGCATCATTCATATCCTTAAAGCTCAGCTCTTTGCCTTTCCATGCGGCCACCACGTCCTGGAGGACGGATTGATCAAAGACGGTGCTGCCCGTTATCCGGAAGCCGTTTATCCTAGTCCTCATACCCGGGGCGGCCGGAATGGCAGGAGCCGGTTCCGGGGCGATGACGGGGGCCGGGCCGTTCTTTTCGGGGAGCACCGGGCTTTTATCCCTGATGCTCTCAAGAATGCTTCCCGAATCGGGACGGGGAGGAGGAGACCCCGCACCAGCCGACCCCCCCACCGATATTAAAGCCGCAAGGGTGATCATGAAACATGTGGAGACAAGTCCCGTTTTTATCCTGAACCGGGCGCCGCGCGCGGCCGGTTCCGAATCCTTTTCAGCATAAAGAAACTTCGAAATTGACCTGTTCATTGTAGTCCTCAACCGAATACGAATTTTCAGGAGATCAAAATCAGATCTGCCGAAGACGAGAGGTCATATACAGGCACATTGATGTTAATATCAAGAGATTTGATGTAGGATTTATGGAATATTTGCATTTATATGCACCGACAAGCTTTGTCGGAATAACCGTAATAATTATGCATAACGTGATGTTTTATAAAGGTTTTATTTTTACCAGATGCGAAAGGCAATCGCCCGGGGAGACGAATTGCAAGAAAATGTTAAGATGTGAATGACGTAGGCATTTATGCCTTCTTTTTATGATCCAAACAAAACATTATATCGCCTGCTAATGTATATATATGTAGGCTGGTGTTACCGCCTGCTTACATGAGTCCTTATTCACTGACTTAATCAAGTTCGCATGGGAAGGAGTTGTTCAGAAATGAAACCGCTGGAGAGGATTGCGGCCTACCCGGCGGATTCGGAGTAAGCCGCTCTTTTTCTCTCCGGGCATTTTGTCAAGGCGTCTGTCCGGGTCATTTTATGATCTGCGGCCCGTGCCCCGAGAGAACGGATACGACGTGAGAATCATGCTATTTTTACCAGCTTATCGCGCGGCCCGTCGGCGATAATGCGGCCCCCGTCCAGCGCGATTATGCGGTCCACGGTATTGAGCATTATGGAGCTGTGGGTTGTCATTATCAATACCGATGAGCTGTCCAGCAGCTTCGGCAGCCGCGCGGCCAGAGCGCGCTCGCTATCCGGGTCCAGTCCCAGAGTGGGCTCATCCAGCAGCAGGATGCGGCTATGCTGGGCAAACGCCCGCGCCAGCGCGACTTTCTGGCGCTGGCCGCCTGATAGATTGCTCCCGCGTTCGTCCAATTGCATGCCCAGCGACATGCGACCGCTTTGGAATTCGTTATCCAGTCCGGCGGCCCAGAACGCCTCGGAAAAGCGTTTGTCGTCCTTACACCCGGAAACTCGCAGGTTGTCCTCCAGGGTCCCGGCAAAGACCGCCGGATCCTGCGACTTATAGGCCATCCACTGCATGCGGTCAAACCTCGATATATTGCCCAGTTCCAGGCCGTCGATAAGGATCTGTCCCGAATCCGGCCGGCACAGCCCGGCCAGGCATCGCAGCAATGTGGTTTTTCCGGCCCCGGGCCGTCCCAGCAAGGCGATGCGCTCCCCCGGAACAATTTTGACGGAGACATTTTCAAGCGCCGCCGGCCGCCCCTCGTAATGTTTGCCGATTTCTATAACGGAGAGATTTCCTGAAATTGCGGGCCGGGGAACGCTCTCCTTTTCCGGGACAGGCTCCAGGCTGCTTTCCATTTGAGCCGCGGAGCGCTGAAAATCCTGCCATTTGCTCAATACGGAAAAAAGCGATGCGACCAGACCCATGGAGCGGTTCGCCAGAAGGTTGCACGCTATAAGTTTTCCGATGCTCAGCACATTGGCCTGAATCAAATATACGCCGGCCACCAGGACGGAAACCGAGGTAAACGTCACCATGAAAGACGACAGCATGCTCAAATTGTTCGTAACCAGGCGCCGCTTCGCATCGGATCTGGCGGAGTGGTCCGTAAGGTCGCGCCAGCGCCGCAGGAACGAGTCCGAGCCCGGGGTCGTGCGGGTAATATCAAGGCAGGAAAGGGCTTCCCCCATAAAGGCCAGTTTGCGTGTATTGTTGCGCTCCGATTCCATGCTGAGATTCTTTATGCGGACCTGCAGGAGGAAACCGGCGCCTGTATAGAAAAACACAAGGACCAGTACGACCGCCATCAGCTGCCAGGACAGCACGGCTATTACCGTCATATAAAGCAGCAGAAAAGGGATGTCCGCCAGCGACAGGAGATAACTGGAGGAAAGGAAATCGCGCGACAGGGTCAGATCGCGGTAGTTGGACAGAAATCGCGAGAAGCCGCCCGGAGGCAAATCGACCTGAGACACCATTTTCTTCCACAAGGTCTCATCGCTGCGCAGGCTCAAGTTGACGCCTATGCGCTCGGTCGACCAGCTCCGGATGAAACGCATGCCCGTGTCGGCGATCAGATAAATCATCATGCCAAGGGTCAGGGACCACATTGTTTCATACAGGCCGTTATTGGCTATCTTGTCGTAAACCAGCATGGCAAACAGCGGCAGCAAAAGCTGACCGGCGCTGATGTACAGGCTCGAAATCCCCACCTCGGCCCAGGCCGCCCGCAATTCCGGCCACAAGGCGACTAGTGAAGT
>CAZKYN010000146.1:0-1150 GCA_964556675.1 uncultured Syntrophaceae bacterium
CATCCCTGCTTTCGCAGGGACGGCGTCTGCATGCTGCGCTGCAAACCGCATCGCTCGACGTATTTCCATATACGCGTCGCGATCCGGTTTTTGCGCGAAGGCAGGCATCCGGGGAATTGATTTTTGTCATCCTGAGCAAGGCGAAGGATCTTATTTAATAAAGAAACAGGGCGTATAACAATACGCCCCTACGAAGAAAAACAGATTCTTCGGTCGCGTTGCTCCCTCAGAATGACAGGAAGAGGACAGGATTCCCGTCAAGCCGGGATTGTCGGATCGAATAATACAGGGGCATTCCGCGAAAGCGGGAATCCAGTTTTTCCACGCATTCAGGCTGCCGAGTTTAGAGCAATTGTAATAGAAATTACTGTTCCAGACTCTTCAGCAGTTTGTTGCAGGCATCCTGGCACATGCGACAGGCAAGCGCGCAGATGCGGCAATGTTCGTGGTGCCCGGCGTGGATCTCGCATTCCGCGGCGCATGAGTCGCAGGCAGTTATGCACGACTGGAGCTGGGACCTGAATATTTCGATTGCCGGCTCGGTCTGCCGCGACAGCACCCTGCCGGTCGCGTCGCAGATATCCGCGCAGTCCTGGTTGAGCCTGATACACCGGACAAGATTTTTGACGTTCGCCTCCGCCAGACAAGCGTCGGCGCAGTCCGTGCAGGCCTGGGCGCACTCGAAGCAGGCCCGGATGCAATCGGCGATCATGTCCATGTTCTGGATCTGCATCCCGCGGGGATGCGTCTTCAGCATCTCTGAGTAAAACTGCATATTTGAACACCTCCTGTTTTCTTTATGAAGGGCCGGTAATCACATGCCCATTCCCGGCCCCATACCTTCGCCCATGTGGCCGCCCATCTTCATGGCATGCTCGAACATCATCAGATGGCGCCGCGTCTGGGACAAAAGCTTGTTGACTACTTCAGCGGATTGCCTGTCCGGGGCGGTCCTTTCCAGCCGCTCATATCGCGCCGCCAGGCCGCGTTCGAGTTCGACGCCTTTTTCATATGCGTCGGTCAGGGATTTGGATTCGGTATATGATTCAACGGCGCCGTCGGCGGGAACTCCATAAGCGGTAAAGAGTCTTCTGATCGCCTCGATATGGTCCCGCTCCTGCGGGATCACCATCCGGTAAGGCATGCGCGC
>CAZKYN010000146.1:1250-8573 GCA_964556675.1 uncultured Syntrophaceae bacterium
ACCAGGGGGCCGGAAGAATGGCCGATATCCATAACTGAGGATAGCGCGCCCATTGAAGTGCCGAGCTTCGCCTTAGCGGCTACGTCGCCCGTATAGGCGCTCGTCGCAACCGTCGAAAACGACATCCCGAGGCCGAACAGAAGGGAGATCGAGATTACGAAGATCCTGCTTATGAAAAGCGTCAGGCAGAGCATGGAAACCCCGATCACCAGCAGGCCTGCGGTTATCTGAATGCGCTTGTCCATCCGGTCTGCTGCTTTGCCGAACAGCGGCTTCGTCACGGCAATGGCCAGGATCTGCATGGAAAAGATGAAGCCGATCAGCCCGGCGCTGAACCCGTTATCCGCGAGATAGACAGGCAGGTAAGTCTCGAAGGCCCCGAAGGCGAAATATGTCGCCATGTCGACCAGCGCGGTTGAGACCAGCCGGGGCTCCCTGAAGAAATATTTCACGCTGTCGTGGAAATCCTGCCGCGCCGGCTTGCTCCGGCTCATCCCCGTGGCCACATGGCGGCCGCCGTTCCTGATGAAAAAGCACAGGATGAACGCCGGGATAGACGCCAGGAAAGCCGCGATGTAAACCGACTTGTAAGGGAACAGGCCTCCCTTGTACATGAAATACGAGATCAGCCCTCCCCCCACGATGGGCGCGATGGCGCGCCCGAAAAGGGTGGCCGAGGAATATGTCCCGAGTTTCTCCCCCCTGTCGCTTTCATAGGCCTCGGCTATAGCCGCCGAGGCGACCGGCCCCAGGATGGCGGTGGCCAGGCCGTGAAAGAACCTGACCGGGACCAGATACCAGGGGTCGGCGACCAGCACGTACAGCAGCGGGGCAGTGAGAAATACGGTTCCCGAGAGCAGCAGGATTCTCCTCTTCCCGATCCGGTCGGAAATGATCCCGACAGGGAAGGAGAACAGGATCCCGGCCAGGGGCGAAACTGCCGAAATAATCCCGATGATCTCCGGCGATCCCCCCATGCCCCTGACGAAAAGCGGGAGCACAGGGTTCTTCGCCATCGTTGTGGTAAAAATCCCGAAGAAGCCGATCAGGGAGAAATAGAAAATCAGGTTTTTTTGACATCTTTCCGAATTCATTGCATATCAGTCTAATCCAGCAGCGCCTTATTCTGCAATTCTTCGGGAGTGATCTCGTACAGGGCATCGACCAGTGCAACGGCGAATGAACCGGGCGACCGGGCCTTTTCAGCCGCCAGTTCCCCGGCAAGGCCGAATAAGGCAAGCCCGGCGGCAGCCGCTTCCAGGGCGTCATCCGTGACCGCGGCAAACGCGGCGATTGTCGCCGTCGCCGCACACCCGGCGCCCGTGATGCAGCCCATAAGAGGATGGCCGTTGCGGCACCTTACCACTTTCAGGCCGTCGGTTATCAGGTCCTCTTTTCCCGTGATCGCGACAACGGAGCCCACCTGTTTCGCTATCTCCTTTCCGGCCTGCATGGCGTCATCGACGGAATGCACCGAATCCACGCCTTTTGTGGCCGTCCCCTCGGCGGCCAGCGACAGCACCTCGGAGGCGTTGCCCCGCACGACGGCGATCTCCAGTTCCCGGGCGATCGTCCGGGAAGTGCGCGTCCGGAGGTTTGTCGCACCCGAGCCCACGGGGTCGAAGATGACCGGCACGCCCAGGCTGTTCGCTTTGCGGCCCGCCATCAGCATCGAATCGATCCAGGGCGAGGAGAGAGTCCCGATATTGATCACCAGCGATCCGGCCAGCCCGGCCATCTCTTCCACCTCTTCCGGCGCATGCGCCATCACCGGGGAAGCCCCCATCGCCAGCAGCGTGTTGGCCGTGAAATTCATTACCACGTAGTTCGTGATGTTATGAACGAGCGGCCTTTCCTTCCTCATCCTGCCAAGCAGATTTTTCAGATCAAACTGCGCCATATTTCCTCCCGTCCGCACCGGGGCAAAAAAAGCTTCTTTCGATTTACCCGATGCGCATTAATTCGCGGCAACTTTCAAAATAAGGTTCCGCGCTATATCGGCTTTTTCCGGTTCATATATAATAAAATGAAAAAAGAAAGGAGCGTTTTATGGCCACCCAGTTGCCGAAAATCAAAAGGTGCAGCGTCAGCCAGTGTTCTTATAACCTGGAGATGCAATGCCGCACGCCCGCCGTCACCATCGGGTCCGATCACGCCGCGTGCGACACCTATGTCAACTTCATGGAGAAAGGCGGATTTTCGAACATATCGGGAAGCGTGGGCGCCTGCCACGAATCGGAGTGCATATTTAACAAATCGCTGGAGTGCTCCGCCCCGGGCATTGAAGTCGGGCAGCACAAGGGGCATGCCGACTGCCTGACATACGAGGCGCGCTGAATCATTGCCTCTTGAGCTCCCGCTCCCTCCACAGGATGTAGACGGCTGGATATATGATCAGCTCCAGCACCGTGGAGCTTACGACGCCTCCGATCATCGGCGCGGCAATGCGCTTCATGATGTCGGAGCCCGCCCCGTGGCTGAACATGATCGGGACCAGGCCGGCCAGGATAACGCCGACGGTCATGATCTTGGGGCGGATCCTTTTCACCGCCCCGAACATGACCGAGTCGCGCAGGTCGGCAATCGTGTTCAGCCTGCCCTCTTTTTTCCATTGCTCGTGGGCGAGCTCCAGGTAAAGCAGCATGACGACCCCCGTCTCCGCGTCCAGCCCGGCCAGGGCTATTATCCCTACCCAGACGGCAATGCTCATGTTGTACCCGAGCAGGTAAAGCAGCCAGAAAGATCCGACCAGCGAAAAGGGGACGGCGAGCAGCACGATCGAGGTCTTGATCACGGACCTCGTATTGAGAAAAATCAGAACAAAGATGATCAGGACTGTCAGGGGGATAACGAGTTTCAGCCGCTCATGGGTGGCGACAATGTACTCGTATTCCCCGCTCCAGGCCAGGCGGTAGCCCGCCGGAATGGAGAGGGATGCCACGCTCTTCCTGGCCCTTTCCACGTAGCCGCCGATATCGCTGCCGGAGAAATCTATAAAGACATAGGAAGTGAGCAGACCCTCTTCGCTCTTGATCACAGTGGGGCCCTTGACGATTTTTATATCCGCCAGTTCTCCAATTGGAACACGAAGGGCTTCGGCGGGGGCCTGCAGCGCTCCCATCCCGGGCTGCCGCCCCGCAATTTCAATCTGCCGCCCGCTATTCTGAACCGAAGCGGGCGGTGGCGCGGCCATTCCCACGGGGACCAGCACCCTCTTGAGTTTCTCGATGTCATTGCGCAGGTCCCGCGCATAGCGGACGTTGACGGGGTACCTGGCCCGGCCTTCAATCGTGGTTGTCAGGTTCATCCCGCCGATCGCGGACTGGATCACCTCCTGGACGTCGTCGATTGAAAGGCCGTAACGGGCGATTTCATTTCTCCGGATTTCGAAGTCCAGGAAGTAGCCCGTCGTGACCCGCTCGGAATAAACGCTGCGGGTCCCGGGGATGTCCTTCAAGTGATGTTCGATCGCCATGCCGATCTTTTCGATCTCGGCCAGGTCGGGCCCGAGTATTTTTATGCCCACCGGGGTCCTGATGCCCGTGGCGAGCATGTCGATCCTCGCCTTGATCGGCATAGTAAAGGAATTGGAAACACCGGGGATCGCCAGGGCGTCGTTCATCTCGTTCTTCAGGCCCTCAACTGTCATTCCCGGGCGCCACTCGGATTCCGGCTTGAGGTTTATGACCGTTTCGAACATCTCCAGCGGCGCCGGGTCCGTCGCCGTTTCCGCCCGGCCCGCCTTGCCGAACACCTGGGACACCTCGGGTATCTGCTTGAGAAGCCTGTCCTGGATCTGCAATAACTTTGAAGCTTCCGAAACGGAAATGCCGGGGACTGTGACGGGCATATAGAAAAGGGTGCCCTCGTACAGAGGCGGCATGAATTCGGAACCGAGTTTAACGAACGGGAAGGCCGTGACTGCCATGATGATCAGGGCGATCACTATCACAGCAATTCTATGCTTCAGGGCCACTGCAGCCACCGGTTCATATATCCGGTGCAGGACGGCGCTGATGGGGTTTTTTTCCTCGGGGCGGATTTTTCCTTTTATCAATACCGTCATGAGGACGGGCGTGAGGGTCACGGCAAGGAACGAGGAAAAAAGCATGGCGAAAGTCTTGGTATAGGCGAGCGGCTTAAAAAGCCTTCCCGCCTGGGCCTGCAGAGTGAATACCGGCAGGAACCCGACCGTGATGACGAGCAGCGAGAAGAAAAGCGACGGCCCGACTTCCTTCGCGGCATGGATGATGACCTCGGTCCTGCTCCCCGGGCGACCGGCTTCCTCCCATTCCTCAAGCCTCTTGTGCGCGTTCTCGACCATTATGATCGAGGCGTCGACCATTGCCCCGATGGCAATGGCGATGCCGCTCAGGCTCATGATGTTAGAGGTCACCCCGATGTAATACATACAGATAAATGACGCTATTATGGCTATCGGCAACGTAAGGAGGACTACAAGGGCGCTGGGCAGGTGAAACAGGAACACGACGCAGACCACGCTCACCGCAATCGTCAGCTTCAGGATTTCCTCCTTGAGGGTGTTTATTGAACGCTGTATCAGGTCCGAGCGGTCGTATGTGGGTATTATTTTCATGCCCTTGGGGAGGCTCGGGGCCAGGTCGCGATCGATCTTCTCTTTTACCCGCTCAATAACATTGAGGACGTTTTCGCCGAAACGAACCACAACAATGCCGCCCGCGATTTCGCCCTTGCCGTCAAGCTCGGCAACTCCCCGTCGTATGTCCGGGCCAAGCTGTACCTGGCCGATGTTCCTGACGAGGATGGGTGTCCCTGAGCTGTCGGTACCGACCGCGATCTCCTCGATATCCCTGATATCCTTAATGTAACCTCTGCCTCGAACCATGTATTCCGCGCCGGAGAATTCCAGGACGCGGCCTTCGGCGTCCTTATTTCCCTTGCGAACGGCATCCATGACTTTTGTGAGCGGGATGTTATAGGCAACTAGAAGGTTGGGGTCGATCGAGATCTGGTACTGCTTTACAAAGCCGCCGATGCTCGCGACCTGCGAAACGCCGGGGACGCTTTCTATTGCGAGCTTTACCGTGTAATCCTGAACGGAGCGCAGCTGTGATAGGTCGTACTGACCCGTTTCGTCGATGAGGGCGTACGAGAAACCCCAGCCGAGGCTGGTTGCGTCCGGGCCAAGTACAGGATTGACTTCTGCCGGGATTTTATTGCGCACGGCCTGAAGGTATTCAAGCGTCCTGCTGCGCGCCCAGTAGATATCCGTCCCTTCCTCGAAGATGACATAGATAAAGGAGCTGCCCAGGTACGAGAATCCACGGACCGCCTGGACGCGTGGGGCGGCAAGAAGAGTGGCCGTGATCGGGTATGTGACCTGGTCTTCAACAAGGTCGGGGCTGCGCCCCGCCCACTCCGTGTAGATTATAACCTGGGTGTCGCTGAGATCGGGGATTGCGTCCAGGGGAGTTTTGGTCAGCGCCCAATAACCCCAGGCAATGGTCGCAAAGACAAAAAGAAAAACTATGAATTTATTGCGGGCGCTGAAATCAATGATTCGTTCTATCACCTGCCTGATTACCTTACCAGATGAAAGGCGGCCGGACGGTCGCCCCTGCTCTTTGTTACATTCCGGATTCCTGCCCTGTATACTATTTAACGGGAAGGGGCTTGATCCCTTTCAGCTGGGCCTCGGAATCGATGAGGAAGTTTGCGGATGAGGCTACGACATCTCCCGCTTTGAGCCCTTTGACTATCTCGACCATATTGTCCGTGCGGACTCCAGTCAGGACCTGTCGCGGCTCAAATTGTCCCTCTCCTGTGTCCACATAAGCAATTTTTTCAGTGCCTGTATCCAGAATAGCTGAATCCGGGACAGCCAGTTTTTTACCGAGGTTTATCTTGATCTCCACGGTCGTGAACATCTGGGGCTTCAGATCGCGTGTCGGCTTGTTTATCTTAAACCTGACCTTTGCCGTCCTGGTTTCCGATGAAAGGGCCGGGTATACATAATCTATTCTGGACGAAAACTCCTGGCCCGGCAGATAGCTCAGGTTGATCCTGGCCTGCTGCCCCGGTTTGACAAGAGGAAGCTCGTATTGATAGATCTCCGCCGTTATCCAAAGGCTGGAAAGGTCGGCCACATCAAACAATTTCTCTCCGGGCATCACTCGCATACCCTGGAGGGCCGACTTCTGAATGACATATCCGCTCACGGGCGAGTACAGGGCCAACGTCCTGACCGGCTTGCCTGTTTTTGCAATTTTATCAATCTGGGCATCCGAGATATCCCAGAACTTCAGCCTTTGCCGGGCGGCATTGACGATGCTCTCGGTATCTGCTGCGACCATTTTCGAAACCTGGTCGGTTTGCTTGGTGTTGTTATCCTGTTTCTTTGCCCATTTGAGGACATTGAGAAACTCCTGCTGCGAGGCATAAAGCTCGGGGCTGTATATCTCAACGAGGGGGGCGCCCTTTTTCACGTACTGGCCCGTGACATTGACGTAAAGCTTTTCTATCCAGCCCTCGATTTTTGTATTGACCGTCGCGATCCTGCTTTCGTCATATTCGACCTTACCGACTGTGCGGATCGTTTTCTGCAGCGGCCTGACCGCCGCCTTAACTGTTTTGACTCCGATCAGCTGCTGCTTCTCGGGAGGTATCTCCACACGGGGAGCTTCGGGTGACGTCTCGGGAGCAGCCTTTTCCTCGGATGGCATTCCAGGCATCCCCGGCATGGACCCTTTCTCCTCAGGTTTCGCCGGCGCCGGCGCGTGCCCGGTATGCTGTGCCCTTGCCGGCGCTGTCCCGAAATACAATGCGAAAACAACAACCAGCGCCCCGCCGATATACCGCGCTATTCTTTTACTCCCTCTCATTTGTCCTTCTATCCTTCCCGTTCATTGCGCCTGTCCGGGTCGCGGGGGCGCCGCCGGACCCGTAATGGACAATATCCTCGCAATGGCTTTTTCCCTTTCGACCACCTGGTTCCAGTAGAGGTTCTCCTGGTCGACCATGGTCCGGAGACGGGTGACCACCACGATCGGCTCCGTCCTGCCCGTACCGTAACCGGAGAGGGCGAGCTCAAAATCCTGGGCGGCCTTGGGGATGAGGCCCTTGCGGTAGAGCTCTATGAGCTTGTCAGTCGCTCCGAGCATCGCGTAATTTTCCCGCAGGGTCGCGGCGAGCACGTTCCGCAAGGCATGTTTCTCCCGGGAGGTCTGGACCAGCGCCGCGTCGGCCTCCGTCACCCACATATCCTGCTTCGTCCGGAAATAGAGGGGTACGTTGAACGTGCCGGTCAGGCTCCACATATTGTCGAAATCATTGCCCCGCGGA
>CAZKYN010000147.1:0-8556 GCA_964556675.1 uncultured Syntrophaceae bacterium
CGACGGCATCGCCCCCATGCTCAAAGAATTCGGGAAGGACCTGGGTCACGCAATTGATTGCGCAGTGCTGGGCATCGCCGGCCCTATCAAGGCGGGAACGGCGCGGATGACCAACCTGCCCTGGATATTCAACGAGGCAGACCTGGGCCGGGAGATGGGATACCCGATTACCTTCATCAATGACCTCGAGGCGATCGCAACCGCGGTGCCTTACCTGGAAGAGACCGACTTTGCCGTCCTGAACGAAGGCGCCCCCCTGCCGGGCGGGAACATCGCGGTGATAGCCCCCGGCACCGGTTTGGGTGAGGCATTTCTTACCTGGGACGGAGAAAGGTACCGGCCGCATGCTTCCGAGGGCGGCCATGCGGATTTCGCGCCCCGGAACTTCCTCGAAGCTGAACTTTTCGGCTACATGCACGCCCACCTGGACCATGTCAGCTACGAGCGCGTCCTGTCGGGGCCGGGCATCTTCAACATTTATACCTTTCTGAAGGACAGGGGATATGGAAAGGAGCCCGCCTGGCTTGGAGAAGAACTGGCGAGCGCCGGGGACCCCACGCCCGTTATTGTCGATAACGCGATTTCCCCGAACAAAAGGTGTGAAATCTGCCGGGCCGCATTGAAGATATTCGTTTCCGTCCTGGGGGCCGAGGCCGGAAATCTTGCCTTGAAAGTCAAGTCGACCGGCGGTATCTATCTGGGGGGCGGCATTCCCCCGAGGATACTGCCGTATCTTGAGGAGCCGGAATTCCTGGAATCACTGCGGAACAAGGGACGACAGACCTTCCTCGTTTCGGCCATGCCTGTGCGCGTGATCACGAATCCCGAAACGGGGCTGCTCGGCTCAGCAATAACGGCATTTGAGAATGCGTGCCTTAAATAGACCGGGCCGGGCACGGGAAGGACTTTCAAATCTGAATATCAAGTTGGAAATTTGAAACCTGTTGAGGCGGTGGTTACGTGGTTGGATTCGCAACGCAAGCAGATACTTCTTTTCAATCCGGAAATATAAAATTTGACCTCGGAGATTTCGCACGCCTTGTCCGCAACGCCGTCCGTGATATTGAGGAGCGGCGACTGGTGCAGCGGATCTGGGCAGGCGATCATACAGTCTGGAATCCGTCTCCCGTGGAGATAACAAACAGGCTCGGCTGGCTGACGCTGCCGGAATCGATGGTCCGGGAAATACCGGCAATCGAGTCATTCGCAGCCGAACTGAAGGACGAGGCTTTCACTTCAGTCATCCTCCTCGGGATGGGAGGATCGAGCCTGGCCCCGGAAATGTTCAATGAAATCTTCGGGGAGACCCAGGATGAGAGATCCGGGCCGGGGCTGCGATTAACGGTGCTTGATACGACAGCACCGGAATCGGTGCGGGCCGCCTCCGGGATTGCCGCCCGCGAAAATACCCTGTTCATTGTCTCGACCAAGTCCGGCTCCACGCTTGAGACGCTCTCGCTTTTCAACCATTTTTATTATTCCCTGGCTGCCGGGCGGCCTGATGCGGGCTCCTGTTTTGCGGCCATTACCGATCCGGGAAGTTCTCTGACTGATGCCGCGCGAAAGCTGAATTTTCGCCGGGTGTTCCTCAATGACCCGGACATAGGCGGGCGCTATGCGGCGCTGTCGCTGGTCGGGCTGGTGCCCGGCCGCCTTTGCGGGGCGGACCCGCGAAAGCTGCTGGCGTCGGCTGCCGGCGCCGTGAAAAGCTGCGGCCCGGCCGTTCCTGTCTGGGAAAACCCCGGAGCTGTCCTTGGCGCAGCCATGGCCGCGCCGGCGCGGGCAGGCCTTGACAAGCTCACGTTTTTCATATCGCCGCGCATTGCCCCGTTCGGCGAGTGGCTGGAGCAGCTCATTGCGGAAAGCACCGGTAAGGAAGGCCGCGGCATCCTCCCCGTGCTGGGGGAATCGCCCGGCGGCAGGTACGGCGGCGACCGGGTCTTTGTCTTCCTGCAGCTTGAAGGCGAAGATGACGATCAATGGATTGAAGAGGTCCGTTCATCTCTATCCGGCCGGGAGGCCCCCTCGATCACTGTCAAGGTGCCCGGGCCGTACGGGATAGGCGGGCAGATTTTCCTTTGGGAAACGGCAACTGCAGTGGCGGGGGCACTCCTCGGCGTAAACCCCTTTGATCAGCCCGATGTCGAGTCAACCAAGAAAGCGGCGCGCGGGGTAATCGCCGAAATTGAAAGCGGCTCACCGCCGGTAGAATCCGGCGGGACCGGACCGGGCGGAATTTCAGTTTACGGCAGTGCGGGCAAGGAGCCGTCGGCAGCGCTCCGCGAATTCCTGGACGGTGTCCGGGAAGGCGATTACATAGGCATCCAGGCTTACCTTGCCCCTTCCGGGAGAACGCGCAACATGCTGGAACTCATAAGGGAGTCGCTGAGGCAGGAGACAGGCGCGGCAGTCACATGCGGTTTCGGTCCGCGGTATCTGCACTCAACGGGGCAGCTCCACAAGGGTGATTCGGGGAAAGGCTCATTTCTCCAGTTCGTGTCCGGAGCGGTCCCTGACATTCCCGTGCCGGGGACCAATACCGGTTTCGGCGCCCTCACGCTCGCAGCCGCCCTGGGGGACAGAAAGGCGCTTTCAGACGCGGGGCGCAAGGTGCTGACACTTTATCTTGCGGACCCTTTTAAAGGGCTGGACTATATTTTTTATTCGTTGAAAGATCAGACATGAATACCAACCAGCTCAAGGAACTGGCCGCCACCTTTGCCGTCGACTTTATCACGTCCGGAATGAGCGTCGGCCTGGGGAGCGGCACTACGGCCCTGTTTGCCTTGAAGCGGATTGCGCGGCTGCTCGCGACCGGCGAACTGGAGGACATCCGCTGCGTCCCGAGTTCAAACCTGATTGAGCAGGCCGCCCTTAAACTGACCATCCCGCTCGTCTCCCTTGAAGAGTGCCCGTCGCTGGATATAACTATCGACGGAGCGGACGAAGTCGACCACGAGCTTAACCTGATCAAAGGAGGAGGCGGCGCCTTACTCCGGGAAAAGGTGCTGGCCCAGGCCAGCCGCCGGGAAATGATCGTGGTCCATGAGGCTAAGGTCAGCCCTGTCCTGGGGACGCGCAAACCGGTCCCGGTAGAAGTCCTCCCTTTCGGCTGGAAGACCCAGTCCGATTTCCTGGAATCCATGGGGGCCGAGGTCAGGCTGCGATCCAGCCGGTCCGGGATTTTCCGGACCGACCAGGAAAATTATATCCTGGACTGCCGGTTCGGGCCTCTCGATAAAAAAGACGATGTGGTAAGGGAACTTGAATCGCGCGCGGGAATAATCGAGCATGGCATATGGACGGGAATGGCGACGGACGTGATAGTCGCCGGCAGGAGGGGCGTCCGGCACCTGCGCCGCAATGAAAAAGGGCCGTTTGCATCAACTCCAGTGCCGGAGAGATCACCGGAGGTTTTTCCGCCGGAGGGCGCATGAAGAAGGACATCCTGATCGAGGCGTCAATCCTTTCCGCCGACCAGGGCCGGCTGGGCGAGCAGGCCCTTGAGGCGCAGCTGGGCGGGGCCGACGCGGTCCAGGTTGACGTTATGGACGGCAAGTTCGTACCCAACATATCTTTTGGACCCGACCTGGTTAAGAAATTAAGCGGCATTTTAAAGATAAAAATCGACGCCCACCTGATGGTCTTCAACCCGGAGCAGCTGATCCCCCGTTTTGCGGAAGCAGGGGCGGGCAGGATCATCGTCCACCAGGAGGCATGCACACAGATACACCGGACCCTCCAGTCCATAAAGGAATTGGGCGTCGAGGCCGGGATCGCGCTCAATCCCGGCACGCCCCTGAGCCTGATCGAGGAACTCCTGGACCTGGTCGATGTTGTCCAGATTATGACGGTCAATCCGGGCTTTGGCGGACAAAAGTTTATCATGAGCCAGCTGCGCAAAATCAGGTATTTGCACATGATCCTTGAAGAGCGCGGCCAGGGCCTGCCCATTGCGGTAGACGGGGGGATAAACGGGACCAGCGCGCCTCTCGTCGTCGAAGCGGGCGCAAGCATACTGGTCGCCGGTACTTCAGTCTACAACGGCGGCGCCTCCGTTACCGAAAACATCAAACACTTGCGCGAAAGCTCCAATATCCACGTTCAGATCTCCTGATCATCTTCCGGCTGAAATATTCAGATCCGTAATCCTCTTCAACAAGGGACAAAGGGGTGCCGGCTCGTCATTCCCGGCTTTTGACCGGGAATCCAGGTTTTGGGTGTAGACGTTTAATCCTGGATACCCGCTTTCGCGGGTATGACATTGATTCGATCAAGCCTGGTCTTATTAAGTCGGCATCGCTGTAAAGGAGCACATTATGAAGCTGGCCATAGTAGGCCTCGGACGAATGGGATACAACATGGCGCTGCGCCTGGCGCGCGGCGGGCACGAGGTATTTGCCTATAACCGCTCCCCGGAAAAGGCCCAGAACCTCGCCGGGGAAGAGCCCCGGATCACCGTCCTGGAGAGCCTCAGCGATGTAATGGATGTATTGCCCCGGCCCCGGGTTGTGTGGCTCATGCTGACCGCCGGGGCGGCTACGCAGAAATACGTGGACCAGTTGACGGCAATGCTTTCCCCCGGCGACATCATAGTCGAAGGGGGCAATTCTTATTACGAGGATTCCATGAGGCGCGCGGCCGCGGCCGCAGTGCGCGAGATCGGTTTTGTCGATGTGGGCACCAGCGGCGGCATCTGGGGGGTCACCGAGGGATATTGCCTGTCCATAGGCGGCAAAAAGGAATTTACGGACAGGCTCCGGCCTGTTTTTGAGACGCTCGCCCCGGCTCCCGACAGAGGTTGGGCGCGCCTGGGCCCGAGCGGGGCCGGTCACTTCACGAAAATGGTCCACAACGGGATTGAGTATGGCCTGATGGAAGCTTACGCGGAAGGTTTCGGCCTGCTGAAGTCGGCCGGGGAATTCGACCTTGATCTCCACAAAGTGGCCGAGGTTTGGAGGTTCGGAAGCGTGATCCGCTCCTGGCTGCTCGACCTCACGGCTTCCGCGCTTGAGAGCGACAGCGAGCTTGAGGGCATAAGGGGCTGGGTATCCGATTCCGGCGAAGGGCGCTGGACTGTGTTCGACGCCATCGGCCGCGACGTTCCGGCGCCGGTGATAACGCTTGCCCTGATCAGGCGCATTGAAAGCCGGCAGACGGACGATTTCGCGGCCAGGCTCCTCGCCGTAATGAGGAACAGGTTCGGAGGTCATGAAATAATAAGGCAAAAGTAACCATGGCGGCTACTGACCCTGCGGCTATCGTCATCTTCGGGGCATCGGGAGACCTGACCCAGAGGAAGTTGATCCCGGCCCTGCACAGTCTGAACTGCGAAGGGCTGCTCTCTCCCGCCACCCGTCTGATCGGGATCGGCCGGACCCCAATGAGCGACCAGGATTTCCGCAACAGGCTGTATGCCGGGGTCGAGGAGTACGCGCGGTTCAAACCGGATTACGACGAGATTTGCGCCCGCTGGCCGGAATTCGCGTCCCGTATTTTTTATATCGCGGGCGGCTACAGGGACCCGCTGATGTATGGGGCCGTTTCCGCGAAACTCCTCGAAATCGAACCTGAAACAAAAGGGAACAGCCTCTTTTACCTGTCCACGCCCCCTTCCCTTTTCCCCGTGATAATCCGGGAACTGGACCAGTCCGGCCTGAACCGGATCGGCGTGGGATGGGAGCGCATCATTATCGAAAAGCCGTTCGGGCGCGACCTGGAGAGCGCGCGGCGGCTCAACAAGGTCCTGCGCGAGTGTTTCACCGAGGACCAGGTGTTCCGGATCGACCATTACCTGGCCAAGGAGACGGTCCAGAATATCCTCACGTTCCGTTTTGCCAATGCGATCTTCGAGCCGATCTGGAACCGCAACCTCGTGGACAACGTCCAGATATTCGTGGCCGAAGAGCTCGGTGTCGGCCGGCGCGGGCCGTACTACGACGAAAACGGCGTGATCCGCGACATGGTGCAGAACCACCTGCTCCAGCTGTTTTCCCTTATGACGATGGAGCCTCCTTCCATCCTCAATGACCGGACGCTGCGGGATGAGAAGGTCAAGGTGCTCCAGGCAGTAAGGCCCGTGCAGACGGACAATGTGGTTTTCGGACAGTATGAAGGCTACCGCAACGAGCCCGGGGTCAGACAGGGGTCCGCTACCCCGACCTATGCCGCCCTCAAGCTTTATATCGATAACTGGCGCTGGCAGGGAATACCCTTTTACCTGAGCACCGGCAAGCGCCTCGCCCGGAGGGCCACCGAGATAACCATGCAGTTCAAGCGGGTGCCGCACCTGCTTTTCACAGACCACGACACGCTTGAACCGAACCATATCTCTTTCTGCATCCAGCCCGGCGAAGGCGTGCACCTGGGCTTTCAGGCAAAAGTGCCCGGCACGGGAATGCGCTCCGAACCGGTCAATATGGCTTTCCAGTTTTGTGAGCGATTCGGGACTCATATCATGCCGGACGCATACGAGCGGCTTCTGATCGATGCCCTCCAGGGGGACGCCTCGCTTTTCTCCCGCAGCGACGAGATCGAGCGCGCCTGGGTGATAGTCGACCCCGTGCTGAAACAGTCCGAGAAGCCCGGGTTCGTCCCGGCCCGGTATGAGCCCGGAAGCTGGGGGCCCCCCGAGACGGACTGGATGATTTCCCGGGATTTCCGCGCCTGGCACCGCAGTTGCGGTTTCGAGTCCTGAACAATCTCTTCCCCTTGAATTAAAGGCGGACCCGCTACTAAATTAATACAGGCGTACAGGAAAGGAGGGGAGCGGCATTGCCCGACGACAACGATGTGATCGACAAGGCGCTGGACATTATTGACAACGCCGCCCCCGAATACAGCGGAGGGCTGTGCAACCACGCCCCCATGGCGGCCGAGGCATTTTACAACCTGGGCCGCGCCGGCGAGGTTTTGCCGTGGGTCAGTTTTTACACCAACAGGCTTTATCCTCAGCCGCCGCCGGAGTCGCCCGTCAGCGAAGAAAACTGGACCGGGGCCATGGGTGATTCCGGCCGCCACAGCGACTGGGTACTGTTTTTCGAAGACCAGATCCGAAAAAAAGGCTGGACGGCGGCGCTTCGCAAATGGGCGCCGCTACTCGTCCCCGGATCGGCAGGCGGGGGCGGCCACGGCCTGATCCGCACGGCCCATGCGGCCCGCAGCCTGTGCCGGAAGAGGACAGCCCAGAGGAAAACGGAACTGGCCCGGGGTCTCGCATACTGGGCTTCCCGTTTTCAAAGGCTGCCGGGGCGCCCCGGGAACATCGGACGGAACAATGGACATTATTCAAGCGCAGCCGAAGCCTTGAAAAATTTACCTCTGGTCCCCGCAGCCCGCCAGTTCCGCTTCGGGCTTGTATCAAGAAAGCTCCAGGCCCTTGACGGCTTCGAGCCCTTTTCCAGGGCCGTTTACATGCTTCGCATGAACCTGGATAACGCGCATCAGGCCGTCTCGTCCCTAACCGAGGCCTTCTGCGCGGCTTACCTGGCCAGCGTCCGGGACGCGAAGAGCTGCGTAGTGCTGGTCCATACCGTGACGCTGCTGGGGGCCGTCCGCATGCTTATCCCTTTCCTGGACCCGGAATCAGTCCGGAATATCCTGGACTGCGGCTGGCGAGCAGCCGCCGCAATCTACTGCGTCTTCGGAAAGGCCCCGGGGTCGGCCGGATACATCAGGGTGGATGAGGGCCGGGAAGCGCTGATCGACCGGGCTGTGGAAACCGGAGACGAACATGCCGTCAAATTCACCGACGCATGCCTCAGGGAGTATTCGCTTAATCCCGAGCCTGTTTATCTGGCGGCGGCGCTCGACGCCACGGAAAGGCTGGGGGAAATATCGCAATTTATCGGAAAGGAGTAGCCGCGTATGGCAAGAGCATATCCTTATGGAAAGGATTCGATTAAACTTGTCTCCACCGAATGGCTTGGAGACCGGATCGGCTGCGACGTGGTGACCATCGTCGACGTTCAGCCGAACATCCATGATTACATCCAGGAGCATATACCCGGGGCCTTTTATTTAAATGAAGGCCTCTATCGGCATTATCACGGCCACCTGCCGGCCATCTGGATCGAGCCGCAGGAAGTGGAGCAGCTCTTCCGCTGCGCAGGGATACGGCCCGATCTCCCTGTTGTCGTCTATACCGGGAAAGGAGCTTTCAAGGGCTGGGGAGACGGCCTCGAACAGACCATGACCGCCTATACGCTGGCCCGCTACGGGCACGACCAGGTTTACGTCCTGGACGGCGGGCTGGATAAATGGAAAGCGGAAGGCCGTCTGCTTGCGCAGGAGTTCCCCCCCGTCCCCTCGTCCGATTTCAAGGCGCGGGTCCGGCGGGATTTTTTCGTGGATTACGAAGAATTCAAGGCCATGAAGGACAGGGACGATGTAATCCTCCTGGACGCCAGGCCCCCCCAATTCTACGAAGGTCAGGGGCCCTGGAACAAGCCCGGGCACATCCCCGGGGCAATAAGCCTGCCCTGGGCGAGCCTTATGGACGACAACAACAAGGCCCTGCTCAAATCGGAAGAAGAGATACAGAAGATACTTTCCGAT
>CAZKYN010000148.1:0-5295 GCA_964556675.1 uncultured Syntrophaceae bacterium
CTCCTCGGCTGAATAGATCCCCGTTTCGCTCAACTCACTTATGAGGCGCGGAACCCCCTCCAGCACCTTGTCCATCGGCAAAGGGTTTCCGATCACGCCCGTGGAGGCTACGTAGACAAGTTCATCTTTGATTTTGAGACTCCTGGAAACGGCCCGGGACATGGCGCGAGCGATCCTGTAGCCGTCCTTGCCGGTGGCCGCATTAGCATTGCCGCTGTTGACGATTACGGCCTGGCCGAGGCCGGAGCCTATCCTTTCCCGGCAAAGGACAACCGGGGCAGCCTGGAAGCTGTTGGTTGTGAACATCCCGGCTATTTTTGCCGGCGACCTGGAAAATAAAAGGGCAAGGTCCTTCCTCCCCTTCTCTTCTTTGATTCCGCAATGGATGCCGCTCGCAAGGAATCCGGGCACTTTCAGGTCTTCAGGTTTCCAGTCCAAATGTATGCTCCTCTTCTATTTCAATTGGGATAGGGGAAGTGATCCGGCAGCGAATAAATTTTTTCGGGAAACCATCCTTACACTTCGACAAGCACAGTGATCGAGTGGAGCCGCCGCACATCAAACAGTTATGAGCCTATCCCGTAAATCCCTCATTTGCCGCAGCATTTCTTGTACTTCTTCCCGCTCCCGCACGGGCACGGCTCGTTGCGGCCGACCTTTTTGCCTTCCCTTTTCACTGTATCGGCGGTAGCGCCTGCGGTCCCGTGGCTCAGGATGAAATCTTCGGCATCCCGGCGGCGCTCCTCAAGCTCCTCGTCCTTCTGCACGCGGACCATGCAGATCTTGGCGATACAGTCCGACTTGATCCTCTCGACCATGTCGGTGAACATGTCATAGCCCTCTTTCTGGTATTCCCGGATTGGGTCCTTCTGCCCGTAGCCGCGAAGACCGATGCCCTCTTTGAGGTGGTCCATCCCGAGCAGGTGGTCTTTCCACTGTGTGTCGATGGACTGCAGCATTATATATTTGAGGAGGTAATCCATAGCAGGCTTTCCAAACTCCTCTTCCTTGCGCGCCCACAATGTTTTGACACCCTCAATGGTTCTGTTCTTCAATATATCGACACTCATCTCGTCGCCCGGGAAATGCGCAAATCCGAACTTTATGGAGAACTGTTTGTAAAGAGCGTCGTCCAGGCCCTTCAGGTTCCATTCTTCGGGATGAGTTTTCTCGTCCACGAAGTCCGGGAGAATGTCCTCCAGTATGTCCTCCACCATTTCCTCCGCATCGGACCAGAGGTTTTCGCCGCCGAGGACATTGCGGCGCTGCTCGTAAATGACCTGGCGCTGCTTGTTCATGACGTTGTCGAATTCCAGAAGATGCTTCCTTATATCGAAGTTCTGGCCCTCCACGCGCTTCTGGGCGTTTTCAATCGCTCTTGAAATCATCCGGTGCTCGATGGGCTGGTCCTCTTCCATCCCTATCTTGTCCATGATTGAAGAGATGCGCTCCGCCCCGAAGATCCGCAGCAGGTCGTCGTCAAGGGACAGATAGAATCGGGATGAGCCCATATCTCCCTGCCTGCCTGAACGGCCGCGCAGCTGGTTATCGATGCGTCTGCTCTCGTGGCGTTCCGTCCCCAGGACGTGCAGCCCCCCGAGTTCGGCAACGCCGGGGCCGAGCTTGATGTCGGTGCCCCTGCCGGCCATGTTGGTGGAGATCGTGACGGCCCCGTGCTGCCCCGCCTGGGCGATTATCTCTGCCTCTTTCTCGTGGTTCTTGGCGTTGAGGACGTGATGCTTAATGCCCTGCCTTGTGAGCAGCTGGCTCATGTGCTCGGATTTTTCAATGGAGATGGTGCCGACGAGCACGGGACGGCCCTTTTTATTCAGTTCCTTGATTTCGCTGATCGCGGCCCGGAATTTTTCCATTTCCGTCTTGTAGATGACATCGGGGTTGTCGACCCTGATCATGGGCATATTGGTCGGGACGACGAGGACCTCCAGGTTATATATCTCCTTGAATTCGGCGGCTTCGGTGTCGGCCGTTCCGGTCATCCCGGCAAGCTTTTTGTACATGCGGAAATAGTTCTGGAACGTGATCGTCGCCAGTGTCTGGTTCTCGCGCTCGATCTTCACCTTCTCCTTGGCTTCGAGGGCCTGGTGCAGGCCGTCGCTGTAACGCCTGCCCGGCATTACGCGCCCGGTGAACTCGTCGACTATGATGACCTGCCCCTCCTTTACCAGGTAGTCGACATCCCTCTTGAAGAGGGTATGCGCCTTGAGGGCCTGGTTAACGTGGTGAAGGGTCTCGATGTTCTTGGGGTCGTACAGGTTGGGGACCCTAAGGAGCCGCTCGGTCTTGAACACCCCCTCTTCGGTGAGAACGACCGTCCGGCTCTTCTCATCTATTGTATAGTCCTGGTCTTTCCTGAGGCTGGGTATTATCTGGTTGATCTTGTAATACTTGTCCGTGGATTCCTCGGATGGGCCCGAAATAATCAGAGGGGTCCTTGCTTCATCAATAAGAATGCTGTCCACCTCGTCGACAATCGCAAAATTGAGCTCCCTCTGGACATAATCTTCCAGGGCGAATTTCATATTGTCGCGCAGGTAGTCGAAGCCGAACTCGTTGTTTGTGCCGTACGTAATATCCGAGTTATATGATTCCCTCCTCTCGGAGTCGTCAAGACCATGCACGATGACGCCGACCGTGAGCCCCAGGAACTTGTAGATCGGGCCCATCCACTCGGCATCGCGCTTTGCAAGGTAATCGTTTACGGTGACGACGTGTGCTCCCCGCCCCGAAAGTGCATTCAGATAAAGGGGCATCGTCGCTGCCAGGGTCTTTCCTTCACCTGTCTTCATTTCGGCTATTTTGCCTTCATGAAGGACGAGTCCACCTATAACCTGGACGTCGAACGGCCTCATTCCGACGGTCCTGACCGCCGCCTCCCTGGCGACTGCGAATGCCTCGGGCATTATATCCTCGAGTTCCGCCCCGTTCTCCAGTTTATCCCTGAATTCCGCAGTTTTGGCCCGAAGCTGATCGTCGGAGAGTCTTTTGACGGCCGGTTCAAACGAGTTTATTTCCTCGAGGACCAACGAGAGCCTCTTGAGCTCCCGGTCATTCTTGCTGCCTATTATTTTCTTAAGGATTGATCCAAACATTTATTCTATCCGTTTGTTTCCGAGTATCCGCGGAACCAGCCGCGGTAATGTGACTTGCATGGATTTTTTATCGGAAAAATCAGAAAAGCAACGGTTTTTCTACTGGTTTTTCCTTTATTCAAGCTTCCGCATCTTTCCCGAACCGGTGAAAGAATCAAAAAAAAGCCGGCATTATACCGGCCGTTGCGTTATCGCGGGCCCCTTGGCCCGGCAATTTCAATTTTTGAGATAATTGCGGGGATTGACATGCACCCCATTCAGCATCACGCTGTAATGGAGGTGCGAGCCCGTGCTGCGGCCCGAATTTCCCACGTATCCGATGACATCCCCTTTTTTCACGTTTTTGCCCTTGTATACGGCGCTGCGCAGCATGTGGGCATAACGGGTCGAAACTCCGTTTTTGTGGTTAAGGACAACATAGTTGCCCATGTCCGGCCTGTTGACGCTCTCAGCCACTATGCCGTCGGCGGGGGCTGTAATTGGGTTTCCGGCTCTGGCGGCAATGTCTATCCCCCTGTGAAATTCGGTGCTGCCGCCGTAAGGGGATTCCCTGCGGCCAAAATTGGAGGTCACCCATCCTTTAACCGGCCAGAGGGAAGGCGTGGAAGCCAGAATCGATTCCCGCTTCTTCAGGAATTCCAGGACCTCCTCGAGACCCTGTTCCTGTTTTTCAGCGTCGACCAGGAGCTTGTCCATGTTTCTCTGAAGGCTGTCGAGAGAGGAATTCTCGGTTGACGGATCCTGCTGGACGCCTCCGATACCAAGCATCTGGCTTTTGGAGTGCTTCAGCTTGTCTCCCGAAGTGGACCGGATCTTCTGTTCGAGCTGGCGGAAATATTCCATTTTCTTTTCAAAATCCATCACCTTGCCGGCAAGAGTGTTTATCTGGTCGGCCTGGGTTTCGGCCAGCTTTTTCACATTTTCAAATTCAGCGCCCTGTCTTTTAGCCTGAATATAGTCATAGAGAAGGAATGCCATCGCAAGGACCATGAGAACGGCAAAACCGCCTGCATATTTCAGGAATTTAGCGGAGGCGCAGACTTTTTTCACTGCGTCCTTCTTGTTGCTGAAAACCAGAAATGTATAGCGGCTCTTTGCCATCTGTCTCCTTCACAGCGATTTGCTCTACAGATAAAAAAACGCAGGCAATGCAAGCGGGAAGCTAGCACAAAGGAGGAGGCCAAGTCAAGAAGTAAATGGCCGTTACAGAGAATAAATCAATAAAATCAGTAAATTAGAACGCCGACGAATGGCAACGGCTACTTCGATTCGGCTATTCTCTTCTCAATTTTGTCCCGGTCGAAACCCACTATTATGTCATTGTCGATCACGGTTATCGGCACTGCCCGCTTGCCGGACAGCTTGACCATTTCATCGAGTGCCTGCGGGTCGCGAGCGACATCGGATTCCTCGTACGTTATGCCTTTTTCTGAAAGGAACTCTTTCAGTTTGTGGCAATACGGTCAGGTAGGGGTGGTAAAGATTTTAATTTTCATTGCATCCACCTCGTTTATTTTTCCTCTTCGAAGAGGTCCTTGGCCGCCCCGCAAACAGGACAAACCCAGTCGCCGGGGATGTCCTTGAAATCAGTTCCGGGGGCCACTCCATTATCGGGATCGCCTGTTGAAGGGTCGTAGGTGTAACCGCAGATCGTGCATGTATACTTTTTGATAAACATTCCTCCAAATGGAATTTTTATAACTGTAACACATATTTTTAAACTGTTTCAAACCAAATACGCCCCGGGTTTTTCTATTTGTCTAATTTCGAATTTATACTACGCTTTATTAATGAAACATTCTGCGGAGATATAAACATGGGGATCTTTTGGCCTTTCGTACTCTATGCGTTTTCTGTAATCGCCTTTGCGGCCCTCCTGCTTTTTGTCGCTTACATCTCGGGCGAACGGCACCGGGGGAAAGCGACGGAAATGCCTTACGAATCAGGCATAGTCCCAGCCGGAGTCCCGGGAAATCCCATTGACATAAGATATTATGTAGTTGCCATCCTGTTCGTCATCTTTGACCTGGAAACCGTATTTTATATTGCGTGGTCGGTTTCCGTCAGGGAATCGGGATGGCAGGGCTTCCTGGAGATCCTTGTTTTTACGGTCATCCTGGCAGCGGCGCTCCTTTATATCGTGAGAATGGGGGCGCTGAACTGGGGCAGAGAAACTTGAATTTCA
>CAZKYN010000148.1:5395-8448 GCA_964556675.1 uncultured Syntrophaceae bacterium
CCTTTATATCGTGAGAATGGGGGCGCTGAACTGGGGCAGAGAAACTTGAATTTCAAATTGAAAATTTGAAATTTCCGATAAAGTAATGGGCGAAAAACAAATTGAGAACCCGTCAGTTCAGAAATCCGGTCAGAAATCTGGTCAGAAGTCCGGTCAGAAATCCGGGGTGCTTTTAACCAAGCTGCAGGACATAGTCGCCTGGGGGCGGAAAAACTCCCTCTGGCCGTTCAACTTCGGCCTGTCCTGCTGTTATGTGGAAATGGCGACCAGCATCACGAGCCGCTACGATATTGCCCGGTTCGGGGCGGAGGTCATCAGAGGCAGCCCCCGGGAGGCAGACATGATGATCGTGGCCGGGACGGTCTTCATAAAGATGGCGCCCGTAGTCAAATGGCTTTACGAGCAGATGATGGAGCCCCGCTGGATTATATCGATGGGCTCCTGCGCAAACTCCGGCGGCATGTTTGACGTCTACAGCGTCGTGCAGGGGGTCGACCAGTTCCTTCCGGTTGACGTATATGTGCCCGGCTGCCCTCCCCGCCCCGACTCTCTCCTGGAAGGCCTGATCCTCTTACAGAATGCTGTCGGAAGCGAAAAGCGCCCCTTAAGCTGGGTTGCCGGCCCTCAGGGCGTGGTGCGGCCGGGCATGCCCTCGCTTCGGGATGAAAAAAGGCCTGCAAGGATAAAGGAAACCCTGCTCCAGTCTCCCGACGAGGTCTGGCGCGCATGAGCATCATTCCGGAACTGAAAGGCGTTTTCGGCAATGATGATATCCGCGAGCAGCATACCAGAGACGACATGGAGACGTTCTGGGTGCCGCCGGCCCGCATCCCGGAGGTCCTCCGGTATCTAAAGCAGGGCGGCTTCGAAACCCTGTTCGACCTCGCTGCGGTCGACGAGCGCGCGCGCCGTGAACGCAACGGCTTGCCGCCGGGCGATTTCACCCTCGTTTATCACCTTTTGTCGTACAGCCGGGACCGGGACATCCGTGTCAAGACGGCGCTCCAGGGCGATGCCCCGGCCGCCCCCAGCGTAATCGGGGTATGGCCTTCGGCGGCTTTTTACGAGCGCGAGGCATGGGACTTGTTCGGCATTTCCTTTGATGGCCATCCGTTCCTGCGCAGGATTTTGATGCCGTCATTCTGGGAAGGCCATCCCATGCGCAAGGACCACCCCTCGCGCGGCACCGAAATCGGGAGGTACAGGCTTCCCGATTCAAAAAAGGAATTCGAGCAGGGTCTCCTCAAGTTCAGACCGGAAGACTGGGGATTAACACCCGCGGATAACAGCCTCTTCATCAATCTCGGGACGCAGCACACCGGCACGCACGGGCCCATGCGAATCATTCTCGAACTCGACGGCGAGCTCATAATTAACGCGATCATAGATATAGGCTACCATCACCGGGGCCAGGAGAAGATCGCCGAACGGCAGACCTGGCATTGCTACATACCATATACCGACAGGATCGACTACCTGGCGGGTTTCCATAATGAACTCCCTTACGTACTGGCAGTGGAGAAACTCGCGGGCATAGAAGCGCCCGACAGGGCCAGGGTCATCCGGGTCATGCTGACGGAGCTCTTCCGCATAGCCAACCACCTCGTGTGGTACGGGACGTTTGCCCAGGACCTCGGGGCCATGTCGCCGGTCGTATACACTTTCAACGATCGCGAAAGGTTCTATCATATAATTGAGGCGATCTGCGGAGGGCGCATGCACCCCATGTGGTTCCGGATCGGCGGAGTCGCCCAGGACCTGCCGCGAGGATGGGAGGCCCTGGTCAGGGATTTCCTTGATTATATGCCTCCCAAGCTGGACGAGTACGATAAGATTGTCCTTAACAACAGGATATTCAAGGACCGCACGGTCGGAATCGGCAAATACAGCCTCCGGGACGCCATGGACTGGGGAGTGACCGGACCCAACCTCCGGGCGTGCGGTTTCGAATGGGACCTGCGCAAGAAGCGGCCGTACTCGGGATACGAGAACTTCGATTTCGAGGTCCCCACCGCTCCCGACGGGGACTGCTACAGCCGCGCCCTGGTCCGGGTTGAGGAAATGCGGCAGAGCCTCAGGATTATTGAGCAGTGCCTGGACCACATGCCTGCAGGGCCGTATAAAGCCGAACAGACACAGGCAACGCCTCCTCTGAAAAGCCGCACTCTGCGCGACATTGAAACCCTGATCACCCATTTCCTGGGCGTGACCTGGGGACCAGTCGTGCCTTCGGGCGAGGTTTCGTTCATGGCCGAAGGGGCAAAGGGCATTAACTGCTTTTATCTGGTCAGCGAAGGCGACACGGTGTCCTACCGCACCCGGATCAGGACCCCTTCATTTGCCCACATCCAGACGGTCCCATATATCGCCCGGGGGCTCATGGTTTCGGACCTGATAGCCATCCTGGGGAGCATCGATTACATACCGTCCGATATTGACAGGTAAGGATATCTTTGTGCTGACGGAAAAGGAAATTAAAAAGCTGGACATCGAACTCGGGAGCTTTGAGAGGAGGACGGATGGCATCCTGGAGGCGCTGAAAGTAATACAGGACTCGCGGGGATGGGTTCCCGATGATTCGGTCGGCGACCTTGCCGTTTACCTTGGGGCTGCGCCGGAAGAGGTGGAGGCAATAGCGACCTTCTACCCGATGATATACCGCCGGCCGGTCGGCCGGCATATCATCCATGTCTGCGACAGCATAGTATGCTGGATCATGGGATACGAAGGGGTCTATTCGCGAATCCAGGAACTGCTCGGGATCAAGCCGGGAGAGACCACGGCGGACGGCCGCTTCACGCTCCTCCCCATCTGTTGCATCGGGGCGTGTGACGGAGCCCCGGCGCTGCTGATCGACGGCCGGCTCCACCGCGGGGTCACGGCCGGGAATATCGATGAAATCCTGAGGCGCTATGAGTGACCGGGACCTGCACAACGAGAAGCCCCGCGAGAAACCCTTAACGGGTCTGTTCCCGGCGGACGGCTGTGCGCTGGGCATCGAGGAATAGGAGAAGGGGGAGGGGTACTCGGCGCTGAAAAAGGGTTTGGAAGGG
>CAZKYN010000149.1:0-8365 GCA_964556675.1 uncultured Syntrophaceae bacterium
CTCCCTCGACGACTTTTCTCGCCAGGTCCGAATCCCTCTCCAGAAGGGAGCGCATCGCGCCGTCGATAGCTCTTTCCGTCAGCACTCCGAGATAGATCAGGTTGCTCTTTATCTCCTGCAGCTCTTTTTCGTAATGTTTGCTCGTATGTCTTGCTTCGGCCATTTGCCTGCCTTTCCTGCTTTAAACAATCACCCGAACCTGCCCGTAATGTAATCCTCCGTCTGCTTCACGTCCGGCGTTGTGAACAGTCTTTCCGTGTTACTGTACTCGATCAGCTTGCCCAGATAAAAAAACCCCGTCTGGTCGGAAATGCGGGCAGCCTGCTGCATGTTGTGCGTCACGATAATGATCGTGTATTGTCTCTTCAACTCTTCGATGAGTTCCTCTATTTTGGCGGTCGAAATGGGATCAAGAGCCGAGGTGGGCTCATCCATGAGGAGCACTTCCGGCCTCATCGCCAGGGCCCTTGCTATACAGAGCCGCTGCTGCTGACCGCCTGACAGCATCATTGCCGAACGGCCGAGGATGTCTTTCACTTCGTCCCAGAGGACGGCCGCCTTGAGGCTCTGCTCGACAAGCGCCTCCAGTTCTATCCTGTCCGTCACGCCCGACAGCCGGGGCCCGTAGGTTATGTTATTGAAGATTGATTTCGGAAAGGGGTTCGGTTTCTGGAAGACCATGCCGATCCTCCTGCGGATATCGACCGGGTCGACATCCGAGCCGTAAATGTTTTTTCCCTCGAACAGGACCTCTCCCTCCACCCGAGTGCCTTCGATCAGATCGTTCATCCTGTTCAGAAGTCTCAACAGGGTCGATTTGCCGCATCCGGAAGGGCCGATCAGGGCCGTCACCTTGTTGCGTTCAAAGTCCATGCTGATGTCGGTCAGGGCCCTGTTGTTGCCGTAAAAGAAGTTCACGTGTCGTGTGATTATTATATTGTTGTCCGGCACATTACCACCTTTTTTTCCTTCTTATATAGCTCCTGATTATAATGGCAATTAGGTCCACCCCGAGCACCAGGGCTATAAGCACCAGGGCCGTCCCGTACTGAAGCGGCCTTGTTTCTTCTATGTGCGTTCCCGCAGTCGCAAGGACATAGATGTGATAAGGCAGCGCCATCACCTCGTCGAAAACAGAGTGCGGAAGCTGTGCGGTGTAAAATGCCGCGGCCGTGAACATTATAGGGGCAGTCTCTCCGGCAGCCCGTCCGATGCCCAGGATAGAGCCCGTAAGGATCCCCGGCAAGGCATTGGGAAGGACAATCCTCCAAATAGTCTGCCACTTGGAAACCCCGAGGGCCAGGGATGCCTCCCGGAATGTCTGGGGGACGGCCTTGAGGGCCTCCTCCGCTGCCCCTATTATGGTCGGCAGTATCAGGATCCCGAGGGTGAGAGAGCCCGACAGGATGCACGACCCGAACTGCAGGAAGACGACAAAGAACCCCAACCCGAACAGACCGAAAACAACCGAGGGCACACCCGCGAGGTTGTTGACTCCGATCCTGATAATCCTTACCACCGGTCCATACCTGGCGTACTCGCTCAGGTAAACGGCAGACATTATCCCGAGCGGGAGCGCCACGACGATCGCCCCGACAGTGAGGTAAAATGTCCCGATGATCGCCGGCAATATCCCGCCCTTTGTCATCGAATCAATCGGGAATTGCGTCAGGAAACCCCAGTTGATCGCCTTGAAGCCGTTTAAAAAGATGAACAGCAGGATGCCCCCGAGGGCCAGCGCTATCACGAGGGCGCATGCCCTGAGGAGGCTGAAAAACAGGGTCTGCTTGAGATAGCGCCATTTCAAGAGGGAGGGGTGATAATCGGGCCGGCGGCCGGTCGCCGGGAATGCATAATACTGCCTTTCATAGTGCGGCCTGATCTTGCTGAGCTCTATTTCGGGCCTGCCCATGTTACAGAGTCCCCGATCCCGTTTCCCTGAAACGGTGTGATATCTGGTCGGCGACAAGGTTGAAGGCCAGGGTTATAAAAAACAGCACGACCCCGATGGCAAACAACGCATGGTAATGGAGGCTGCGGAACGGGGCCTCTCCCATCTCCGCGGCAATGCTTGCCGACATGGGCCGGACTGCGTCAAAGATATTTTCGGGAAGCGCCGCCGCGCCGCCCGCAACCATCAGCACGACCATTGTTTCGCCTATCGCCCTCGCCATGCCGAGGATTATGGCCGTCGAAATCCCGGAGAGGGCCGACGGGACAATCACTCTTATTATGGTTTCGAACCTGGTGGCGCCCAGGGCATAGGAAGCCTCCTTGAATTCCCGCGGCACGGAATAAAGAGCGTCTTCCGAGATGCTGGAGATGGTCGGGACGGCCATTATGGCCAGCATGATCGAAGCATTGAGAATATTGAGCCCGGTGGGAAGGTCAAAGGTCTCCTGGAGCCAGGGACCGAGCACCACCATTCCGAAGAAACCGAGCACAACCGAAGGCAATCCCGCCAATAGTTCTATAAGAGGCTTGAAAATCTCCTTGACCCAGGGCCGGGCCAGTTCGGAGATATAAATCGCCGAGAGCACTCCCAGGGGGATCGCGATAAGGCTGGAAAAAAAAGTTACGATCAGCGAACCCACTATGAGCGGCAAGATGCCGAACTCCGGCGGGTTGTATGTCGGATACCACTCCATCCCGAAAACAAATTTGAGAAACGAGACGGCCCGGAAAATGGGGAGGGCTTCCCGGAAAAGGAAAATGACGATAAGCGACAGGGCCAGCAGAGAGGCCATGGCGATCAGGAAGAAAATGTTCCTGATTATAATTTCCTTAAGCTTTCTGGACATCAGACTTATCGTGAGGCTTTTTTAAAATCGTTTACTTCAGCGGCACGAAGCCTTCCTTCCGCACTATATTCTGTCCTTCCGGCCCGACCAGGAATTTTATGAAATCGCCTGCCGCCCCTTTAGACTGTCCGTCTGTGTACATGTAAAGCGGCCTGGCAATGGGGTATTTGCCGGAAATCGCATTTTGTACAGTGTGCTCGATGCCGTTGACGGTAATACCCTTAACGCTTTTATCCAGGTAACCCAAGCCGATATAACCGATGGCGAATTTGTTTCTGGAAACGACCTGGACTATGGCCCCGTTTGAAGCCTGCAGCTGCGCCCGCGGTGTAACTTTTGCCCCATGCAGCACCTTCTGTTCCCACGTTTCATAAGTCCCGGAACTCGTGTCCCTCGATATGACGACAATCTGCCTTTTTTCCCCGCCCACCTCGTTCCAGTTGCGGATTTTTCCTTGATAGATGAGGCTGAGCTGTTCAATTGTCAGATTGCTCACCGGGTTGCCGGAGTGGACAATGGGGACGATAGAGTCGACGGCAACCTTGTTGGCCACAGGTTTTATGCCCTTGCTCTTTGCCAGCGAAACCTCCTCCGGCCTCATTTCCCGAGAGGAATCGGCGATATCGGTCGTTTTGTCTATAAGGGCCTTTATCCCGTCCCCCGAACCGCCTCCCGATATGGATATGTTAACGCCGGGGTTCTTCTTCATGAAGGCCTCCGCGGCGGCCTGCGCTATTGGCAGGACGGTCGTCGAGCCTTTTATCACGATCCTGTTTTGCGCCGGAGCTGCACCGCTTGCCAGAATTATGAACACCAGGGCCAAGCCCGTGACTTTTCCGAACTTCATTTCAGCCTCCTTTCTTTGTTTGGCCTTAATATAATCCGGAATTGTTACAATCTGGTTAAGGAGTGATTAAGATACGGTTAATTTTGGACTTTCAGATCGGTAAATTTGTATCCGGCTCCCCTGACGGTGAGAATGTATTGGGGATCTTCCTGGTCGGATTCTATCTGGGCCCTCAGGCGCCTGACGTGGACATCAACGGTCCGGCGTTCCACAAAGCTATCGCCCTCCCAGACGTGGTCGAGGATCTGGTCGCGGGAGAATACCCTCCCCGGGTTGCGCGACAGGAACATGAGGAGCCTCTTTTCCGTGGGGCTCAGGATGACCTTTCTTCCAGCAATATAGATATCGTGGGAATCGTAATTTATCCGCAGGTCCCGGAAGACAAATTCGCCCTGCCGCTCTCTTTTGCGGCCTGCGCCCGCGCGCCGCAGGACGGCCCGCACACGGGCGATCAGTTCCCGGACGCTGAAGGGCTTCGTTATGTAATCGTCTGCCCCCATCTCCAGGCCCAGGACCCGGTCGATCTCCTCGCTTTTTGCGGTCAGCATTATTATAGGCAAATCGGCCGAACGGGCATCGCTCCGCAGCCTGCGGCAGACCTCGACCCCGCTCATTCCCGGCAGCATCAGGTCCAGCACCAGCAGGTCCGGGCGCTGCGATTTCACCAGTTCCAGCGCCCGTTCGCCGTCATGCGCGCGGACCACCGAAAATCCCTCTTTCTCGAGATTGTACGCGAGCAGGTCCACTATGTCTTTTTCGTCGTCAACGACCAGCACCTTCAATTTTTTCGTCCCGCCTCTCACGCGGCTGTCAAATCGATAAACCGGAAGCGCTCCGCATCGAAAAGCCCCTTGTCGCTCAATTTCAGCCTGGGTATGACGGGCAGCGCCATGAAGGACAGGGTCATGAAGGGCGCACTCAGCTTCGATCCCAGTCCCTTCGCCAGCCTGTCTAAATGCGAGTACATATGCGCGACAGCATGGCCGTTTCCGTCCGCCATGAGCCCGGCGACGGGCAGCGGCAGGACCTCCCTGAAATCATCGCCGACCGACGCAAGGCCTCCCCTGTGCTCTATCACGAGATTGACGGCGGTGCAAATGTCCCCATCGGTAACGCCCACAGCCAGGATGTTATGCGAGTCGTGGGCCACCGATGATGCGATCGCGCCTTTTTTTAACCCGAAATTCCTGACGAACCCTACGGCGGGGGGCGCGTCGGCATAGCGGTTCACCACGGCTAATTTCAGGATGTCGCGCCCGGTATCTGAAACCAGGCTGCCGTCCATGATTTTCGGCTCCTCCCGAGCCCAGCCTGTCACGATCCGGCCGTCCACTGCCTCTATGATGTTGATCGCAGCGCCCCCGCTCTTCACCGCAAAGTCCTCCGGCCTTTTGAAACCGGCGTTGAACCTGTTCGGATGGGCCGCTGTCCCCGGACTCAACAGCGCCCTGCCGCCCTCCGCGACCGGCTCACCTTTTATGTATGTTGCCAGGACGTTGAGGCTGTCAAGGCCGTCCACCACCACGAAATCGGCGCAGTCGCCTGATCTCAGGAGTCCCGCTTCGAATCCATAATGCCTTGCCGGGTTCAGGCAGGCGCATCTCAGCAGGGTGAATATATCTATGCCCAGGTCCAGGCCTTTCTTGATTATCTCGTTTATATGTCCCGAAATGAGATCGTCCGGGTGCAAATCGTCGCTGCAGAGCATACAGTGATCAGGGTACCGGCTGATCAAAGGGCTGAGGGCTGTAAAGTCTTTTGCCGCCGAACCCTCCCTGATAAGGAGCTTCATCCCGAGTTTCAGTTTTTCCTCGCCTTCCTCATAGCCGAAGGTCTCGTGATCGGTCGAGATCCCGGCGGCAATGTATTTGCGCAGCTCCTCGCCGCGCAGCCCGGGGGCATGGCCGTCCAGCGGCTTTCTGTATTTCCTCGCCAGCGCGATCTTCCGCATCACTTCCGGGTCGCCGTTGATCACCCCCGGGAAGTTCATCATTTCCGCCAGGAATTTCACTTCTTTTCTTTGCAGGAGGGATTCGACTTCAGCCGGGCCCAGCGAGGCCCCGGCAGTCTCAAACGGGGTCGCAGGGACACAGGAGGGCGCGCCGAAATGGAACCCGAACGGAACCGATGCGCCGTCGGCAATCATGAATTGCACTCCCTCAATTCCCAGGACATTGGCTATTTCGTGGGGGTCGCAGACGGCCGCAACCGTCCCATGGACGGCGGCAAGCCGCGCGAACTCGGAAGGGGGCAGAAGAGAACTCTCCACATGGACGTGGGAATCGATGAAACCGGGGATGATCCAGGTATTGTATTTACCGCCTTCGGCAATATCCGCGATCCTGCCTTCGATAATATTTAAAGTGCCCGGGTAAATCCGGGAATTGAGGATATCAACTATGTTGCCGGACCTCTTCATGCTCCTCCCCTTCAGTTTTGAGGGTGAACAAATTATTTTCATCTATTGTCAAGACTCAGCGGCCCCGATCCGAACCAGGCAATGAGCAGGGCCGCTCCCAGCATGGAAACGTTCTTGATGAAATGCAGGTACTGCATGTGGGCTGCCTGGGGGTCCGGGACCGTCCAGAAATTGTGCATCATCAGAGTCACCGGAACCAGGAACAATACAATGAGCCAGGCCCCCCAGCGCGCCTTCAATCCCAGGATTATACTGACACCGCCCACAAAGGCGATGATGCCTGAGAGCGGGACCGCAATCATTGCCAGCGGGACGCCCTTGCTCGCAGCATAAGCTATTGTGCCGGAAGTGAAATGGCCGGGGGCCGACAACACGAAAATTGCCGCGTAGAGCACCCGCCCCAAAAGGACCACGTATTTCATTTTGCACCCCCCGGAGTTATTTGGAGGACAACTGTAAAATACGCAATCGAATTCGAACCTTGAGAATGTTAGGCCAAGTTGTCCCGATTTTCCACTTAAAAAGTCTGTTGCCGAATCCCTCTTTAGATATTATGTATCCTGTTCGCAATTGTAAATGATTTAAAAGGAGCTCAGATGATAGGCAAAAGAGTAAGCGAAAGCAGCGTGCTCATGGCGCAGCAGATGAACCCCCAGGACGCCAACCCCGCCGGCAACGTCCATGGGGGCGTGTTGATGAAACTGATAGATACAACAGCAGGGGCCGTTGCGGTCCGCCATTCGCGGTCCAACGCGGTCACCGCTTCCATTGACCGCATGGATTTCCACAACCCGGTATTTGTGGGAGACCTGGTGACATTCAGGGCAGGCCTCAACCTGGTCGGCCGGACCTCAATGGAAGTCGGAGTGCGCGTGGAATCGGAAAACCTCGTTACGGGCGAAAAGCGCCATACCGTATCGGCATACATGACCTTTGTCGCCCTGGACAAGAACGGCAGGCCGGTCGAACTGCCTCCGCTTATTCTGGAGACAAATGAAGAGAAGCGGCGCAACAGGGAGGCAAAGGCCCGCCGGGAAGCGCGCCTCGCCGAAAAATCCAAGGAAAAGAGTTGCCAGCTAAATGAAACAGAATGCCCGGCTGATTAGACGTATTGAAAAACGCTCATCTGCTCCAGAGAGGACAGGTCTGCCGCGTTGGGGCCGGTCATGGTCACTCCTGCGAAAGCAGGAGTCCAGCACTAATGATAAAAAACTGGATTCCCGCTTTCGCGGGAATGACCATGAATTTACTGACACCCCCCGGGCGCTCCCAAATTGCGGGCGGGCTCCAATTTGATATGGGGACCCGTCCCTGTAAAGTGGTTAATCGGACTGTATGGACAAGCCATTCATAACACTGGACAACGTGACCATCCGCATTCGCGACAGGATGGTGTTCCGCAACACGCAGTGGGAGATCAGGACGGGCCAGCAATGGGCCATCCTTGGCCCCAACGGGGCGGGTAAGTCCTCTCTCGCCCGCGTCCTCATCGACGATATCCCCTATTCACAGGGCGCGGTAACCAGCCACATCGAAAGCATGACCGCCGGTTACGTCTCCTTCGAACTGCAGGACTGGATGATCAACACCGAGGAGATGAGGCGAGACGACCGCAGCGCACGCCGGAGCTCCCCCGGCCCCGAGCGGGCCCGCGACGTCCTCGTTTACGGAAAGGGGGGCGTGTCGCCCGGATCTCAAGTTTTTTTTGAAATAGTGGACCTCATGAATGTCGGACACCTGCTCGACCGGGAAGTCCGCAACCTCTCCACAGGCGAGATGCGGAAAATCCTGATCGCGCGGGCCCTCCTGAAATCGCCGCGGCTGCTGATCCTCGACGAGCCGCTGAGCGGGATAGACGCGTGCTCGCGCGCCGAGCTGACCTCAGTTATAAACGGCATGGCCTCTTTCGGAACGCAGCTCGTCCTCATCACGAACCACCCGGAAGAGGTCCTGCCCTGCATCACCCATGTGCTGTGCGTCAAGGACTGCAAAGTCATAGGCTGCGGGGAAAAAGCGGAAATGATGCGGGAGGAGACCCTGGGCCTTCTTTATGCAGGCAATGGCGACGGAGGTGAAAAAAAGGCGGCCCCGGTGAGAGCAGCGGCCGCGAAGGGCGTTCCCATCCGGCCCCTTGTCGAGATGAGAAATGTCACCGTCCGTTATGGAAATACAAAAATACTGGACAAGCTGAACTGGAAAATGTGCAGCGGCGAGAACTGGGCGATAACGGGCCCCAACGGTTCTGGCAAAACGACCCTGTTGAAGCTGATCACCGGCGACAACCTCCAGGGCTATGCC
>CAZKYN010000150.1:0-8346 GCA_964556675.1 uncultured Syntrophaceae bacterium
GCTGGCCGGGGCCCTGCCTATTGCCTGGACGACCCTGTGCATGGGCACAGGGTTCGGGGCTGTCAGCGCCTTCATCGCCATATACGCCCAATCGCGGGGCGTGCAGAACCCCGGATACTATTTCATGTTCATGGCAGTCGCCCTGCTTGTTTCCAGGACATTCGCCGGCCGCCTGGCCGACCGCTGCGGCCGCGCCAGCGCCATTGTCCCGGGCATCATCATCATGGCTGCAGCCCTGGCCATGCTGCCCCCGGCGCGCACTCTTTCCTGGTTCCTGATTTCGGCCTCCCTCTTCGGACTCGGGTTCGGAACGGCGCAGCCCGCGTCCATGGCGCTGCTCATCGACCAGGTCCCGCCGGAGAAGCGCGGCATCGCCACAAGCACATATTTTACGGGATTTGATTTGGGCATAGCCATTGGATCGATTTTGCTTGGAGCGGTGGGCCAGCAATGGGGGTTCGACGTTTTGTGGCCGATTGCGGCGGCCTGCACCCTGCTCGGGCTTGCGGGCCTCCTGGCGGACAGTCGCGCCGGCAACTCTTGAAAAATCTCGCCATATATTGTTTACGAATCGGCTGAGTCGTAGTAAACCTGTCTAATCGGAACCAAAATCCCAGAATCAAACAGCGGTGATAAAACCTATGAAGGTCCTGTTAACCGGCGCCACAGGTTTTGTCGGATCGGCAGTCCTCAGGAAACTCGTTTCCTCTCACGAAGTGCGCGCCCTGGTGCGGGCGGACAGCAGCCGGAAGAACCTCGCCGGATTCTCCGTGCAAACTGTGGAAGGAGACCTCAGAGACATGCATTCGCTGGAAAAAGCGGTGCAGGGCTGCTCCGTCGTATTCCATGTGGCGGCTGATTACAGGCTCTGGGTGCACCGTCCCGGCGACTTGTATGAGGTTAACGTTTCCGGCAGCCGCAACCTGGTCACGGCAGCGGCCAAGGCTCGCGTGGAGAGGATGGTCTATACGAGCAGTGTTGCCGTGCTGGGACTCAACCGGGACGGGAGCCCGGCCGACGAGGACACGCCTGTTTCCTTTTCCGACATGATCGGCCACTATAAGCGTTCGAAATTCCTGGCCGAGGCGGAGGTAAAAAGGATCGCGCAGAATATCGGCCTGCCGGTTGTCATCGTAAATCCCTCGACACCGGTGGGGCCGGGAGACATCAAGCCGACGCCCACGGGACGCATCATCGTGGACGCGGCTTCCGGCCGCATGCCCGCGTATGTGGACACCGGACTCAATTTTGTGCACGTCGACGACGTTGCGGAAGGGCACCTCCTGGCAATGGAACGCGGCAAGCCCGGAGAGCGATACATCCTCGGCGGCGAGGACATGAGCCTGAAAGATGCCCTGGCCGGTATAGCATCGCTTGCGGGCCGCAAGCCGCCCCGCGTCCGGCTGCCCCACGCGCTCGTGCTGGCCGTCGCCGCGGCGGCCGAAGGCTGGTCAGTGCTCACCCGCTGCGAACCCCGGGTCAGCCTTACGGGGGCGCGGCTCTCCTGCAAGAAAATGTATTTCTCGTCCGAAAAGGCCCGGCGCGAGCTTGGCTACAGGACACGACCGGTCATGGAGGGCTTTCGCGACGCCCTGAACTGGTTCAGGCACAACGGCTATATATAGAAATTTATAGATGGAGATCAATTACCTCCAAATTATCCTCTTTGTGCCCGTCATTGCGGGGTCCGTCTACGAAATGCTCAGGTTCCCGGCAGTACGGCGATTCCTTGCTGAAAACAAGGCCGAAAATCCCGATTCCCTCCCGCCTGTCACAATCCTCAAGCCTGTCTGCGGGCTCGAAAAGGGATTGGAGGAAAACCTGCGCAGCGCCTGCCTCCAGGAATACCCCGAGTTCCAGGTGGTTATCCCGGTCCAGGACCCGCATGATCCGGCAGTTCCGATTCTGGAGAAGATCCGGCTGGAGTTCCCGGACAGGGTTGACCTGGCAATTGAAAACAAAACAATCGGCCTTAACGGGAAAGTCAACAACCTGTCCGTTGCGCTGCAACGCGCCAGGCACGGCTTGCTCGTGATCAGCGACAGCGACGTCAGGCTGCGGAAGGATTTCCTGAAGCGCATAGTCGAGCCGCTCGCCGCCCGGGACTCCGCCGGCACCGGTTTTGCCTGCACATTGTATAAGGCAGTCTCGGCCGGTCCGTGGTACGAGAAAATGAGCCTGCTCACATACAATGCCGATTTCATGCCCGGGGTGATTTTTGCTTACATCACCGGCGCGGCCAAATTCTGCCTGGGCTCTTCCGTTGCGTTCCGGCGCAAAGACCTGGAGGGCATCGGGGGGATGGAGTCGCTTTCGGGCTACCTTACGGAAGACTATGAAATGGGACGGCGCCTTCTGGAATCAGGCAGAAGAATGGCGCTTGTGCCCTACATGGTGGAAATCCTTGTTGACCTGAAAAACCCGGCTCAATGGTGGGCGGGCCAGGTCTGCTGGGACCAGAAAACAAAATCGGCGAATGCGCCCGGTTTCTTTTCCACTATCCTGACCCGTTCCATCCCGTTTGCATTGCTGTTCGCCGCAGTGCGTGCCGACCTTGCGGGACTGGCGGTGCTCGGGGCAGCCGTTGCCGTTCGTATGGCCGCCGCGGCAGCCATTTTGAGGATGCTTGCCGACCGGGAAGGACTGCGGGCCTTGTGGCTCCTCCCGCTCAGGGATGTTGCGGCCCTCTTCTCATGGGCGGCCGCGCTGCTCAAAAGAGACATAATCTGGCGCGGCTGCCGCTACTCACTCGACCGGTGCGGGAAACTCGCCAGGGCTGAATGATGAAAGCGATAATAATAACCGCCGACGACTTCGGTTTTTCGCAGGCTGTCAATGAAGCAGTCGAGCAGGCCCATCTCAGGGGAGTGCTCGGCACAGCCAGCCTGATGCCGGGCGCGCCGGCTGCAGGTGAAGCTGTCGCAAAGGCGCTCCGGCTCCCCGAACTGAGGGTTGGACTGCACCTCGTCCTGGCCGGGCTGAAACCCGTTTCACCTGTTTCCGAGATCCCCGACCTGGTCGATAAGGACGGCAAGTTGTCCTCACGGCACTTCCACTCGGGACTTCAGTATTACTTCCGCCGCACGGTCCGCAGGCAGCTCGAACGCGAGGTCCGCGCCCAGTTCGAACTGTTCCTCCAATCCGGCCTGAAACTCGATCACGTCAATTGCCACAAGCACCTGCACCTGCACCCCACGGTGTTCGATACCATCGTGGAGGTCGGCGCCGCTTACGGCATGAAGTCCGTCCGGCTCCCTTATGAGCCTTACTCGTTCAGGGGACCGCGCCCTGTAAACCTCCGGGGATTGCCGTCATGGCTCTTTCTCCTGCCCTGGACCGCGCTGCTCAGGCGGAAAATCAAGGATGCCCGGATGAATGCCAATGATTTTGTTTTCGGGCTGAGGGATTCCGGCAGGATGGAACTGGCTACTGTCCTGAAATTGCTGCGGCTCGTCCCCGACGGCGTGAGCGAGATATATTTCCACCCTGCCGCCCGGCCCTGCCCCGCCCTGAAAAAAGAGGCGCCCTGGGCCCGGCACATAGAGGAATTTGCAGCCCTGATTGACCCTTCCTTCAAACAGGCCATTGCCGATCTGAACATGATCCAGATCGGTTTTGGCGATCTTCCGCTGAATCGCGCTTAATAGGGAAATTGCGCTTTTTTCACCGGCAGGTCGCGGGTGGCCAGGTCGAACATCCTCTCGAGAAGGAAATCGTTGCGCATGATCAAATTGGAAACAAGAATTATAGACCTCAAGGTCCGGCGGGTTATCTTCACATCCCTGCCGCTCTTGTAATCCATTCTTTTATGGATATTCCTGAGAGTGAAAACAGCCATACCGATAGCCCACAGGCAGAATTTCCTGATGCCTGTCTCCGCGGGCGGGATAAGCGTTGTGTATGTCAGTGCGTTTTTCAGGTGGCCCCGGGCAACCGCGATCATCTCCTCTATTCCCCTGCCGAACGGTTCCGTGCCGCTGTAATGATGGAGATCTCCCGGACCGCAGCCCGCGGATTCGAAAACCGACCTCGGCATCCAGCAGGCCCCCCGGGCCCGGTCGTCCCAGAGGTCTTTGATTATGTTGGTCATCTGCAGACCCTGCCCGAATGAGGCTGCCAGGGCCAGCAGTTCCTTTCTTCTGCCGGCTATCCCGGGAGAATAATCGCAGAAAAGGTCCGTGAGCATTTCCCCCACAACCCCGGCGACGAAATAGCAATAGCGGTCAAAATCCGCCATGTCCGTCAGGCCCGCGGGAGATCTTTTGCCCTGGAATTGCAGCATGCCCCGGGCCATTATTCCGGCGCAGCGCCTGATGGCCTGCTGCTGACCGGGGCCCAGGCTCAATATTCCGCTGACGACAACCGGCGTTTTCCGAACGAGTTCCTTTTCATCATCTGTTACACTCGCAGTGAGCAGAGGCAGCAACTCCCGCGCAAAGAGCCCGGCAGGGGCATCTGAATTCAGCACTTTCACGAACCCTTCGAAGAAGAAGGCTTTCTTCTCCAGCGGCAGCCCCTCGTCGTCCTCAATGGTATCTATTATCCTGCAGACCAGGTAGGCGGTGGTCACCGCCCTCCCAAGCCCTTCCGGCAACTCGGGTATTGTCAGGGCAAACGAGCGCGAAACTTTTTTGAGCATTTCGAGCTCGCAGGCCGGGTCTGGTTTCAGATTTTCGGGAGCTTCCATATTTCCGGATTATAACTCAAAAGCCCAGCCGTTCGGAAATTTATTCTTTAAAATGCATTCCGCATCGCGCCGCGCCGTCTCGTCGTCAACATCCCTCCAGAAAAGGCGGCCGATGTCCACAACTTCCATCTTTCCCTTCCGGGCCAATACCCGGACGGCATCCGAAAGGCTTTCCTCCCCCCTGGAGATGGAGGTTTCGAGTCCGTGAAAAATGCCCTCCGTGCAGAGGAACACACCTGTGTCGATACCGTTATACCTGGAGATTTTTTTTCCGATGTCCAGCACACGGCCGTTTGCCGCCATGACCTTCGTTGCATCTTCCAGGTCCGGGACCCCGAAGGGATTGAAATCGACCGCAAGGCGGCAAAAACCGTTATTGATCGGGTTAAAGGCAAGTTCCCGGATTATCCGGGGGTCGATAAGATGATCCGACATGAGCAGGGCGAACGTCTGCGGCATGAGCCCCCTTGCTTTAAACACTGATATGCCGTTCGGCCGCTCCCATTCGGTATTGCGGATGCAGCGGACAGCCATTCGCCCGGGGGGTCTTCCGGACAGGAAGTCCTCGAGGACGTCGCCCAGGTATCCCGTCACGACAGTGGCTTCGTTTATCCCCGCCGCACCGGCCGCTTCCAGGACATGCAGGATCAGGGGGGTCCCATTGACCTCTATCAGCGGCTTGGGCGTGACGGCTGTGCCGGAATTAAACCGGCTGCCGCGACCCGCGGCAATGATCAGGGCGTGATTAACTGCGGATTCAGAACTCATGGCATCTCCCCTGCAAAAATGCAAACTGACCGCCGCCCTTGAATCTATAACTTTACTATTCACGATGCAAATGAATTAAGAAAGGGCAACTCTGTTAACCTCCGGGTACATCCCGCCCGGAAGCCTTAATTCCCTTAAAGCCTTACTCAGCCTGGATCTTCCTCATTTCTTGTCTTGACGATCTTTGTTTATTCGTGTACAAGCACCGCGGCCGGGGCGGAGGTTCCTTTCCGGCCTGAATGCGAAATACAAGGAGGAGTATCTTTGATGGAGAAGAAAATTGGTTCGAAGATAAAAGAGGTCTCGGGGTTGAAGTATGACCAGGAGATTGCCGACCAGCCTTTCGAATGGTGGGGCCCCTCGCCCGAACAGGCAAGGAAGATCATGGTTTCCAAACGCAAGGGCATGCGCGACAAAAGGACGACCCTGAAAGAGGCCGTAGACCGGTTTGTAAGGGACGGCATCAATATCGGGATCGGCGGCTTTGTGAATACCCGCGTACCGGTCTCCATAGTCCATGAAATAATCAGACACGGGGCCCGCGACCTGACCCTTTCGTTCCAGTCCAACTCGATCTGCGCGGAGCTGCTTGCAGGCGCAATGGTCCTCGATCCGGACAGGGTATCGATCAGGCGCGTCGAACTCGCCTGGTGGGGGTACGAGGTGATCGGGATCGCGCCGCTGCTGCGCCATCTTACATCCAAAGGCATGGTGCAGTTGGACGATTACACCAACTACGGGATGTCCGCCCGGTTCAAGGCAGCCGCCATGGGAATCCCTTTCATCCCGACTATGGACCACGGCGGCTCCGACATGGAGCTTGTGAACAGGGGCAAGATGATCCAGTGCCCGTTCAGCGGCAGGAATGTTTACCTTGTCCCGGCCTGCCATCCTGACCTCGCGATCATCCACGCGACCGCTTCCGACCTGTACGGCAACTGCCGCCTTTTCGGAGCGCACTGCACCTGCCCGGAGATAACGATGGCGGCGACCTGCAGCATCGTTACGGCCGAAAGGATCATCCCCAACGAGAACATCCGCACTTATCCCAACCTCACTGAAATCCCGTACGCGGCCGTGGACTGCCTCGTCGAGCAGCCTTACGGCTCATATCCCGGCGCTTCCTACGGGTTCCACTGGTTCGACATGGACCATATCAAGATGTTCCGTTCGATCTGCGACGATTTCCGCAAGACCGGCAAAAAAGATGCGCTGCAGAAGTATTATGACGAATATATCTTCGGCTGCGAGACTTTCGACGATTTCCTGGGAAAGGTCGGCTACAAGCAGCTGCGGAAACTGCAGGAGATGGACGGCGGCCAGCCCATAATCCTTTCATGAAAAAGATCAATTCGATAATAATGGAGGTTTACAATGCCTGAATATACACCTTTTGAAATGATTGCCTATACCGGGTCCCGCGTCCTCGAAGACGAAAAGATAGTGTTCGTCGGCACCGGGCTCCCGATCATCGCGTCGATGCACGCGCAATTGACACATGCCCCCAACCTGGGGATCATCTTCGAGGCTGGCCCCCTCTCCCCCATCCTGGAGATGGGGATGCCGCTTTCCGTCGGCGACACCCGCGCCTGCCGCAAGGCGAGCTTCCTGAAAGGGTTATGCGGCGTCTTCGAACTCACCCAGAGGGGCTACTCCGATTACGCGTTCATTGGAGGCGCCCAGATCGATATGTATGGGAATGTCTGCTCGACTTTCGAAGGCGGCACTTACAACAGGCCGCTGACCCGCTTTCCCGGCAGCGGCGGCGCGGGCGCGATGGCCGCGAACTGCGAGAAGTCAATCATCATAATGGCCCTTGAAAAGAGGCGGTTCGTCGATAAGGTCGAGTTCCTGACCAGCATCGGCTTCGGCGACGGGTCAAAGGATTACCGCGAGAAGGCCGGCGTCACCGGCGCGGGCCCCTACCGCGTCATCACCAACCAGGCGCTTTTCGGTTTCGACGCGAACTCGAGGAGGATGGCGCTGCTCGAAGTGCTTCCGGGGAAGAAGGCGTCCGACATCCAGGACCTGGTCAGCTTTGAGCTGCTGATTTCCCCCGACCTGAAGGAGATGGCCGAGCCCACGGCCGAAGACCTCCGCCTGCTGCGCGAGGTCTGCGACCCCGACGGATACTTCCTTAACAGAAAGATTAAATAGATAAACTTAACCTGGAGAGGGCCCCTGCCCTCTCCAGGTATTTTCTCTTCAGCTGTCCCGATGCGCAGCAATACTCAAGACACTTAAAATGCTTGATAAAAAGTTGTTTACGATAGCGCATCGATATTGTATAAGCCTTTCTGACCTCGTATTACCCGAACACAGAGAACATCGGCCTTTGACCCGGATTTCGACGAGGACATTGATGGACAAAGCAACTTCTTAACCTCGTGCTCGCAGGAGAACGGGGTTTCTTTTTTTTAAATCCCAAGCAATACAGAAAATTCCGACCAGGAGGTTTATATGCAGGAGTTCCGGGATAAAATCGCGATACTGACCGGCAACATCGGATCGGTAATCGTCGGGAAAAAGGACGTAATCGAACTGGCCGTAGTAGCCCTCCTTTGCCGCGGCCATCTCCTGATCGAAGACCTGCCGGGGCTGGGCAAAACCATGCTGGCCAGGGCAATTGCGAGTTCGCTTGCCCTGCAGTTCAAGCGCGTCCAGTTCACCCCCGACCTGCTCCCCTCCGACATCACGGGCGTCCAGATCTACAGCCAGAAAAGCTCCGAGTTCGAGTTCAGGCCCGGCCCGGTTTTTACCAACATCCTGCTGGCCGACGAGATCAACCGCGCAACTCCGCGCACGCAATCCAGCCTCCTGGCATGCATGGAGGAAACCCAGGTGACAGCCGACGGCAAGACGTACCCGCTGTCGCCGCTGTTCATGGTCAT
>CAZKYN010000151.1:0-8313 GCA_964556675.1 uncultured Syntrophaceae bacterium
GTCGGCGATCTTGGTGAAGATACCGCCGCAGATCCTCAGGGCGGAGGCGCCTAGGGATTCACCGATGGCAAACCCGACGAATGAGGCGCCGGCCACGTCGCGGGGCATGTAAACCAGAATGATGAGCATCATGATGAGCTCAACACAGACCAGCAGGACGCCGATGCTCATTCCCGCGGTAAGGGGAATATCGAGGAGCTTTACCGGCTTGCCTTCGAGTGAAGCGAAAGCCATGCGGCTGTTGGCCAGGGTGTTCATCCTGATGCCGAACCAGGCCACGCCGTAGGACCCGAGGATACCTACGACCGTCCACGCCAGGATGAGGATCACGTTACCCATGCTCAGGTGCTGCAGGAAACCGAAATAGTAGAAAATACATACACCTATGAAAGCCAGAAGGATCAAAAGGAACTTTCCCTGCTGGATCAGGTAGGTTGAACAGGTTTGAAAAATAATTTCCGCCACGTCAAGCATTGACTTGTGGGCGGGGAGGGCTTTTACTTTCTTGTACATCATGAATCCGAAGCCCATGCCCAGGAAGCAGATCACAAAACCCATCATGAGGAGATTGTTTTGTGCGCCGCTCAGCTCGGGTATCGCCAGATCCGCTTCGCTTGCAAACAACGGGGTTGCAAGGAGGACGGAAATGAACGCTACGACGAGTGCTGTCAAGTTAGATCTTTTCCACATCATCTCTTCTCCTTTATGTATTATTGGGGGGCAAAATAAAAAAAATTTTGCTGAATGAAAATAACACCTGCGTAAAACCGTTGGCGAATTAGCACAGGCAATATGGTTTGTCAAGGTTTTTAGAAGTTTAACGGGAGGTGGAGAACGATAGAAAAGCAGGCATAAGTGTTTGATTATTTTATGGAAAAAACCATGACTTTCAAATAAAAATCGCCGGTTCCTCCTTCGCCTTTTTTTCCCAGACCGGCAAGCCTCAAAATAGTGTTTTCACCGGTACCGGGCGGAATTCTAACCGAAAAAGTCCTGCTTTGCGAACCGTTTTTTATGCTTATTAGTTTGCTCGTACCAGAACGGGCCTCTTCCGGGGTTATCGTTATGGTCCCGTAGCGGTCGAAACCTTCCCCGTAATCCAGCCCCCGGGTGACGTGGAGGCGGGGCGATGTCTGCCGGACAGTTGCCTCCCTGACCCGGCGCGACAATCCCGTTTCCGGGATGAAGAGGAAGATTTTCTGGAAAACCATGCCCGCCCCGAATCCTCCGACATGGGCCCACCAGGCGATGCCGCTTGTGCTCGAATCAGTTACCGCCGCGCTCAGGAGCTGGAAAAATACCCAGAAGCCGAGAAAGAAGGGGCTGGGTATTTCCACGAAATACGGGATGAACAGAATCGGGATCAGGGTAATTATTCTGGACTTGCTGAAACTTATCAGATACGCGCCCATGACGCCGGCCACGGCACCGCTGGCCCCGATCGTCGGCATTTCCGAGTTAAAGTTTGTGATCAGATGAAAGAAACCGGAAGCCCAGCCGCAAAGGAGATAAAAAGCAAGGTACCTGACCGACCCCAGCCTGTCTTCGACGTTGTCCCCGAAAATGAAAAGAAACCACATATTCCCGATTAAATGGAGGAAACCGCCGTGCAGGAACATGAACGTAATAAGCGAAACCGCCGTTTCCCAGGAAGAGAACCCGGCTGCAAACCCCGGGTCGCTAAACTTGGCGGGCACAAGCCCGTACTGCAGGAAAAGTGCGCTCAGGTTGCCCGGGTAGAGCATCTCGAAAACGAAAACGGCGCAGTTCAGGGCAATGATCGTGTAGTTGACCGCAGGGAAGTTGACAGAGGGTATATTGTCTCTGATCGGAATCATGAGCCCTTTCCATTCCTCGGGCGCCTTACGGCGAAATTTACTTTCCGGGCGTTTTGAACAGCCTGCTTGAGGTATTTTTTAACAACGTGTTAGATTAGGAAAAATCAAATGTTAATGTCAATTCTATTTCGGATTGGCGCTAAGATGCAAGACGAGGCTTTTTCCCTTGAAAATTGGGCACCCATGAAGTATAGCTTAGCTGTTTCAAGGGCGGTTAACTCAGCGGGAGAGTGCTACCTTCACACGGTAGAAGTCACTGGTTCAAATCCAGTACCGCCTACCAATAATAACAAGAGGTTGCTGTTCAGGCAGCAACCTCTTTTTTTTATCCGTGATTTCATTTCGTCAGGTCAATGCTCTTGAACAACATGACTTCCAGGCCGCAGAGCCTTACAGACCTGAGTCCGAGATGTCTTTTACCCGAACTTGACCCAATCTTCATGCGTCTTGACTTTTGACCCTTTTTTCCATACATTTCCATTCACAAGGCAGCAGTCAGTGAATTAATCGCCGGCTGCGATTCATATTGATAATAAGGGGGGAACGCTTTTGAAGGCGTTCCCCTCTTTTTTTACTGCGCTCAGGAACACAAAAACCGGAGTAAACGGCGCAAAAATTATTTCGGCATAAGAAAAGATATCATGAATAGAACTACTCCCCCGAAAGGCAGTTCCGAAAAAAGGATGAAAAATGGAAAAGGGAAGGCCGGCAATGGGTTGAAGTCCGGCGAGGACCTGTTTCGAACCGTCTTCGAAAATGCCGCCGCAGGCATGGTGGTAACGGACGCCGGCCGGAATTACCTGGCCGCCAATAAAAGGTTCTGCGACATCACCGGCTTCAGCCGCAAACAATTATTGACCATGGGAAGCGGCCATATCGTCCACCCGGACGATCAGGCCATGTACTACGCCGAGACGCAAAGATTACTGAGCGGCGACTCAGGATCTTTTTCCTGCGACCTGCGCTTTATCCGCACCGACAAGTCAATAGTCTGGGTGCGCGTACAGGTCTCGGCATTCTCGGGAGGACCTGACGGCAGACCCGGACTAGCTGCATCCGTCGAAGATATAACCAGACGCAAGCGGATGGAACAGGAACTGGACAGGGCCGATGCAAGCCTGCGCTCGGTCCTCGACAGTTCCCGTGATGTCATTTACCGGCTCAACCTTCAGACCGGCCGCTACGAGTACGTGAGCCCGTCCTGTGAGGCCGTGCTCGGGTATTCAGCAGACAGGATAATAGCCCTGGGCGCCGGGGCAATATTGACGTTAGCTCACCCGGATGATGTGCCGGAGATCGAGGCGAAGCTGGCCCGACTGGAAATGAGCGGCAAGGAGGAGGCTGAAGGCAGGTTCTTCAAGCAGGGCGAGTATCGCTGGTTTTCAAACCGCATGTTCCTGATCAGGGATGGTGCGGGCCGACCCCTGTACCGGGACGGTACAATCCGCGACATAACCAGGCACAAAGTCGCCGAAGTTAACCGCGCCTTTATTTCAGACGTCCGGGAATGTATGGCCGATCTCATGTCCGTTGAGGATATAATGAAGTGTGTCGGCGCAAAAATCGGGGCTTTTCTTGATGTTTCATTTGTGTTCTTCGCAGAAGTCGAACCGCAAGGCAATACAGGCAAATTAAAATACATCTGGAGTTCTGAAGGCGTGCCCCGTCTGCCGGATATCATCAGTCTTTCCGATTTCATGAAGGCTGAATATTATACCGCCCTGCAGAAATGCGAGATATTAATAATCCGGGATACGGAAAACGACCGGCGCAACAGGCCGGAAGCCTTCCGTCCCGTCAATATAAGGTCTCTGATAATAGCGCCTTTTAACAGATATACGGAGTCGCGAATGCTGCTCGTTATCGCCGATTCCCGGCCGCGGGAGTGGCGCGAAGACGAGGAAAAGCTAATCCGGGAAGTTTCTGACCGGGTGTTCCCCCGCCTTGAACGGGCCAGGGCGGAAGAGGCCCTCAAGGAAAGCGAAGAGCGGTTCAGGATGTTCATGGAGAACAGCCCGGCCAGCGCCTGGATCAAAGACGAGCAGGGCCGCTACGTCTATCTGAGCAGGACTTATGAAAAGAGTCTGGGCGTACGGAAGGAAGACCTCCTGGGCAGAACGGATTTTGAACTCTGGCCCGCCGAAACAGCCGGGCAATTCCGAAAGAACGATTTGGCTGTCCTGTCGTCCAATCAAGCCATGGATATGGTCGAAGAGGCCGTGGCTCCGGATGGACGCCGGCATTACTGGTGGAATTTCAAGTTTCCCCTGACACGGCCGACGGGACAACGCTATGTAGCGGGAATCGGTGTGAACATAACAGACCGAAAACGGGCGGAAGATGCCCTGCTGGAGTCCGAAATCGCTCTGGAAAAAAAGGTGCGGGAACGGACCGCCGGGTTGGAGAAATTGAACAGTTCCCTGCTGGAGGAAATAGAGCAGCTGAAACGCTGGCAGAGCGGCTGATTGCGCCGCGAATTCGTTTGCATTGTTAATCAAGCTCTTTTAAAATTTATTTCAAATCCGCTGATAAAACATTTCTTTGAGGTGTGGAGACCATGCCTCTGAATGCCGGGACGGAAGGGAAGGGAACCGGGGGGAATTGCCGTCTTGCGCCTCTGCTTGCCATGGCCGGAGCCGGCCTCCCTGGGTCGCATACGACATGCTTATCCCGGAGCCGTCCTGTTTTTGGACCTTTCGCGGCGCCGTCTTCTCGGCAATGGCGATATCAGGAATATTTCTGGTTGTCCTTGCCTGGCGTTGGGCGCACGGCCATATTGGATCGAAAAAGGATATACCCGGGGCGGGCTGTTAAAGACTCGATTCGTTGCGCTTCAGCTATCCGCATACTCATGTCAGGTTTTTTTGAAATTGCTCCTCGGCAGGCGCACTGACGATCGCGCGGGCGCCCTCGAGCTCAAGCCACTTCAGGAACAGGAATTTTTTCAGCGTGATGCGGATACGATTTTCAAAAGGCCTGGCCGTGAGCCGGGCCGGATAGAAAATCCTGATGCCGCGCTCCTCCGAAACGAGAAATTGATGTGCATCGGCAGGCGGCCCGGCCAGCACAGTGGGCACATAACTTCCCGCCACGTCCCGCGTGGCCGGTTTCTTTCACCCCCCGCCCATCATGGGATGAAAATCCAGCACAATCGTGACGGCGCCGCGGCAGTTTTGACAGATGTACTGCCGCGCTTCGCTGTCCACCGTAAACATCTCCGCCGGCATGCGGTCATTCCCGTCTTTCCAGGTTGCGCCTGATCGCCGCCAGGTCATCTACCAGGAGGTCCTGCAGGGCAGCGGATTCGTCTTTATCCATTTTAAACTCCTGATGATCCCCCGAACTTTCCGGCTGAAACAGGGCCTCGTGGATCAGTTTGCCCGCGGCGGAAACCAGCCCGTCCAGTCCTTTGGCGTGAAATGCCGGAACCAGGGTGTTATCGAACAGCGCCTGGTCCGCGTCGTTGTACTGGAAAATGCTTTTCCACTGCTCAATGAACTCGCTTTCGGCCAGTCCCATTTTCTCCAGCAGTTCTTTCTTGCAGGTGCCGTAAAGGACGAGCAAGGCGGAAAGATAAACCCTGAGGGCCTTCAGGTAATGCCGCGGCCTTGCCTTGGGCGCCACCTGCCAGCGAGCCAGAGGCCCCACGGGACGCCTGTTTTCCAGCCGGGCAATGGACGCTATCGCCTCATCGGCTGAAATGGCCGTCGCCAGCCAGACCCGCTTCTGGGCGGCTGTTTTTGAATTGCGGGCGGCGCGGGTACAGAACGTTTTTGTGTGGCGGCCTATGTGTCTGTAATAGGACCCCCTCGCAAAATCCAGGGCGTCTCGCAAAAAAGTAAGTACGGGCATGGATATCTCCTGGGCGCTTTTATAGCATAGTTAAGCTCCGGAGCAAACAGCCCAGGCGTGGCTCCCCTGAAGGGAGGGGCTGCGGGGAAGGCGAGTGTTAATTCCTTTCCCGCAGCCGAGAGGAGAAGAGCTAATTGCCTTACAGCAGATCAAGCTCTTGCGCCTGAACTTCAAGAGACCGGCGAAAATCCGGGTGGGCAATACCGATCAGCGCTTTGGCCCTCTCGCGGATGCTCTTGCCCCGCAGGTCCGCCACGCCGAACTCGGTCACCACGAAATGTACGTCGTTGCGGGAAGTGGTAACAGCCGAGCCGCGGTCGAGTTCGCAGGCAATGCGCGACAGCTTGCCTTTCGCCGCCGTCGCCGGCAGGGCAATTATCGACTTGCCGCCTTTTGACCGGCTTGCGCCCCGGATGAAATCGACCTGGCCGCCCACACCGCTGAACTGGTTGCGGCCGATCATCTCGGCGTTGACCTGTCCCATAAGATCGACCTGGAGGGCAGAGTTGATTGAGATCATCTTCTCGTGCTGCCCGATTACAAATGGGTCGTTGGTGTAATCGACAGGTCTCATCACCACGTCCGGGTTGTTATCGACGAAGTCGTAGAACTTGCGCGTGCCCATAAGGAATGTGGCCACGAACTTGCCGGTGTTGATCGTCTTTTTCCTGTTGGTGACGACCCCGGCCTCGGTCAGAGCCAGGACGCCGTCGGAGAACATTTCGGTATGGATGCCAAGGTCCTTCTTGTTCTTCAGGAACAGCAGGACGGCATCGGGAATGGCGCCGATTCCCAGCTGGAGTGTGGAGCCGTCTTCTATAAGCCCGGCCACATGCTCGCCGATAGCCCTCTCGACATCGCCGATGACAGGGGGCTTGAGTTCAATAAGGGGCTCGTCCTTCTCCACGATGCAATCGATCTCGTCGATATGGATCGCCTCTCCGCAGGTACGAGGCATATTCCTGTTGACCTGTGCTATCGTAAGCCTGTCCGAGCGCGACGAAGCCAGAGTGTAGTCAACAGAAACACCGAGGCTGCAGAACCCGTCTTTGTCCGGCGGGGCGACCTGCATCAGGGTCACGTCGACGGGCAGGATCCGCCAGGAGAACAGCCGCGGTATTTCGGAGAAGAAGCACGGAGTGTGCAGCGCCCTTCCTTCGGATACGGCCTTGCGGGTCGTCGCTCCGACAAACAGCGAATTGTGGCGGAAACTGCCTTCCATTCCCGGCTGGGCGTACTTGGCGGGACCCATGGCGACCATGTGGACCACCTCGACTCCCTTGAGTTCGGGGGCGCGCGCCACCAACGCCTCGACCAGCGTCGGCGGCTCACCGCAGGCGTGGCCGATTACGACGCGGTCGCCGTCCCGAACCTGTTTAAGAGCATCGGCCGCCGTCATTATTTTTTTTGAGTATTTCTGCTTCCAGTCGCTCATAATATTCTTTCACCTTTCTTGTCACTTCCGGAACGATCCGGGCCTCTTCGGCTGTCTCCATGTCGACGGTATGGTCCGCCACGTTTACATGCGGGACAACGGCGGGATGGAGCTTCCAAGCGCATCCTGAAAGGCAGCCGCTAAGATAAATAACGATATCCGCATCGATGCTGTTGAAAACTGTCTCCATCCCCATTTCAGCGAATAAGCGCTGCAGTTCCCCTGCAATGCGCCCCCTGTCGATCCGAGGGTTGCAGCCGCCGCAAAAACGGATGCTCACCTTCGGGCCGCTCATCGCCGCCGCCTTTCCCTGAGGAACTGCAGGGCCTCGGCCGCGAGTTCATCGCTTACCCCGGTTTCCACCCGCACCCGGGAAACGGATGGGCAGCATTCGCGGATTGCAGCTACGACGACATCGTGGATTGTCTGTTGGGCCCCCATGCACGAGGCGCAGGCCCCGACAAGGCGCAGACGGACTATGCCGCCCTGCTCGATCCCTTTGAGTTCGATATCCCCGTTATGCGAGCGGAGCAGGGGCCTGACACGGGCGTCCAGAGCCGCCTGGATTGCTGTTTCGAGAGGTTGATCCATAATTTTTTCCCGGACCGTATCGGTTTTATATTTTTGTGTATCCGGGCCCCTCTTCAGGGGGCCCGGATAGCGGATTCGTCCTATTTAATTCCGGCGATGTCTTTCGCCAGCGCTTTCTTCTGTTCAAGGTTGCCCTGCCGTGAGATCATGATGCGCTGCGCCTGGGGAGAACCCGCGCCGTGCATGGACTCCGTGCGGTAGCCGACCGCGGCGGTTCCCAGGGTGATGTTCTCGATAAGCCGCAGGACCCTCATCCTGTTCTCCGTCGGTACGGAATTCACGGCCCGCAGGTATTTCTCAACGTACTTGCCGGCCACCGGGTGCTTCAGGTCCTTCTCGGAGGGCATGGTGACCATGAGGCCTCCGGCGATGTCTTCGGCCAGCCGCGCAATCTCATACGGGAACCGGGTGACGTTCTGCTTGCAGACGTTGGCGAGCAGCATGTCAATCTGGTAATTGCCGGAGGCGGTCTTGTAGCCTTCCGCCGAGCACGCAATGCCGCAGGCGTAAAGCGTCTCGTTGAGGTGCATCATCTCGATGAGCTTGTCCTTTACGTAGGAGGCCTTGTTCGCGCCGTTGTAATCGGCCGCGACGGCC
>CAZKYN010000152.1:0-8258 GCA_964556675.1 uncultured Syntrophaceae bacterium
CCCGTTCAACAACGGCGCCTGCAGTCCCCATTTCTGGGCCCAGGTGTACCTGCCGAATTACGGGTGGGTGCCTGTCGATACCTCCGCGGCGCAGATGATAAAATACACGGATGCGGACCGGAAACTGAGAAAGGACTTCGCGGGGTACTTCTTCGGCAGGGTGGACCCGTATCGTTTCCTCATCCAGGTGGACGTTGACATACCCCTGATTCCAAGGCCGGACGAGCCGGTGGGGTTTTCCATGGTCCTCCAGGCCCCGGCGGGGATATCCAGCGCCCTGGAAAGGAGTCCGACATTCACTCTGATAGACGATTGGAAGATGACTGTCCGGAAGTAATAAAAAACCGGGCCTTCGTAATACGAGGCCCGGTCCGCTTTCCTTTGACCTGGTCAGGAAATTTTCAGCCGCTTCAATTTTTCAACGAGCGTCGTCCTGTTGAGCTTCAGCAGCTTGGCCGCGCTTTTCTTGGCGCCGCCGGTTTTTTCAAGGGCCCGGGTGAGGAGGTCCGTTTCGAAATTTGTGATCAGTTCCTTGTAATCCAGACCTTCGTCGGGTATTTCTATCCTGCCTGTCATGATGTCCTTCATCTCCCGGCGCAGGATCTTCTCAGGCAAATCGGACATCTCGATGTCCCCTTCCTCTTTCATGACCACCAGCATCTCTATCAGGTTCTCGAGCTCCCTGACGTTTCCCGGCCATGAATACTTAATGAAGCTGTCCATAACCTCCGGCGCGATCTTCCGGATGTTCTTCTTCTTGGATTTATTGAATTTCGTCAGGAAGAAATTCGCCAGGATCGGTATGTCTGATTTGCGCTTGCGCAAAGGCGGTATGTAGATCGGGATCACGTTTATCCTGTAGAAGAGGTCCTCCCGGAACCTCTTTTCTTCAACCGCCTTTTCGAGGTCCTGGTTGGTCGCGGCAATGATCCGGACGTCCACGTTGATCGACTTGATCCCGCCGATCCTCTCGAACTGCCGCTCCTGCAGCACCCTCAGGACCTTGACCTGGAGCGCCGGGCTCATATCGGCTATCTCGTCGAGGAAAATCGTCCCGCCGTGGGCCATTTCGAACCGGCCTATCCTGCTGCTGATCGCGCCGGTAAAGGCCCCTTTTTCATGCCCGAAGAGCTCGCTTTCCAGCAGGTCCTCGGGGATGGCGCCGCAGTTGACCGCCACCAGCGGGAAATTGCTCCGGTCGCTGTTGAAGTGAATCGCCTTGGCGACCAGTTCTTTTCCCGTGCCGCTGTCGCCGTAAATTATGACCGTGCTGTCCGAGTTCGCAACCTTTCTGACTGTGTCGAATACCTTCTTCATGGACTCGCTGTAGCCGACGATGTTGCCGAAGTCGTATTTCTTCCGCAAATGGCTCTTGAGGGCCAGGTTCTCATCGCGCAGTTTAGTATAGTTCAGCGCCCTGCTGATCGTGAGCTCCACCAGCTCTTCATTGAGCGGTTTGGTAATGTAATCGAACGCGCCGAGCTTCATGGCCTCTACCGCCGTGTCGATCGTGCCGTAGCCCGTAACGATGATCACGATGTTTTCGGGGTTCATTTCCATAAGAAATTCGAGCAGCTGCAGGCCGTCGACGACGGGCATCTTAAGGTCGGATATAATGATATCGAATTTCTCTTCTATGGCGGCGTCCATGGCCCGCTTGCCGTTCTCGACGGCTTTGATCTCATATCCCTTGCTGGAAAGCAGCTCGACGATATTCTGCCTGCTCAGGTCGTGGTCTTCAGCTATGAGGACTTTCGGGTTTTTCATTTTATTGACACTATCAAAATTTTGACGCAACTGTGACAAAAAAAAAGCAAACAGTCAAGGTTTTCTTTATCAAACATAAGGTTGAATCCCTGTTCGCCTTACCGCAACCATGCAAATTCTTATCAGGAAAAACGCAGATCATTATCAGGAAAGGGAACAATAGCCTTTACGGCTGTTTTCACCTAACCTGTAGATAAGCAACATTATTGAACAAACAGATGGCCCGGGTTACAGAGAAACAATGAGCAACATGAACTCGGAGGACGACAGGCGCAGGGAAGAGGTCAGGCATGCCTGGGGCATCGCGTTCCTGAGGTTCGGGACGCTTGGTTTCATGATACTGATCCCCGCCCTGATCGGGGCGATGCTGGGCTCGTTGCTGGACGCGGCTTTACCAGGTTCGTTCTCGTGGACCCTGCTGCTCATCATCCTGGGGATCGCCTGCGGTTTCTTCCTTTCCTGGTCGTGGATCGTAAAGGAAATAAGGCGCAGCAACACAATGGAGTGATCAGCCGGGGGCCGGCTTGTCCATGGCCCTCGGTGTGATTATGTGTTCCAGTTGTTTTTCCGGGGCGGAACCGCCTTCCATTTTCAGCAGGATGATGCTGATCCTGCGGTTGCGGGGGTTCTCGGGGTCTTCCCTGATCAGGAGTTCCTGGTCGGAATAGCCCACCACGCGGGCGACGCGGGTAGGTTCGATCCCGTTTGCCTCGAGTTCCCGCCGCGCGGCCGACGCCCTGGACGTGGACAGCTCCCAGTTCGTGGTCTCGTCGCCCCGGAAGGGGACGGAATCCGTGTGGCCCTCCACCACGATCTTGTTGTGCGTGTCTTTTATATTTTCGGCCAGCAGGGCCAGGATCTCCCTGGCCTTGGGAGTGGGCACGGCGCTCCCTTTCTGGAACATGACGCTCCCCTCCTCGTCCACTATCTGGATGCGCACCCCGGCTTCCGTAATATCTATCATGACCTGGTTGGACATGCCCTTGAGCTTGCGCTCTACTGCCGCTTTGATTTTCTTTCGCAGTACCTCGGCATGGACCTGGGCCTGCATGGCTGCGATCTTCATGTCGGCGCCGTATTTTGCAACCTGCTTGGAAGCGTCGGAAACCGGGCTGCTCCCCGAATCCTTGAAGATTGTGAAATTCTTGAAATATTCGGACATCATGGCCCGCTTTTCCGGGGAAACCATCGACAAGAGCCACATCAGAAGGAAGAAGGCCATCATTGCCGTGACAAAATCGGCGTAGGCGACCTTCCAGGACCCGCCGTGGCCTCCGCCCTGCACTTTCTTGATCCTTTTTATGATTATCGGCCTTCCTGACTTGTCGCTCATTTCTTAACCTGTCTCATGGCCTCTTCCACTTCCAGGAAACCGGGCCTCACCAGGACGGGGATGATCCGGCGGCCGAATTCAATAGCGACCTGCGGGGCCGCGTTGTTGCTGACGAACGACTTGAGCGATATCTTCAGGACCCCCATGTACTGGGCCTTGGCCTCTGCAATGTGCTCAAGGTTATGCCCCAGGGGGCCCGCAAAACCGTAGCACATGAGGACGCCAAGGAACGTGCCGACCAGGGCAGCGCCGACGCTGTGGCCGAGGACCTCCGGCGGCTCGCTGATCTTGCCCATTGTCAGGACGACCCCGAGGACGGCGGCGACAATGCCGAGGCCGGGCAGCGAATCGGCAATGGTGGCCACGCTCTTGGAGGGGATCATTTGTTCCTTCAAAAACTCATCCATCTCGATGTCCATCAGGGCTTCCAGCTCCATCGGGTCTATCTGCGTTGAGATCACTGTCCTCAGGGTATCGGTTATGAAAGTTATCGCTTCGTGGTCCTTGAGCACCTTCGGGTATTTTGTGAAAATGGCGCTCTCCTCGGGCCGGTCGACGTCTCCCTCGATCGCCACGAGCCCCTGCTTGCGGATCTTGTAGAAAATCTCGCTCAGGAGCATAAGCGTATCGAGGTAGTCCTGCTTGGAATATGGATCTCCCTTGACGGCGCCCGTGATCGCCGCTATCACACCCTTGACCGCCTTCATGGGGGTGGCGATCAGGAAGCCGCCGATGGCTGCGCCGAAGATGATCACGAACTCCGCGGGCTGGAAGAGGAGAAAGGGGTTCCCCCCTTCCATCAGGAACCCTCCAATAACCGCCAATACGACTACGCACCCGCCGACTATGACCAGCATCAGGCACTCATGTCCTTTTCATCCTGAGCATTTCCCTTTGCCTCTCGAACACGAACCTGACGATCTCGTCCCGGACAGGTTCATCTATATAGACGAAATGCACCCCGGTCCGGTAATCGCTGCTGCGCTGTTTGCAGGTGATCACCTCGCCGTACAGGTAAATGGAAATGGGGTGCAGCATGTAGAGGACTGTTTTTATTTCCAGGAGTTCCCCCGCCGCAAACGGCTCCGGGTAATGGAAGCACATGCCTCCCCCGCTGATGTTGACCTGCTGGAAAGGCATTGCGGAGAACCCTTCCCGGCTGAGGTGGAGGGTGTTGATGATATACTCAAGCTTAATGTTCAACATGACCAGCCAGTCCGAAAGCACCTTGTCCTCCACTTCCGGCGGCTTGGCGAACTCCGGCAGGATCGATTGGCCGGGAAACCTGCAGCGGACATGCCCGCGCTCTTCCTCCGGCACCTTGCGGACCTGGATCGGCAGGTATGCATCTACCCGGGAGTATTCCCTTGAACTGACAAAATCATCAGCCTCTTCCTTCATATCCTTATCAATGCTCCGACAGTTTGCTGTTTTCGGTCGCGATCAGGACCTGGAAATCCGATTCCCAGAGGGCTTGGATCAACTCATCCCTCTTCTGCCCCCGCACTTTCATCATTATGAGGTGGCATTTGTCGTCGCGCAGCGGATGCGTCAGGAGCGTGAATATCTCCGACTCGCACCTGGCGCAGATATCGAGGATCTCACGGAAGAGATCGAGTTTTTCCCTCGCCTGGACTCTCAGACAGATGCGGCTGCTGTCGTCGCCCGCCCGGGTGACTTCCGCAAGGGCGGCAAGCACGTCGGATTCAGTTATTATGCCCGCAAGCTTTTTCCCGCTGATAACGGGAACGGCGCCGATTTTCTTCTCTCTCATCAGCATGCCGATATCCTCAAGGGCGGTATTGATGTCACAGGTTACGACATCAGTCGCCATGATCTTGCCTGCCGTCCTGGCCGCCAGATTGCGGCGGACGTCCGGTGGTATGTCCTGCAGGTCGAGGCTGAGGCACGCCGGAGACGCAAATCCGTACAGGTCCGAAATAGCGATAATGCCGACCAGTTCGCTGTCTTCGCCGCCGTCGCGTGTAATGGGAAGCCTGCGCACCCCGTTTTTCCGCATTAGCTGCAGCACCGTGAAGAGGTCCGTCTCGGGTGCGGCCAGGACCAGGGGACACCTGGTCATCCAGTATCTTGCAAGCATGGGCGCCCTTTCTCCGGGAGAGGTTCGTTATTTTACTAATCGGCTGAAAGGCGCAATTTCTTTAATGATATTTCTTGCACCATCCTGCTGAATTGCGGAGACAGGGCCCGCCCCCGGCGGGATTATGGAAACAGCCGTAAAAAACAGGTAAAAAAAACCGCGCCCGGTATTTCCGGGGCGCGGTCTGAATTCTCGTATCAGGGCTTAAAATTCCACGAAATCCTTGTCTTGCATTGGTATCACCTGCTCGGGATTCACAACCCGGCGCCGGGCGCCGGGAAGGTTCGACGGGATAGCCTTCGTCTCGAATGTTTTTTCCGGCTTTTCCGTCCGGATCCTTTTCCTAAGCGACAGCCCGTTGCCGCTCTTCGAGCTGGAGCCGACGACTGCCGCAAGGTCCACCACGACGGATTTCATCTGTTCCGCCTGGGCATTCATCTGTTCCGATGCGGATGCGGACTGCTCGGCATTAGCCGCGTTCTGCTGCGTAACCTTGTCCATCTCGACTATGGCTTTGTTGATCTGCTCGATGCCCCTGGCCTGCTCGTCGGAAGCGGCGGCGATCTCATCCACCAGGCTGGCGATTTTGCCGGAAATATCCATGTTTTCCTTGAAAGCCTCCTGGGTCGACTTGGTCAGTTCGTTGCCGTTCTTGACCGACTTGATGGTGGTGGCGATCAGGTTGTTGGTGTTCTTGGCGGCATCCGCGGCCCGGATGGCCAGGTTCCTCACCTCGTCGGCAACCACCGCGAAACCCGCGCCCGCCTCTCCGGCCCGCGCCGCTTCAACGGCTGCGTTCAGGGCCAGCAGGTTGGTCTGAAACGCGATCTCGTCGATGGTCTTGATTATCTTGGAGGTCTCCTCGCTTGACTTGGTCACATCGTCAATGGCCACGGACATGTTCGTCATGTGTCCGCTCACCTTCTGAACAATCTGCTGCGCCTCGCCCATCAGGGCTTTGGCCGCGTTGGCGTTCTCCGCATTTTTCTTTGTCATGGACGACATCTCTTCCAGGGAGGAGGAAGTTTCTTCGATGGCGGACGCCGCCTCCGAAGCGCCCTCGGCAAGCGACTGGCTGGACGTGGAAATCTCGTGGGCCGCCGAGGCGAACTGCTGCGCCGATGCGGTCAGGGTCCTGATCGCGTAGGTGATCGGGTTGCTGATCCGGCGGGAGAACACCAGGACACCGATAATCGTGGCAACAATGAAGCAGACGCCCAGGATCATGATGAGGTTCCTGATCGTGAATGCCGGGGACATCAATTCATCGTAATTCTGCGAGACCGCTACGCTCCATTGCGATACTTCCACCGGCGCGTAACCGCTGACCTTCTTGACGCCGTTAAAGGTATAAATTGCGCTTCCTGTCTTGCCCGCCACCATCTGTTCGCCCATTTCTTTCAAGCCTTCCTGCTTGGTAATTACCATATCCAGGATGAATTCCTTCTGGGGATGGGACAGCATGATGCCGTTCTTGTCTATGATCCAGGCAAACCCTGTTTGCCCGAGTTTGACTGATGCGACCTTCTCGGCCAGGAAGTCGATCTTCACGGCGCTGCCGACCATTCCGACCAGTTCCTTCGAGCTGGAATAGACGGGGGCCCCGAACACCAGGACCGGTTGTCCGCTGACCTTGGATTTCACTGTTGTGCCGATATTGAGCTTGCCCGCCTTGGCGTTTCTTACATAATCGCGTTCAGAGACATTTACGCCCTTGTACGACCCGCCCATGCCGTCCGCAAATATGATGCCGTCGGGGCCGGTCAAGAATATTGTCTCATATTCATTTCCGCTGCTCTTGACCATCTTCGTGAGTTCTTCGTTCACTTTATCGACCTGCGGATCTTCGCCCTTCGCCTTTTTAGCCGCCGCCTCGACCACCACATCGCGCTGGGCCACCTGGGCGAGTATTTTCATTTCTTCCTGGATAGCGAGTTGTGCCATGTTGGCCAGACCCCGGGCCAGCTCGGCCGACTGGTGCCGGGCCCCGTCTTCCAATGCCTCTGACGATTTCAGGGCAGAGATCAACCCCAGCGACAGTACCGGGACAAGCACGATTATAACGCCTCCAAACACCAGTTTGGAGCTCAGGGATTTAAGCTTCATACAGTCCTCCCCTTAAGGCTTAGCATTTGTTTTTTAAATTATGATTTAAGTATCGGCAGGTCGAAAAAAAAATTTAGAAATATTTATTTGCGCACGGCAGAGGGGGAGAGTGAACCACGCCGGTCCGGTGGAGGCTCCGGCAAAGTCATTGCACATGTTGTGAGTAATGCGCTGTTTTGGCAATTACTGCTGGATTATCATAACCCTGATGACGAAGTGGTCCGTCGCGCTCGCGGCGCCTTCCCACGGGCGGTAATAGTCAAGCTTGAATTCGGTCCAGCCTTCACCTGCTGCCTGAAGGCACCAGGCCATGTTAACCGGCGCCCCCACAACCGGCAGCTTCGCGGTGCTCACGGATTCAGTTGAAACCAGCTTCAGGTACTCGGGTTCATGGGCGGCTATCTGCCAGGTGTAACCCGCGCTCCCAAGGGCGGGCAGCTCGATGCGGATCCATTCCCCGGTGGAAACCACCAGGTCCTGGTCGTTGTTCAGCTTTGTGAGCCTTACCGGGTCCTTGTCGTCGCAAGGCCCGGCGGCGAAGGCGACGGCGGCGGATAAAAACAGGGCGGCAACGATGGCCTGGATAATTTTCGTCATATCTGCCTTCTCCTTTTTTGCCCGAATTTAAATAATTTGCCCCTTTATGTCAAAGGAAACGGTGGGCGAAAGGATTCGAACCGAAGGATTTAAATTTTGGCAACAGGGCGAAAAAGTACTAATCTGGAACAGTCGAATGCGCAAAACGGGAGAACAAAGCACATGATCCATTTCCATCGGAATATGGCCGGGGCCGGCGTCCGGCCGCGCGATGTACAGGTGTGGCTGCCTCCCGGGTACGGGTCCTCGCCCGGGAAGCGCTATCCCGTCCTCTACATGCACGACGGCCAGAATGTCTTCGACCCGCGGACCTCCACGCTGGGCATCGCCTGGGAAGCCGACCGGACGTCCGCG
>CAZKYN010000153.1:0-8253 GCA_964556675.1 uncultured Syntrophaceae bacterium
TCCACATCTAGAGTTGTCTCGTAATGGTTCCAGAGCGACCATAAAATAAGTCCCGTGCCGTCTTCCTGGATGGGGAGCTGTTTCTGCCCGTTGAACAGCCAGGGGTGCCAGTTGCTGCCGACCGAGCCGTCCGACATGTATTTCGGAAAGAAATAGCCGCTGCGCTCCTTTCCGCGGCTGGTGATCTCCTGACAGAACTGGAAGAATTTCCGGGACAGAGCGCTGAACCCGGCCTTGTCAAGGGCATAGCTGGTGTACGCGGAGTCCCGCGGCCACATGTAGCCGTATGTGTCTTTGGCCCACTGGAGGGTATCGAAATCCAGGGCGGCGAGGATGGCGCCGTCCCGGTCGACATTAGTGCGCAGGATGAAAAGGCTTTTTTTATATATTTCCCCCGTTGGTTCCGGCATGGCTCCGGCCCTGTCGAGGTCCTTCGCGATCCAGGCCCGCCAGTAATGGTCCGTCCTGGCCAGGAAAAACTCGGGCCCCATTTGTCTCATCAGGCGCTCAAGCCTGCTGACGCAATCGTGGTCGCTGCCCGCGGCCATCCAGTAATAAACCTCCTTTTCCCCGGAAGGGGTCAGCTCCATCCAGAACGAGATCACGGAATCCACCGATCCCTGAGCGATGATATTGCCGGCCAGGGCGCCGTCCTCTGCATCCCTCCAGGTCCCCTCGAAATCCCTGAACTCCTTGACACCCGTGGTGAATTCGCTGAATCCCGGTTTGCCGTCGAGCTGACCGGAAAAAAGGAAATACCTGTCCTTCTTGTAATGGATGATCACCTGCTCGTCCGGATCGTAATAGGCCGTGTCTGATTCGGAGCTGTTGAAGATGTGCAGGTCCTCGTGGAACAGAACTCGTACCTGCCTCGGCCTGTCCTGCATGTTGGAGATGATTATTTTCTTGATGAAGACATCTTCCGCGAAATCTATGGCGTCAGTGGAAGTGATCCTGATCCCGAGCGCGGCATTTTCGGCGGTAACGCAGCCGATAAGGGTGTCTTCGACATAATTGATAAGGGGGTTCCACTGCCCGTCCACCCACCGGAACTCCCCGTCGGCCCAGACCCCAAACCGGGATTTGTGGCCGGACGAATGGTTGTCGGTGGCGCAGCACGGGTAATAGATGTCCCTGATCGAATATTCGTTGTCAAAATTGACGTAAAGACGGCCGTTCGTAAGGGGAATTTCCCTCGGCATAGTCCACCCCCGGAAGCTTTCTGTAATTTTTAATTATTCCGCGCCGGCTGAAAATAGGGGAAACCATGAATAAGGGACTGTCAAAATCCTCACTCTAACTCCGGTTTCAGGCCGTTTTTTGGCGACAACACTTCATCATGATATTTGCGGCTATAGGAAAGGTGCTCAATGCCCCTATCAGGAAAAGCGTCCAGCCCAACTGCTTTCTGGTAGTGGGGGCCAGCCGCTCGGAGAGGAGCAGCCCGGCCCCGGCCCCCGCCATGACGCGGGTGACCGCCAGGGTGGCGATTTCCTGTTTTGTAAGTTCGGCTGTTTTCATGTCATCTCCTTTTTTTACACATTCTTCTCCATAATTGTCCCTTTTAAAATATAATTCAAATTCCCTTTTGTATTTTCAGAGTTTGATACTACAATCCCCTTTGTACCACCCCTCTCGTACCGCGCTGCGACGTCTCGAAATCCGTACAATCAAAGGAGAATTATGAACCCGAGCAGATGTGCCGCGACCCTGATATTCCTGCTGGTATTCTTCTGCCCCCTTGCGGACAACTGCTGTATCGGGAATGATGAGGGCTCCGGGCTCAGGCTCTCCGAACTCGAAAGCGGCATCCTGTCCGAAATGAATCTCGCCCGGAGCAACCCGGAAAAGTACGCGTCATTTGTAAAAGACCTCAGGAATAAATACCGGGGCAATTTCATCCAGCTTCAAAGGATAAAAATAAAGACCAGGGAGGGGATTGCCGCCGTGGATGAGGCGATTGCCTTTCTCGACTCGCGGAAGCCCGAAGGCGCCCTGAAATTGTCAAAAGGCCTGACCCTCGGAGCCGCGGACCAGGTCAGGATGCAGGGACCGACGGGCCGGACCGGTCACGAGGGGCCGGACGGCAGCGACCCCGGCGATCGCGTGAACAGGTACGGCAAGTGGAAAGGCATGGTGGGGGAGAACATCTATTACGGCAGCGGCATGAATGCGCGGCAGATAGTCATGGGCTTCATTATTGATGACGGCGTACCCGACAGGGGCCATCGGGACACCATCTTTAATCCGCAGTTCCGGCTGGCAGGGGTGGCCTGCGGCCCGCACAAAGTGTTCAAGACCATGTGCGTGGTCGCCTTTGCCGCGGGATTCCTGGAAAAATAACCGCCCGGCGACCTTCGGTGATGCATCAGCAGTGAGCCGTCCTCATTTCATTCGAATAGTTTATTGTATTCGCCGTACCCTTCTTTCTCCAGGTCCTCCTTCGGGATGAACCGGAGGGCCGCCGAGTTCATGCAGTACCGCATCCCGGTCGGCCGGGGTCCGTCCGTGAACACATGCCCGAGATGGGAGTCGCCGTGAGCGCTCCTGATCTCGGTGCGGGTCATTGAATGGCTGCGGTCGATATTTTCCTTGATATTGTGCGGTTCCAGCGGCTTCGTGAAACTCGGCCATCCCGAGCCGGAATCGAACTTGTCCCGCGAACTGAACAGCGGCTCGCCCGAGACCACGTCCACGTAAATGCCTTCCCTTTTATCATCCCAGAACTCATTGTTGAAGGGCGGCTCCGTCCCGTGTTCCTGAGTAACCTTGAACTGGAGGGGGGTGAGCTTTTTTTTCAGGTCTTCCTGGTCGGGCTTGGTATATTTCCTTTCGGTCATTTGGCACCTCGCTTTTATCCAATATTAGGCGAAGCGCAGCCTCAAGTCAAAAAGGCTTTCGATCAGCTTGATCAGGCGTGCCGCCGGCCCTCGACGACCAGCCTCTTGAACCCAGGAAAACGCTCATCCTGATAAGGAGCGGGACTTCGGGCAAATCGTGAGGAATGAAGACAGTCAAACCGTCCAGATGCTCCCGGCTGTAGTTATGGGATCGCGCGGCTCTCCGGTACTGACAGACGGTTCCGGCTGATAGGGGATGCAGCAGCCCTGCACGACGACATATTCCAGATAAAAGGCGCCTCCCCTTTCGAGGACGTAAGCCCTTGCTTCTTCGGTTATTGTCAGCATAATTTATATTTCCTGGTCCTCCATGCAGCGGTGCCGGGGGTTTTCCTTAAATCATTTTCCGTCATATCCCGCCGCACACCTGCTTTCCCAGGGCTTTCAAATCATCAAGCCCCTTCGGTTCCCGTTCAAGGAGAGGAAAGAGCAGCATGGGTTTTTTAAACCTGCCGTCAATTTCTGCAATATACTTTTCCTGCTGTCTCCTCCTCTTATGGAAGAACGGATTTTCACTCGAACTTTCGGGCAGGATATAGTTCACGGCCACGGCCGCCGTTTCAATGCCCACCTGTTTATTCAGCTCCTCGGCGGCTCTCCAGGCCTCAACCATGGGCGTATATTCCGGATACATGACAAATACAAATGAGCTCTTAGCCGGGTTTTTCATTTTTTCGATTACTTCGGCGTACTTGTTTGTTGTTTCCTCTGAAGTCTGCTTCGTCAAAGTGCCCAGGTCGATGAAACCCTTCCAGTCGGTGGGGAGTTCGAGCAATCTGAGGGTGTGGCCCGTGGGGGCCGTATCGAATATGGTTATGTCGTAGCCGTTTGTGTTGAAATAGCTCATGAACCTTTCAAAGGCGGCCATCTCTTCGGCGCAGGGGGAATTAAGGTCCTCCTCGACGGATTTTCTCGTTTCGTCGCTCTGGCCCTTTACTGCATCCAGGATTCTCTCTTTATAATCTTCCAGCGCCTGCCGCTGGTCAATCCGGGCCGCGTACAGGTTTTCAATTCCGCTTATCCGGGTCGGTTCGTGCTCAATCGGCTGACCGAATATCTCGTGGAGATGCGATGCCGGGTCGGTCGTTATGATCAACGTCTTGAACCCGCGCTGAGCCATCCAGACAGAGGTCGTGGAAGCGACTGTGCTTTTGCCGACGCCGCCCTTGCCTGTGAAGAATATGTATCTGGAACCGTTTGAGGGAGTGAATAGATCGCTGCATATATTTTTCGTCCGTCCGGCCTGTACAGGCGACCATTCGACTCTTTCAAACGGCCCTGTCTCCGCGGTCTCTTTTTCTCCATCGAAGATAAACGCCGCGACCCTCTTCAGCAGATCTATTCCGGACACCTCCTGGTCCTGAAGCGGGTATCGGACCCTCGGCAATCGGGAAAGCTCCCTGTCGATCCTCTCAAGAATTTTATCTTCCTCAATTTTCTTTCTACGGAAGAAGTCATCAGTGCACGCCTCCGCCGGCAGGACACCGTTGATAATCAGGAGGCTTGTCTCAATCCCCAGTTTTGACAACTCTTCCGAGCTCCTCTTTGTCTCCAGAATAGATAAATTCTCCGGCTTCAGGACGAAAATGAACGAGGTTTTCTTTTGATCCTGAAGATAGGCGATTGCCTTTTCGTATTTCACCCTCTGGCTCTGGAGGGAAGCCCCCGGCCCTATGCATGTCGCGCTGTCTCCCGAAAGTGTTTCAGCCCACCCGCTCGGGAGTTCCAGCAGCCGGATCGTGTGGCCGGTCGGCGCCGTGTCAAAGATGACGATATCGTACTGCGGGTCATCCATGCATTCGATGAACTTGTCGAACGCCGCCACTTCCTCGACACAGGGGCTGTTGAGCTGCTCTTTTATGACTTGCAGGTTTTTTTTATCCAGGAGCTCTCTCATAGGGTCAATGAGTCTTTCCCGGTATTCTTCCGAGGCCGTGTCCGGGTTTATTTCGATTGCATGGAGATTTTCAACATCCTTGACGGGGACGATATTGTGGCCTATTTCCTGTCCGAAAATGTCGGAGAGGTTCGGGGCCGGATCGGTTGTGACAAGAAGGGTTTTGTAACCTTTTTGGGCCAGCCATATTGCCGTCGCACAGCTCATTGTACTTTTGCCCACGCCGCCTTTGCCGCTGAAAAATATAAACTTGACCTCTTTGCCTTGAGGCTCGATCAAACTCTTAATCATTCTTTATTCTCCGCTCCAGAATATCTTTCAATTCGTCGAATTTCAGATATCTCTGCCTGGCAACAATTTCTCCGTTTACCGCCGTTATGGGCAGGATATCCTGGCCGTTTTCCTTCACCAGCTGTGAGACTTCCTTGTTGGCGATGAACATCATCGTGTTAAAAGTCAGGCTCGCCCTGATTATCCTCAGCCGGCCGTCGTACATGGACTGCAGCTTCTTTATTGTTTCGCTGAATTCGATTAACTTTTTGTCCGGCTCCGGGCCGCATACGCCGGTCGAACAGCACATTGCGCCCTCATAAATGATCAGATCATTTTTTTGCATAAATCAAAATCTCCTTGTTTTGGGTCCTTTCCGTGCAGGCAGACTGCCCAATAATTCAGCCCATTTTTCACTCTGCAGGCCGTTTATGCACTTGTTGTTTTCCCTCAGGGACAATCTGAGTTTCAACCTTCGTGAGTCGTCAAAGAATCTGTCTTCCGGAATGCATGAAACAGCCCTGAGGACGGATTTATGGAACGGGTCTCCGGGGGAGGCCAGGCCGAAATATACCCACTTTCCCTGCTTGTTTTCCCTGACCAGCCCGGCCTGCTTCAAAATTTTAAGATGCCGGGAGATATTGCAATGGCTGTCCTCCACGGTGTCCATGATCTCGCAGACACACAGGTCGCTGCCGGCTGCTTTCAACAGCCACAGTATTTTCAACCGGGTCCTGTCGCCCAGGGCCTTGAACTGCTCAGCGCATTTATCCATAACATATTCTCATATTCAATTTCGTGCATATATTGCGCTATTGGCACGCTGTTTGTCAATGATAATTTAACTTTCGCTCTGAACAAATTTTTGGTACCTATTCTGGCCGGTTATCTTTTTGGTATCGTGTTTTTATCAGGCGGGGAATGGACCTTGTACCGGCCCTCGCTGTGAAAATTGCAAAGGATCAGGGATTAGTGCGATATGAAAAAAAGCAAGGACCACCGGAATAAGTTTTCAAAGCAGGACACTCCCAAACGCCTTAACGTATTCGAGCGATACCTCACGGTATGGGTCTTGATATGCATGGTGATAGGTGTGGCACTGGGGAAATTGCTGCCCGGCATTACCGCCTCATTGAGCGCGATGGAATTCGGCAAAGGCTCCCAGGTGAACGTGCCGATTGCCGTCCTGATCTGGCTGATGATCTTCCCGATGATGCTGAAGATCGATTTCAGCTCCCTGGGCGGGATCGCGAAAAAACCAAAGGGGCTCATGATCACATTGTTCGTCAACTGGCTGGTCAAGCCGTTCAGCATGGCCTTCCTGGCCTGGGTGTTCATCCAGCACCTTTTCTCTCCCTGGATCGACCCGGAGACCGCCAAGAACTATACCGCCGGTCTCATTATCCTGGCCGCGGCGCCCTGCACTGCCATGGTTTTTGTCTGGTCTTATCTGACCGACGGCGATCCCGTTTACACACTGGTGCAGGTTGCCGTCAACGACCTTATCATGCTCGTCCTGTTCGCTCCCATTATCATGTTCCTCCTCGGTGTCGCGGACGTCATCGTGCCCTCCCGGGTGCTGATCACTTCGGTCGTGGTGTTCATCGTGATACCACTGGGAGCCGGCTTTTTCACCCGCACGGGACTGCTGAAGGCATACGGCGGCGAATGGTTTGAGAAGAGGTTTCTCCCCAAGTTCCAGCCTGTGACCGTAGGGGCGCTCCTGCTGACCCTTCTGCTCATTTTTGCATTCCAGGCCGAAAATCTCACCGGTAAGTGGTTTGCCGTTATTCTCATTGCGATTCCCATCCTGATTCAGGTATATTTCAATTCGAGTCTTACTTACATGCTCATGAGGCTCTTCAAAGTGCAGCACAATGTGGCGGCGCCGGGCGCGCTCATCGGCGCGAGCAACTTTTTTGAGTTGGCCGTGGCCGTTGCCATAACGCTGTTCGGGCCGAGCTCCGGGGCGGCCCTTGCCTGCGTTGTCGGCGTTTTGGTGGAGGTCCCTGTCATGCTTTCCGTCTGCAATGTCTGCAACCGCTCGCGGCAATGGTACTGTGAGGTCCTGCCGGAAACAAAAGCGATAAGACGAAAATAGATCCGAGATCCTGAATAAAGCAAAATTTATGATTTTCCATTTTTCTGCGGCGGGTGGCCCTTTAAGGCAGTCGTTCTAACCGGGCAAGCTGAAGGAAAGGAGGATCGAAGATGATAAGCAGGTTTATCATCACTACGGACTTGTCGCCTGCATCTTTTGCTATCGTCAACTGTCTGGGAAGCCTGAAGGATTTCGGCGCGCACCAATGCCTTCTCCTGCAATCCCTGAGCCGCCAGGAAATGGCTTCCCTGGCGCTGTCCTATTCAACCTCCTCGCACGAACGCATGCTGAGCGATCAGAAACAGATCCTGGAAAAGCAGGGCTTCGAAGTGATTACCAGGATTGTGTCCGGCAATTCAAAGGAAGAGGTAAACCGCATTGCGGACCGGGAAGATTACTCCCTGATCGTGGTCGGCCACAGCCATTCCAAATTGCGGGATACTTTTCTGGGGACGATAGCTTATAACGTAATCTACTGCGCCCGCAAACCTTCCATCGTCATCCCGGTACACAAGAAGGGGGACGGCTACGTTTGCATCCGCAGCGCCGCGCTGCGAGAGCACATACTTTTCCCAACCGATTTTTCCGAAAATGCCGACCTGGCCTTCAACTGCGTCGAGGATTTTGCCGGCCAGGGTGTAAGGCATATAACCCTGCTGCATGTGCAGGACAAGGCGCGCATAGAACCGTATCTCCGGGACAGGCTCGAAGAGTTCAATAAAATCGACCGGGCCCGCCTGGAATCGATGCGAGACTCGCTGAAGGAAAGAGGAAGCGCGGAGATTAATATCGAGTTAACCTATGGCGCGCCCTACACCGAGATCATGCGACTGGTCCGGGAGCGGGATATAAGCCTCGTGGTCATGGGGAGCCAGGGGCGGGGCTTCATTAAAGAGCTCTTCCTCGGCAGCATCAGTCACAACGTGGCGCGGGATTCAGAAGCGCCTGTGATGCTGATACCTGCAAAGAGGTGAAAGACCGGCGCTAGATTTTTGCGAACGGACCCTGCACGAGGGGCCAGCGGACAGGTCAGGTCTTCCCGGTTTCGGATGATCCGCCATAACCGATTTTGACTTTTCCGTCTT
>CAZKYN010000154.1:0-8249 GCA_964556675.1 uncultured Syntrophaceae bacterium
GCGATATCTTCGATCCGTATGTCGGGATGTCTGAAAGGCGTATCAAGAAGGCGTTCGAGGAAGCCGAACGGGACGAGGCGATCCTGATAATTGACGAAGCCGATACCCTTCTTTTCACCCGGGAGATGGCCCAGCGCTCCTGGGAGATCAGCTTCACGAACGAGTTCCTGACCCAGATGGAGAGGTTCAGGGGGGTGCTGGTCTGCACCACAAACAGGTTGGCCGAGGTCGACAGCGCCGCCATGAGGCGGTTCAACCAGAAGATCGAGTTCAAATACCTGAGCCCGGAAGGGAATATTATCTTCTTTGAACGGCTGCTTTCGCCGCTGCTGGAGCAGGAGTCGGGCGAGAAGGAGAAGTCGGCGCTGATGTCGATAAGCGACCTTGCCCCGGGCGACTTCAGGGTGGTCAGGGACAGGTTTTATTTCGAAAAAAAGGAAAACCTCGGCGCCGAAATGATGATCCGGGCCCTTAGGGAGGAATCGGACCTGAAGAGGGCACATCGATGTGAAAAGGCAATAGGATTCTGATTGCGGTTTTCGATAAAAAATGTTTGTTCATGACGTGGACTGACTCTGGTTTGAAAGGAGGTCTGGGATGGTTGATTTGAAAGCGAATTATCTTAGCAAGACCCTGTTCATCAAGGGGCTCCAGTGTCACAAGGCGTTATATCTTCACAAGTTCATGCCCGAGCTTAAGGACGAGATCCCTCTCTCAAGAGAAAATATTTTTGAAAGCGGGAGGGAAATAGGCCGGCTTGCTCAAAATCTCTTCCCGGGAGGGGTCGAAATTGAATACGACGGATATTCTCCCCGGGAACAGATCGACCGCACAAGGTGTGAGATAAAGAAAGGAACGAAAGTCCTCTATGAGCCGGCCTTCGGCCATGACGGCGTGTTCTTCAAGGCTGATATCATGCGCAGGGTCGGTGACCAATGGAATCTCTACGAGGTGAAAGGATCGACCGGCGTCAAGGATGTCTATATCGAGGACCTTTCTATCCAGTATTATGTCCTGAAGGGCTGTGGTATCCCGATCAAAGATGCATACCTGGTCTATATAAATAACGAGTACGTCAGGGGCGGGGACTTGAACGTCAAGCAGCTCTTTACAATCGAGAAGCAGACCAAAGCTGTCGCCGAAAACCAGAAGAACGTAAAAACGGCCCTGAGACTACTGAGGGCCTCACTGAATGGGAAGGTCCCCGACATTGACATAGGAGAGCAGTGTGACGACCCCTACACCTGCGATTTTCAGGGCCACTGCTGGAGGCATATCCCGGAAAAATCAGTTTTTGAACTGAGGGGAAGGGGCGTTAACCCTTTCGAGCTTTACCGGCAGGGTATAGTCAAGATGAAGGATGTCCCGAGGGATATCCTCAATTTCGCTCAGGCTCTCCAGGTGGACGGGACACTGGCGAAGATAAACTATGTCAATAACGAGGGCCTGACGGGTTTCCTCAAGTCGCTCAAATATCCGATCAGTTTCCTGGATTTCGAGACCTTTCAGTCCGCCATCCCCCTGTTTTCCGGGACCAGGCCGTACCAGCAAATCCCCTTTCAATATTCTCTCCACGTGATTGAAAAAGAAGGGTTTGCGGCCGCTCATTATGAATACCTGGCGGAGCCGGGGGTTGACCCCAGAAAAGCCCTTGTAAAAAAGCTTCTCGCTGATCTCCCGCGGAAAGGGACTGTGTTGAGCTACAGCTCCTTTGAAAAGACAATCCTTAACAGTCTGGCTGCGTGGTTTCCGGAATACGCAGACCGGATCGATTCCATTACCGGGCGCATTGTGGACCTGATGGCACCGTTCAGGCGCAAGGACCTTTACTTGTGGCAGATGAACGGATCTTATTCGATCAAAGAGGTCCTGCCGGCGCTTGTCCCGGATATGGACTACAGCAAGCTGGAGATTTCGAACGGGGACATGGCCATGTCCGCCTATTTCGAGATGTGCGAGACAAAAGATCCAATTAAATTGGAAAATATCCGGAAAAGACTTCTCGAATATTGCGGGATGGACACGCTGGGGATGGTGGAAATTTTCAAGTATCTGAAGAATCTAGAGGGCTGATGAATCTATTTACATATGGCATCACCATTATTTAGCTTTAGATCTACGTTATTAATTTTATAATTACTGCATTTAAACTGAAAACCAAGAGGTTTTTATGGAAAACAAAAAGATATCTTGGCAAGAGGTTAAGCCGGTAATTGACGCATGCAAAGAAATGTCCGACTATTATAAAAATAAGTCCCAGGCATTGATAGAACAAGCAAATGCTCCTTTTTTCCCTTTAACAGATCCATTATGCGTGGATTATTCTTCATGTCGCTTTTTCAAAAGAGAAGAAGATTATTCCGACTGGTTATCTTACATTATTATGCATCTTGAAGATCCAAAGCTCATTTTTACATTACTGAGAATTGATAGCAAGGTTGATATAGAAAAATGCAAAGGAATAAACATCCGAGTTGAGCGTGAATTCTTCTCAGAAAAAGGGCATGATGATCAATCTGGAAGACTTGATATTTTGATCAGTTATCCCCCAGAATTGCTTATAGTTCTGGAAGTTAAAGTTTGCGACGCGGAATCAGCGGATATTTGTAAAAATGATGGATATTATGATTATATTGAAAGTAATTTCAGAGAGAATATCAAGCACTACGAATTGCTTGTAACAGATGCAGAGAAGAAATCATACAACAAGGCAGATAGCTTTAAAGTTTTAAAATGGGAAGAGGTATGCAAGGGGCTGCGGGGAATGGTGATAGACGGGTCTGTGAAAAAGCCTCTGGTATGTGCATTAATGTTGATTTTGGCGGGTGCTGTTGAACAAAAGCTTTTGAAATACGATTGCTTACTATCGGATCGATACGATTCGAGGACGATTGAATATCTAAATTGCACCACTGACGGAAAGGAATATTATTTAGATATGGACGAAATAAAAAGAAAATTCATGAATGAAGGTTTGTCAAAATATCTCGACGCGCAGTGGGTCATTCAAGAATTTGAACAAGAGATAATGAGACGAATAAAAAAAGTCCTGGATAGCAAGATAGATGATTTGAGTGGATCTATGAATACAAGATTAAAGGACAAATCAATATCGCAAGATAATGATAAAAAAAACAACTCTAAAGAATGGGCTCGCATAGGATGGACTATTGGAGGTTTTGAGCAGGATTCTCCATTGAATGTTATCTTTTTTTCTTTTTACATAGAGCGGAAGAATGCAAATCCTCAATCTTCTGTTGCGATTTCTTATCAAACATCCAGTGCGCCTGTTCGAAATATATTAAAAGAGAAATGCCAAAAGCTGGGAGAAGTTGAATGCGAGGGGAATAGCATAAGCCTCGGTAAAGTGTTAGAAACGAATGCCAACATCGACTTACTCGAGTGCGAGTTGGATCAACTAGTGGATAAGTGGTCTCGTGTCTGGAGCAGTATAGATGGCGGTGTAGAAGGGTTAAAGCGTTGCATTTAGGCGCATTGACATACAGAGTTATTTTGGCCTGCACCATTCAGTCTATAATTAGAATAAAACTAGTATGGTGTCCCCAGGTTTCCAGAGGCTATGATTGCCAATTTAAAGAAGAGTGTCCAAAATTTCACTTTATCCGGAGATCTCGATAATTATTTATTCGTGTCCTTCATAATTGATGAGTCAATATTCATGTTTATTCCCCATACATATACGAAAGTCGCAGATTTGGATAGCCAGGATAATCTAAAAAGAGAATAGAATAGATGAGGATCGGCTACATTAATTTGCAAGGTGAAGAAGTAATTCCGTGCATTTACGATTGCGGATTAGACTTTTCGGAAGATCTGGCCGGAATAAAATCAGGATCGAAATGGGGCTTTATCGATATTCACGGAAATACAATTTGCGAACCCCTGTATGATGAAATTAGGAGCTTTTCCGAGGGATTGGCTTGTGTCGAAATAAATGGGAAATGCGGTTTCATCGACAGGGAAGGCAAGTTTATAGTGGAACCTGTATACGACCTCTCATTCAGTGATTTTTCAGAAGATTGCGGTTGCGTCAAATATGAAGGCAAATTCGGCTATATTGACAAGCAAGGAAACTGGATAATTAAGCCCATGTATGATGACGCACTACCATTTAATGAAAACTTAGCACTAATTAGAAGGGGGGAAAAATATAATTTTATAGATCAAAATGGGTCCGTATTGTGCGACACGTGGTACGATGGCGCATTGTCATTTTCAAATGGTCTGGCAAGTGTGGTTATCGATGGAGGATTCGGATATATCGATCATAGTGGTCGCCGTGCATTTCAACATCCTTTTAAAGGACACAACAATTTCAAAGAGGAACTGGCGCCTTTTGAAAATAATGGCAAATGGGGATTTCTGAATAAGAATGGCGATATTGTCATTGAGGAGAGATTTGAGTTGTGCAGTAATTTCTCTTCCGGATTAGCAGCCGTCCAATTTGAAGGTAAATGGGGATTTATCGACAAAACCGGATTGTTGAGAATAAACAATAACTATGATTGGGCCGGCGATTTCCAAAATGGTATGGCAGCCGTTGGGATTGATGGAAAAACTCTATATATTGGTCTTGATGGTCGTACCTTAATTGACACGAATTATTCCTATGCAAATGCTTTTTTTTGCGGAAGAGCTATCGTTTTTCATGTGTGATGAATCCCAAGCGCCATTAATGTGCCGATTATCTCGTCGGTGCTGCTGTTAATGAAAGCAGTCATTTTATCTAATTCTGGAAAATGATACGTCCAGGTTATTTTCTTACATTTTGCGCAGGATTGTTTAACGACTAAATGATTTCTGCAAATCTATAACGCGGAATCAAAACAACTTAAAAAACTCAGCTCATTACAGATCCCCTCTTTTAGAATTCTTTAGAATGATTATGTTACTTCCTTATTTAGTGCTGGGAAAATCGAATGAAAAATTCAAGGGACATCATACCAGTTCAGATATCCTATTTTGGCCTGCACCATTCAGTCTATAATTAGAATAAAACTAGTATGGTGTCCCCAGGTTTCCAAAAAAAGATCTGCCCCTGAGACCCGCCGTTGAGCAAATTACCCTTTTTGCCTTGACAATTGGGAAATATATCAGGCATAAATCCAGCTACCAGCAAATCAAGGAGGGTTTCATGTTGAAAATTGAAGTAAAGGTGTTCCTGTTCTGGGGATATCTTTATTAATCAGATCTTTTGAATTATTAGATAATCCCGCCTGCAGAAGCATCTTTTTATTTCCTCTGTAAATCAGAACAGGACACACATCCGTTTAATACATCGTTGCATTTAATTCATTTCACAGGAAACGTATATACGGAGATAACTATGTCCAGAAATATGACGAAGAATAATTTAAAAGATTCTCATAAGACCATGGATCTGAATCAACTTGGATGGAACGCGTTTTTTGAACGGGATTTTTCACCTCTGAGGGAACAGGGTCTTGTCCCCGGCAGGATAGTCCGTGAGACGCACCATCTTTATGACGTGTTTACGACAGGCGGCCGATGCCCGGCCCAGATAAGCGGCCTCTTTCATTACAGGGCTGCAGTAAGATCCGATTACCCGACAATCGGCGACTGGGTTGCCATGATCGAAAGCGACGGGACATATATTATAGAGAAAGTCCTCGCACGGCAAAGCTCCTTCTCCCGCAAAAGCGCCGGAAGCCAACTCGGTGAGCAGATCATAGCAGCCAATATTGACATGCTTTTCATAGTCAACGCCCTTGACGGGGGCAGGAATTTCAATATGCGGGGCATTGAAAGATATCTCGCCATGGCAGAAGAAGGCGCTATAAGGCCCGTGATTGTCCTTAACAAATCAGACCTGTGCCGGGACAGGGGACAGGCATTGCGCGAGGCAAGTGTTTGTGCAAACCTGCCGGTCCATCTTGTAAGCGCGTTTACAGGAGAGGGCCTCAATGAACTGATCGAAAGCTGCGGCGCGGCCACAGTCGCCTTGACAGGTCCGTCCGGCGTGGGGAAGTCCGCCCTCATCAATGCCATGCTGGGAAAGGAAATTGCCCGGACCGGGGTCCAGAGGCAGTATGACCTGCGAGGCAGGCACACAACAACCCACAAAGAAATCTTCTTTCTTGAGGGCGGCATGATGCTCATTGACACCCCCGGACTGAAGGAACTTGGGCTCTGGGCGGATAAAGACAGCGTCAATGGCGCATTCGCGGACATTTATGAGATAGGAAGGGGATGCAGATTCAATGACTGCGCCCACCTTGGAGAACCGGGATGCGAGGTCAGGAAGGCTCTCGATGATGGAAGGATCGATCATGCACGATATGAGAATTATCTGAGCATGAGAAGCGAGGTATCATTTCTTGATTCAAAGGTGGATGTGCGGTCACGTCTTGAACGGAAGGCGAAGGAGAAGAAGTTATCAAAGCTTATTAAAAAATTTTACAAATAATCTGTTTCATCCGGCCTTTGCCAGAATTTAGCACGAAAAAGAAGAGGGGTTACGAAATCATTCGTAACCCCTCTTCTTTATTTATGGTAGTCCCACGGAGAGTTGAACTCCGGTTTCCGGCGTGAGAGGCCAGCGTCCTAACCACTAGACGATGGGACCATTGGCTGGGGGACTAGGATTCGAACCTAGGTAGCCAGATCCAGAGTCTAGAGTCCTGCCGCTAGACGATCCCCCAGTAATTGTCGAAAGAAGCGATTTTTTAAAGAATTCGGCCCGAAATGTCAAGATGAAAGTATGGAAGCCCGGATTTCGGGACCTCCTGCAGGTAATTTAATAGAAAACTGCGGGAACGGACAGCAAAAAATTTAGACGCCGTCAGTGCTTTCCGGCGACTTTCCCGGCGATCTCGGGGATGCCGGCCAGCAGGCTCTCCTCTTTGCCCACAGGGCACTTCAGCGAGCCCATGCCGATCGCCTCCATCGTGCCCATGTCCGTCCTCTTCACGGTCAAGACGTAAGTGTTGCCCAGAAGGGCGAGCTTTCCGGTGACTATCTCGTTGGCGGCAAGCCAGTTGCCGAGCTGCACCGCCCGCTTCTCGTCCGCCAGGCCCGATCTCTGCAGCTTGATTTCATGCATTATATGATTGAGGTCTTCGCGGCTTATCAGGATGAACCGGCCGTTCCTGTGAAGCTCTTCGCGCAGGGCGTCGGAGAGGATCAGGGAGGCGACCTCCAGGTGTTTAACGGAATCGAAGTCATAGACCACCAGCCTTGTCCTGCCCGGATGCCTGTCCGGGGGCTTCCCGGTGATTTCCGTCTGGTCCGTTTTGCCCGGGAGGGCTTCGGGAGGGCGCTGGGCCTTTTTGATTCCGCCTTTGCTCCCGTTTTCAGTCTTCAGGGCTATTTTCCCCCTGCGGACCGCCGTTTCAAACAGGTCGGCCTTGGCCGACAGGAATATATCTCTGTAGGCCTCCTTTATGTCCCTCTGGTACTCCTTTCTCATTCCTTCAGTGTCCTGCCTTCGCGAGACATGGTCGGAGGCGGTGTACTTCTTCCCCGTTTTCCTGTTGATCAGGACCATTTTCCAGTACATGAGGGTGGACGCGCCCCGCTCCACGACGAGGACGTAATCGGCGCGGACGGCCCGGGCCGCCCCGCGGGCCAGGGAATAATTGCCCGCCGTCCACTGCCACCCGGCGATTTTCTCGTCTCCCTGCGCCCTCGCGAGATCCGCCTGCAGGACGACTTCGTATATCCCTTTTTGCTGGAGGATGCCGCTCACCATTGAATACGAGAGCTTTGCATACTCGTCGTCGGAGAGGGCGGAGAGGGCGGAGAGGGCGGAGAGGGCCCAATATGTCCGGGGTTGGGAAGCGGTCACGGGCAGGACAAGCACCCGCAACTTTGCCGAAAGGGGCGGTTCGGGGATCTTCTTGAACTCAATCTTGTGGTGGGCGGCGCAGCCGGAAAAAAGGAAGAGTATGAGAACGGCGGTTGCGGCCTTTGCGAATGGTCTCCTGGGCATCGTCATCTCCGGACAGGTCTGATGTCGAACTTGAGTGTGCAATTGTACTCAATAGCAAATATGCCTGGATCGCGGGAAAGTCAAGCCTGTTCCTGGTTTCAGGAAAATATATCAGGTGGTAAAGAGAATTGCGGTTGGGCGATTAAGGCGCGGGTGGTGAAACAGGGCGGTTTCAACAATACTTCAAAAAACCTGGACCCCCGCTTTCGCGGGGGTGACACCTTGGTGCAATATAGTAACATAGTTTACAAAACAGTACAGGTACATGGTTTACACT
>CAZKYN010000155.1:0-8229 GCA_964556675.1 uncultured Syntrophaceae bacterium
AGGCCTGATCTCGGAAGACGGCAGCATGAACGGCGATGACCTCCGGGATTACGCGGTGTCCAACCTGGAAAAAGTGCTCTCCAGGGTCCCGGGCGTGGGCGAAGTAGAGATATTCGGAAGCCAGTACGCCATGCGGATCTGGCTCAATCCCGACAAGCTCACCGACTACCAGTTGACCGTCCAGGACGTGACCGCTGCCCTCAAAGCCTATAACGCCGAGGTGTCGGCCGGCCAGTTCGGCGGGGCGCCGGCGGTCAAGGGCCAGCGCCTGAATGCGGCCATAGTCGTGCAGAGCATGCTCAAGACCCCCGAGCAGTTTGCCTCGGTCCCTGTCCGCACCAACCCCGACGGCTCGATCGTCAGGGTGGGGGACATAGCGCGGGTGGAACTGGGAACGGACACATATGACATCCAGCCCTCTTTTAACGGAAAGCCCTCGGCCATGATGGCCATCCGAGCGGCGGCCGGAGCCAACGCCCTGGACACGGCCGACGCGGTCAAAGCCAAGCTCGCGGAAATGAGCCACTTCTTCCCGGCCGGAATGAAGGTTGTCTACCCCTATGACACTACGCCTTTCATAAAAGTTGCCATTTCCGAGGTCGTCAAGACTCTGTTCGAAGCGATCCTGCTGGTCTTTCTTGTCATGTATCTTTTCATGGGCAACATGAGGGCGACCCTTATCCCGACCATAGCGGTCCCGGTCGTTATCCTGGGCACTTTCGCGGTCCTGTCGGCCTTCGGGTTCTCGATCAACATGCTGACCATGTTTGCGATGGTGCTAGCCATCGGACTGCTCGTCGATGATGCGATCGTCGTCGTGGAAAATGTCGAGAGGATAATGAGCGAGGAGGGGCTGTCCCCACGCGAGGCTACGGCCAGGTCCATGGACCAGATCACGAGCGCGCTGATCGGCATCGGGCTCGTCCTCTCGGCGGTCTTCGGGCCCATGGCTTTCTTCACCGGGTCCACCGGAGTCATCTACCGCCAGTTCTCGATAACGATCATCTCATCCATGCTCCTTTCCGTGGTCGTGGCCCTGATACTTACGCCCGTCCTGTGCGCATCGCTCCTCAAACCGGTGCCGGCGGGACACGAGCCGGCTGAATACTCCATATCTTTCCTGAGGCCGTTCTTCAGATGGTTCGACCGGTTCTTTTTCAAGACCAGGGACAAGTACCTCAGCCTGGTACGCCATTCACTGTCCCGAAAAAAGCGCTTTCTCATTATTTTCATCCTGATCGTCACGGCAATGGGCGTCCTGTATACGCGCATGCCGACCGCATATCTGCCGGATGAGGACCAGGGCATCCTTATGGTCCAGGCGCTCCTTCCCGCCAATTCAACGCTGGAACAGACGGACGTGATATTGAACAGGGTAAGGGAATATTTCCTCCAAAAAGAAAAGGGCGCAGTGGAAGCCGTGATGACCGTATCCGGCGTCAGCTTCTCCGGGCGCGGGCAGAATGCCGGACTGGCCTTTATAAAGCTGAAGGATTGGAAGCTCAGGGACAAGCCCGATTTGAAAGTGGGCCCCGTAGCCGGCAGGGCCATGAGGGAATTTTCCCAGATCCGCAATGCCATGGTGTTCGCTTTTTCGCCTCCGGCGGTCACAGAGCTGGGCCAGGCAAAGGGTTTCGATTTCCAGCTGCTGGACAGGGGCGGCCTGGGTCATGAGGCCCTGATGAATGCCCGCAACCAGCTCCTCGGCATGGCCGCGAAGGACCCGGTGCTGACCAAGGTGAGGCCCAACGGGCTGGAGGACGTGCCCGAGTACCGGATCGAGGTGGACTGGGCCAAAGCGGGGGCCCTGGGGGTGCCGCTCCCATTGATTAACAACACCATATCGGCTGCGTTCGGCAGCGCCTATGTAAACGACTTCATCCAGGGCGGGCGCGTCAAGAGGGTCTATGCGCAGGCCGATGCGCCATACCGCATGCTGCCTGACGACCTCAGGAAATTGCACGTGCGCAATAGTTCCGGCAAGATGGTCCCCTTCTCATCATTTGCTTCCGGCCGCTGGACATCGGGTTCGCCCAAGCTGGAGCGCTTCAACGGCTTCCCTTCGATGAACATCGTCGGCGAATCCGCCCCCGGCAGGAGTTCCGGCGAGGCAATGAAGGCCATGGAAGATTTCGTCAGGAAGCTGCCGCAGGGCGTAGGCTATGACTGGCAGGGACTCTCCTATCAGGAGAGGATGTCAAGCTCGCAGGCCCCGCTGCTTTACGCCTTTTCGATCTTCGTCATTTTCCTGTGCCTGGCGGCGCTGTATGAAAGCTGGCCAATTCCCATTTCGATCCTGCTGGCGCTGCCCCTGGGCGTCATCGGGGGCGTTATCGCCACCAGCTTGAGAGGGCTGCCCAACGATGTCTATTTTCAAATCGGGCTGCTCACTACTCTTGGACTCACGACCAAGAACGCCATCTTGATTGTCCAGTTTGCCAAGGCAGGGGTTGAGAAAGGAATGGGTCTCGTGGAGGCCACGCTGGAGGGGGCGAAGCTGCGTTTCCGGCCGATTGTCATGACCTCGCTGGCATTCGGTTTCGGCGTCCTGCCCCTCGCAATAACGACCGGAGCCGGGGCAGGCGCGCAAAACGCAATCGGCACCGGCGTGCTGGGAGGCATGGTGACCGCCACATTCCTGGTGATCCTTTTTGCGCCCCTTTTCTATGTATTGATAGAACAGACCTTCGGGAAGAACGGAAGCAGCGGAAAGGGCGGCGCTCCCGGTGATATCGCCTCCGGCATGAAGGAGTCGATTTCCTCCTTATCCATCTTTCGGAAGCTGAGCGGGAAGTTCAGGAAATCAAAACCGGCTGCTGAATCTGCGCCCGAACCCGGGCCCGAACCCAGGCCGGAAAACAGAGAGGACAAGGAAAATGAATAGAATTCTCGCGATCGTCATTTTACTTCTCCTCCTCTGCAGCTGCACTCTGGCCCCGAAATACAATCGGCCGGAGGCGCCGGTGCCGTCCGAATGGCCGAACGGGCCTGCGTACAGGAAGACGGCCGGACCCGCCGGGTCCGGCGTCAATTGGCAGGACTTCATCCAGAGCGAGCAGGTCCGGAAGGTAATCGAAATTGCGCTCGCCAACAACCGAGACCTGCGGGTCTCGGCCTTGAATATTGAGCAGGCCAGGGCGATTTACCGCGTCCAGCGCGCCCGGCTGCTGCCTGAGGTCGATGCTTCCGCGACCTTCAGCAGGGAGCGGGTCCCGGGGATCCTCTCCGGAACGGGTCAGCCCCTGACCACGTCATTATATAATGTCAACCTGGGCATCACCGCCTGGGAGATAGACTTCTTCGGCCGGATCCGCAGCCTTAAGGACCAGGCCCTGGAGCTTTACCTCGCCACCGAGCAGGCCCGGCGAAGCGCCCAGACGGTCCTGATCGCGGAGGTTGCCAACGCCTGCCTGACCCTGGCCTCGGACCGTGAAAACCTGAAGCTTTCCCGGGCAACACTTGCCGCCCAGGAGGAAACTTACAAGGTTATAAGGCGGCGCTATGAAGTGGGCGCATCTTCCGAGCTCGACTTGCGCCAGGCCCAGACAAGGGTCGAGACGGCGCGGGTCGATATTGCGCGTTTTACGGGTCTGGTGGCCGTGGACGAAAATGCGATCAACCTGCTGGCGGGCTCGCAGGTTGCCGCGGATCTTTTGCCTGACGAACTGGACAAGGTGGCCGTACTGCAGGATTTCTCCGCGGGGCTGCCGTCCGAAGTCTTGTTGAACCGCCCGGATATCCTGCAGTCGGAGAATCTCCTGAAGGCGGCCAATGCCAATATCGGCGCGGCGCGGGCCGACATGTTCCCGCGGATAAGCCTCAGCACGGCCATAGGAACCACGAGCGACGACCTTTCCGGCCTGTTTAAAGGGCCCGCCAAGACGTGGAGTTTCGTTCCGCAGATCGTCCTGCCGATTTTCGATGCCGGATCGCGCTGGTATAATGTCCAGGCGGCCAAGGCGCAGCGGGACATAGCCGTCGCCCAATACGAAGGGGCGATCCAGGCTGCTTTCCGGGAAGTGGCCGACGCTCTGGCCCTGCGCGGCACTATCGACGACCAGTTGAGGGCTCAGCAGGACCTGGTGTTCGCCGCAGCGGAGAGTTACCGGCTTTCCAACCTCCGGTACTCGAAGGGAATCGATACATACCTGAGCGTGCTGGACTCGCAGCGCTCCATGTATGCCTCCCAGCAGGCGCTGATATCGCTGCGGCTCGCCCGGCTTGCCAACCTGGTGAACTTATACAAGGCCCTGGGCGGAGGAGTTTAAAGCTGTTCAAGGCGCTCATCTGCTCAATTTGCGCAGCAAACCCGCCGCTCAAAGTATTCCCATATACCCTCGCGGCTCTATAATCGTGTGACCGAGGGCGGTTCGGCGCCGCTAATTGCCCTCATCCCCTGGAGCAGCTTAAAATCAGGTTTCCCCTGATAGATTTGTAATTCCTTCCCGAATAAAATTATCCGAATTTTCGCAGATGTAAGATTCAAGATGAAACAAGATTTACTGGAAGTCCAAAACAGGATCGCAAGCATTCTCCTTACCACCCCCCACGATGAAATGTATGGAGAGGTCCTCGACACAGTCCTGGATATATCGGAAAGCCTGGACGGCGTCTTCGCCTATATTGACGAGAACGGCGCCGCGGTTGCGCCTTGCATTACGAAGAGCGTCAGGTCGAAATGCCGCTTTTGGGGCGGCTCCATGTCGATACCCAGAAGTGAGTGGAAGACATGCCTGTGCACCCGTTCGATAACAGAAAAGAAGAGCCTTATTCTGGACCGGCGCAGGAATGTCCACCGCGGCTGCATGCAGGCTGAAAGGGCGCTTGCCGTGCCCATTCTTTACCAGGACCAGGCAATCGGCTTTATCGAAGTTGTCGACAAAAAAACACCATACACAAAGAAGGATGTGCTCGCGCTGGAAAAAATTGTCCAATTCATAGCCCCGGCCCTGCATGCCAGGCTTCAGCGCCAGTTCGAGGAAAAGCGGAGGATCAGGCTGGAAGAACTCTTCATCAAGACTTTCCATTCCAACCCGGCCGCTTCGGTCATTTCCGGTCTCGAGGACGGAAAGCTCCTTATCGTCAATTCGGAATTCCTGAAGCTTACCGGTTTCTGCCGGGAGGAAGTGGTCGGCAGGACGACCCGTGAACTGGCAATATACGACAACCCCGCCGACCGCTCCCGCATGGTCCGCGACCTGAAGAAAAGAGGCTCGCTTCGCAATTATGCTTTGAGGCTGCGCACGAAATCCGGCGAATTGCGGGAGACCTCGTGGTCATTCGAAATGATCAGGCATGAGGGGCAGGACCTGTTGCTCTCGATATTCCTGGATGTCACCGACAGGAAGCGCATCGAAACCGCCCTCCAAAACATAAATGAAAGCCATATGATGGCGATCAATGCCGCCAATGAGCCGATCTATGATGTCGATTTTATGCAGTCCACGATCAGGTGGAATGAAACCTATTCGGCGATGTTCGGCGATCCGCCCCGCAGAGGCAGAAAAATATTCGATTGGTGGATGGACAAGATCCACCCGGACGACAGGAGCAAAGTCCTCGCCTGCATAAGCGAGGCAAGGGACAGCGATCTCGTCAGGTCCATAAACGAGTACAGGTTCAAGCGGCGGGACGGCAGTTACGCATTTATCCGGGACAGGTTCCATATCTGCAGGGACCAGGAGGGCAAAGCCACCCGCGTAGTCGGGACCATGCTGGACATAACCGACCAGAAGCGGCGGGAATCGGAGCTGGAACTGGTCAATTTCGAGCTCGAAAAACATGCCAAGGTTCTCGACCAGATCCTTTCCGCTTTTCCGGACTATATCTTTCTTTTCGACGTGAACGGGACGTATGCCTACGTGAACGACAAGGGGGCCGCGCTGTTGGGGAAGAAAAAGGAAGACATAATGGGCTGCAAATGGAGGGACATCGGCTTGAATGCCGAAATGACTCAGGAACTGCACCCCAAAATCCACCAGGTCATAGATGAAAACGTGATCGTGAAAGGAGAAGGGAAATTTACCCTCAATCAGAGCGAAAGGCACTTTGAATATACACTGATCCCCGTCGGCAACGGCTGCCGGCCAGAAGGGATAATGTGCGCGGTCCGGGACATCACGGAACACAAACAGAGGGACGCCGAGTTGGAGCGGAAAGCCGACGAGCTTAAGGCGACAAACAGGGAGCTGGAAAGCTTCAGCTATTCGATCTCGCACGACCTGCGCGCACCGCTCGCCGCAATCAAAGGCATTTCGGAGATGATAATCGGCGAATACAGGGACAAAATGGACGAGAACGGCCGGAGTTTCCTCGAATTGATCAGATCCAATGTTGTCATGATGGACGAACTGATCAACGGGGTGCTCATGCTCTCGCGCGTTTCCCGCCAGGAGCTGGCAAAGTCCAGGCTGGAAATGAACACTATCGCTTCCGATGCCTATGACCGGCTCAAGCTGGCTTCCCCGGGTTCAAGGCTGGATTTTAAGATCGGGGAAATGCCTGAATCCATCGGCGACCCCGTGCTGGTGAAGCAGGTCTTCTCCAACCTGATCTCCAATGCCATTAAGTTCTCGGGAAAGAGGAGGAGGCCGAAAATTGAGGTGGGGGGTTACAGAAAGCTTGATTTCTGTGTATACTATGTGAATGACAACGGGGCGGGGTTCAAGATGAAGGACTATGACAAGCTTTTTGCCATATTCCAGAGGCTTCATAACGAGTCGGAGTTCGAGGGAACGGGCGTAGGCCTCGCAATTGTCCAGAAGATAATCCAGCGGCATGGCGGGCGCATCTGGGCCGAAAGCAGGGTCAACAGGGGCGCCCGGTTCTGCTTCAGCCTGCCCGCGGCTGAACCGGAGAAGAGTATTGTAGCATGAGCATCAAAGTCCTGATCGTAGACGACCACAAGATAGTTCGCGACGGCCTGCGCATCCTGATCGACAAGCAAAACGACATGAAAGTCGTGGCTGAAGCCGAAGACGGGCAGGTGGCGATTAAGCTGGCCAAAAAGCTCCTCCCCGACATCGTCATAATGGATATCACCATGCCGGGCATGAACGGCATCGACGCCACTCGCCGGATCATTTCCGAGAATCCGGCCATAAAAATCATCGCCCTCTCCATGCATTCGGACAAACGCTTCGTGACGGGGATGCTGGATGCTGGCGCATCCGGGTATCTCCTGAAGGACTGCGCCTTCAACGAACTCGCAGGGGCCATCCGCCGGGTTTCCGCCAACCATCTTTACATCAGCCCGGGGATCCCCGATGCAGTCGCCGACAGCGCCAATAGCATTCAAAGCAGGAGGCCTTCGACATTGACGAAGCGCGAAGGCGAGATCCTGCGCCTCCTGGCGGACGGGAAGACTACGCGCCAGATTGCCGCCGTCCTGAAGATCAGCTCCAGCACAATCCAGACCCATATCCGCAATATCATGCTGAAGCTGGACCTGAGCAGCACGGCGGAACTGATCAAATATGCCCTGAAAGAGGGCATCATCTCCCTGGAAAAATAAGGCAACTCACCCCTTCCACAACCTTCGATATTCATTGACAATGAAGGTTTGTTGTCCTATCTTACGCCCCTAAAAAAACAGGTAGTTTTCTACGATTGCGCAAAGGACAGGGAATGAATTTTTCAAAAACAAAGCTAGTTCGCGGTTACACAAATCAGCTGTTGCATGTAAATCTAGGCACCGGGGCCATTGAGCCGGCCGGTTTGGAACCCGAGGTAAGGGATTTTTTCATCGGGGGCCGTTCGTTGGGACTATACCTGCTCCACAGGGGCACTACGCTGGAAACTCGCCCCGGCGACCCTGAAAATCCCCTTATCCTGTCGCCGGGACCCCTGGGTGGAATCCCCCAGTTCCCCGGCACAAGCAAGTGCATGGCAATCGCCCTGTCGCCGCTGACCGGCATCCCCGGTGTCTCCAACTTCGGGGGCCATTTCGGGGCTTACCTGAAGTACGCGGGATTCGATGCGCTCGTCATCACCGGCAAAGCGAAAAGGGAGGCCATGCTGGTTATCGACGGCTTCCGCGGACAGGCCTGGATCGAGGAGTTCCCCTCGTCCGGCCATGTCTTTGAAATGGAAAAGGCGATTGCGGAGAAGTTCACCATAATGGGCCGCCATAAAAAAGATATCGTGTTCCTCTCGACGGGAAGCGGCGCAAGGAAGACAAGATACGGGTGCATCAACAGCCACTATTACGATGCGACCAAGCCGGCCAAC